>JADHOA010000030.1 GCA_016779185.1 Rubripirellula sp.
CCCAAACCTTCTTTTTGGCGCGGACATCAATAGTAATGGTGTAATCGATGCAGACGAACAGCAGCGATTTGGCGTAAAGGCAGATACGCCGGGGGCGTTCGGCTGGGCCTCTTATCTTACGGTTCATGGAGCGGAGGCTAATCGAAAGTCGGACGGCTCTCTTCGAGTAAATGTCAATCAGGATGACCTTGAACTACTGTATGATGAGCTGACCGACGCGTTAGGTGATGATTTGTTTGCCAGTTACATCATTGCCTACCGGATTGGTGGGCAGTCAGACTCGGTTGCAGCCGCACTTACTACTGCGGGAAATACAAATTCGCAGAACAACAACGCCCAAGCGCAAGATGGGGGGATATGGACGGCCGATTTGTTAAGCGACTTGGATCTCACTGGCGGTGGAGGAACCTCTCTAACCCAGATTCTTGATTTGGTCGGATCGACAGTGACGATCGGTCAAGGTGATCAGGCCAGACGTTATTCATCTCCAATCGGTTCTGACCCAATTTCGCTTGCAGCCATTCTTCCGCTACTGATGGACGCCTTATCGACACAATCGGCAGAGGTAATGCCTGGACGGTTAAACCTCAATGAATGCCCTGCTGAATTGCTGTATGGAATTCCCTTGTTATCAGAGGAAATCGTTCAGGGCTTATTGGAAGCTCGAAGCATGGATTCTGACGATCCCAATCGACAATTCGAAACTTGGCCGCTGGTGGAGGGGTTAATTACTCTGGAGCAAATGAGATTACTTACTCCTCTGTGGACGGGTGGTGGCAACGTTTACCGCGCCCAAATTATCGGTTATTTCGAAGCTACCGGCGTCTCGCACCGAGCCGATGTGGTTATTGATGCAACGTCGATAAACCCAAAAGTGATTGCTTGGAGGGATCTTAGTCATCTGGGTAGAGGATTTGATCTTTCTGTCCTTGGACTTCGGTCATCGCTCTCTCAGGTTGAGTAAGTAAGATGTGCGTGGAACAAGAGTCGTTGTTTTGACGATCGATTCCGCTCGTTTCCTTGTGGTCATGGGGTGAATCCGAGACTTATCGAACCGATGAGAGCCTTCGGCAAAAAATAGAGAATCAAATGGTAAAGAAACTGGCGATCGACTGGGATGAACATGAGTTGCGATACGTCTCTGCGCAGTGCAGCGGACGGTCGGTCAAAGTCATCGAAGCA
This sequence comes from Rubripirellula sp., assembly GCA_016779185.1. Lineage (GTDB taxonomy): Bacteria > Planctomycetota > Planctomycetia > Pirellulales > Pirellulaceae > Rubripirellula. Next base: position 1,183 of record JADHOA010000030.1, read on the forward strand.
AAAATCATTGAAATCAATGGGCGATCCCCCCAAGACGTTCTCATAACGGAATTTTCAAGTGCAGGTTTGTCTGAAGCAGAGACACTAATTGCAATTGGTCGAGGCAAAGCAGAGCTCCGCGAATTGCAATTGCCACCTGTGCCGCAGGAAGAGCTTCCTGATATGGTTCGTTTTCAATCGCTTCGTAGCTTTGCCAACATTGGTGATAGTTCCGTTGTGGATTATCTGATCACGAAGCAACGTGATTCTGGGGTGGAAGTCATTGCGGCTGCGGTCGCTCCGCAGAACCTAGATTCGATTCGCCAATGTGTTGAAAAGGCGAGTTTGTCGCTCAAGAGAATCGCATTGCGTCCCCTCGCAGCCGCAGCACTTTATTTGTCACTTCAAGGTGAAAGTCAGAGCGGTGAGGTCGCTTTGATTGACTTGTTGTCAGATAGTGCAGAGATTGTGATCGCTCGAGATGGCAAGGTTGTTTTTGTGAGAACCGTTCGGATGCCGAGCAGTGATAATGCTCGAGGAAAAGCTCTCGCGGGAGAGCTGAAACGGAGTCTTATCGCTTGCGGTGTGATTAATCGGTTGCAAAGCGTCGTGCTATGGGGCACTTCACAAGTTCACGCTGTGGAAATTCCCATGCTTGAGGAAACTTCTGGCTGCAGCGTTCAAATTGTTAACCCATTTGAATTGGTTGAGGTCGATCGAAAAACGGATCTTCCTGAGCACGTTGGGCGTCTCGCACCGCTTCTCGGTCTTCTGCTCGCCGATGAGGTTGCACCCGATCGCTTGATCGATTTTCTGAATCCGAGAAAGCCCGAAATCAAGACAGAGAGTCCTTATAAGAAAATCGTCATTGCCGGCGTTCCGGTTGCTGCTGGTGTACTGCTTGCTTTATCGATTTATGGGCAAATCGCTTCTTTGGACAAACAAATTGCGGAGTTGCGAGACAGTAATGCTGCGATGCAGCCCGATATCAAACTCGCTGATGAGAGCCTCGCCAAAACCGAAACGGTGGACGCTTTTCTTGACGGCGATGTGAACTGGTTACAAGAGATTCGAAGGATGGCGGTGGAAATGCCTCCCTCGGATCAGATGATCATCCGAGGTGTCTCAGCAGGAGTGAATGCTAGAACCGGGGGTGGCGTACTGAAGATCGAAGGTGGTGCGGTTAATCCAGCAATCATTGATGAGTTTGAAAAGGCTCTTCGTGATGAAAACCATCAAGTCAATGGAACCGGCGCCAGCGAGCAGAAAACGGAAGATGCTTATCGTTGGGAATTCAGTGAATCAATCTCGGTAACAGGATCGTCGATACGCGATTCGCGTTATATCGGTATCAGTCAGCAGATGGCATCGGAAATGACATCAGAGACGGATGTTAATAATTCTGTTGTCGAAACAGAGGGAACGACGGTAGAAAATCCTCAAGTACCACAGCAATCTGAGCAAGAGGTTCAAGTTAACGGTGAGCCGTCAGACGCGATTGCGACACAATCGGCAGATTCATCGCCCGCAACTGCAGACGCTACCGACACAAGTGCTGAGGTTGTTACCGGTGCACAGGCTTCAGTTGCAGAAGATCGAAAACCTGGGGAAACGGAAAATACGGGGGCATCTAGTGGTGATAATGACAAACCGAGTGAGGGTAGCGAGATCCCGTCGGACGTAAAGTCAAATCAAGAAGATTCAGAAGAGGGGAGTTCTAACGCTCCCACGCAAGATTCAACCATGCCTGTTCCGCAAGAGGGCAGTATTCAAACCGAAAACTCCGAGGCTAATCAAGGCCTCGAAGTAGCGAAAGCAATTGATGCAGAGGGTCAGCGATGAACGAAAGAGAGAGATTTCTATCCATCTTGGTCGCGGGTCTTTTGGTTGCCACCGGCGTTTGGTGGGGATTTGGAAAGTACAATGCCGCGATTGAGTCCCGGCAAAGTCAGATTGATCAATTGGTAACCACTCAAGCCCAGCTGAACGAAAAAGACTTCAGGGTGAGTTTGCCAACCGACAAATGGGCGAGTACATGCTTCGGTCATTGCCGGGTGATCCCGAGCAGGCACAAAGCCAGTACCAACAGTGGCTGTTAGATCTCGTTCACGATAGCGACCTTACCGAAGCATTGGTTGACGCGAACAGCTCAAGAACGATCGGAGGTTTGTATCAACTGCTGGACTTTCGCATTCGAGGTAATTCAGACGTTCCCGGCGTTTTGAAATTAATGTATTCGTTTTATTCGAAAGATTATCTGCATCGCATTCGTGATCTTTCATTGAGGAAAAACCGACAAGGTGGTTTTCAGTTAGAACTGTCAATCGATGCGATTGCATTGCTAGGAGCTCCCAACGAGCTCCCAACGAGAGAAGACGCCTCGTGGAGAATTCAAGGTGAATTGGCGGACTACCTTGATCCGATTATGAATCGGAACTTGTATGAACCACCAAATCAACCACCACGCTTTAGCGGACAGTCTCAATTAGAGGCGGTAGTCGGACGCGATACCCCCGCTCCATTGGCGTTCAATGATCCTGAGGGGCAATCGATGCGATATGAATTAGTGGAAGGGCCTTACGAGTTCGTTTCCATTGATTCGCGCAGCGGAACTTTAAGAATTCGAAGTGATCAGACAACGCAGTTTGATGTGACGGTACGGGCGACGGATGATGGCTACCCTAGTCGTTCATCTGAACACCGTTTACTCGTGAAAGTTTTAGACCCACCACCACCCGAACCTGAGCCCGAACCCACAGTGGGCTTCGATGATGCATCCCAAACCGTTCTGACGGCACTGGTTCAAGGGCGTGATGAATGGACCGCATGGCTGCACGTTAGAACCAAGGATGAAACGATTAAGCTAAAAGTCGGTGATGCTTTTGAGATCGGAACCGTTCAGGGGATGGTGAAATCTGTGAGCCCGCGTAGCGTTGTTATGACGGTTGCCGGAGCAGATTTAGAACTGCAGCCATCAGGGAATCTTCTTGATGCTGTTTCTGCGATTTCCACGACTATCCAGCCTGTACCTTGATCCCACTACAGAAAAACGGCGCATCGATCACCTGCACTGAACTGACGGTTCGATTTTCCGGAGGTTTTGAGGCATTAAGTGATGTGTCACTTGAAGTGCCCCCGGGCGAAATTCTCAGTCTCGTAGGGCCGAGCGGTTGTGGTAAGACCACGTTGTTACGAGTGCTTGCTGGGTTGCAAAAGCCTACACGTGGCGAAGTTAAAACCCAGCCGTCCATTGAAGCGGACAAAGGTCAGATCGCCTTTGTTTTTCAGCAGCCGACTCTGCTACCTTGGCGAACCACATTGAAGAATGTTGCTCTTCCATTGGAGCTATTATGTAAAGGCGGTCATGCGTCACAGAGTCGCAGAGAACGTGAAGCGATCGCGGAACAAAGATTGCGGGATGTCGGATTAGGACATGCGATGAATCTCTATCCTCGAGAGTTATCTGGCGGGATGAAGATGCGAGTTTCCATCGCTAGAGCTTTGGTAACACAGCCTAGCGTTTTGTTGTTGGATGAACCGTTTGCGGCATTGGACGAAGTTTTACGTGATCAACTCGGTGAAATGTTGCTTCAGTTATGGAGTCAGCAGAAATTTACTGCGGTGATGGTCACGCATAACATTTCCGAGGCCGTGTTGCTTTCACATCGAATCGCAGTGATCCAGGATGGTCAGCGAAGAGAGGTAATTGAAAATCTGCTTCCTTGGCCTCGAGATGAGGCGATTCGAACATCTTCCGAATTTGGTGAGCTTTATCGTCGTGTGAGTCGCGCACTTCGTGGGTCTGAGGCAGGGTAACGGGAAAAGTGATCAAATTTGCTGATCGTAGAGAATTGCTTTTAAGCATCACTTTAGTTGTGGGGGTAGCGATCGCTTCGCTAATAAGCTGGGAGATAGTGGTTTGGCATTTCGAGCTACCGAAGGCATTGTTGCCAACACCCCGACAGTGTTTTTCGGCAGGAGTTGAGAATCGCGAGATTCTATTCAAAGGAATTATTTCGACTGGTATCGCATCAATTGCAGGACTGGCCGTTTCTGTCGCTTTGGGTTCACTGCTTGCAATGTTATTTAGTCAGTCACGCAAGCTACGCCTCGCCCTGTTTCCTTACATGATCTTGTTGCAAACGGTGCCAGTCGTCGCCGTAGCACCGCTGTTGATTATCTGGAGCGGTTACACGTTTCGAACTGTCGTGATGGTGACTGTCATTGTGTGCTTGTTTCCGATTGTGAATGGCGTGACGACTGGCTTGTTGTCCATGGATCGCGATGTGAGAGATCTTTTTCGACTTTATAAAGTTGGGCGTTTAAGAACACTTCGCTCTCTGCAATTACCCTCGGCCGTAGGGCATCTGGTTCTTAGTACTAAGACAAGCGCAGCGTTGGCGGTAATTGGAGCGATCGTCGCAGAATTTTTTGTAGGCAACGGTACCGCATATGATGGTCTTGGGACTTTAATGACCGGTTGGCAGGCATTGGCAAAGACGGATGCCTTGATTGCAGCCTTGTTCTGCTCTGCACTGCTTGGCTTAGCACTATTCGGAATGGTGCAATTGATTGCTGCAACCATTCTTCGACGGTGGGTTCAACCTTGAAAATGGACCTTTTACCGTCGCTTCGCAAGTCATTCATCTCATTGGAGACTGGCGATTTTTGATGGATTCTAGGTCCGAGAGGCTGTTCGATTGATTTTTCCAAGATTTGGGAAGAAAATAGATAAGTCATTTGAGTTATCGGTATTCCGGCTACCACACTAAGTTGTCGATGATTGCTTCCTTCCAGAATTTGGACAAACCTATGCTGCCGTTGTTGCGTTTACGAACGATTTTGTTTGGCGTTGTTTTATCGGGTCTGGTTGGTTGCAGTTCCTCATCACATGACCAACTTGATGATGTGAAGACAGGTGACGGCGATCGCGCTGTCACTGTTCAACTCAATTGGTATCCGGAAGCGGAGCACGGTGGTGTTTACCAAGCGGAGGCCGAAGGGCTTTATCAAGCAGCTGGTTTGAGCGTCGATATTCGACCCGGCGGTAGGGCGACCCCTGTTGCACCGGAACTAGAGCTAGGAAGAGTTCATTTTGCATTTGCCAACGCCGATGATGTCGTGCTGTACCGTCGTCAAGGACTTGATGTGGTCGCAGTAGCAGCGGCGATGCAGGACAGCCCGAGGTGTATTCTCGTTCAAGAAGCTAGTGCAGTTCGAAGCTTTGAGGAACTGGAGGGAATCACACTGCAGTGCCAAACGGGTAGGCCATTCCTGGATTTTATGCGAGGAATGGGAATCCTTGATAAAGTGAAAACCGTTCCCTATCACGGCAGTGTTGCGTCACTTGTTGCTGATAAAAATATCGCCATTCAGGCTTACTCATTTGCCGAGCCTCTTCTTGCCGAGCAGCAAGGAGTTGCGGTTCGGCGTTTGATGGTAAGTGATCTTGGTTGGAATCCCTATGCGAGCGTTCTCATCACAACTGGAAAGATCATCCGCGAGCAGCCAGAGTTGGTTAGGGATTTCGTGAGGGAGACATGTAACGGCTGGCAGCATTACCTGTCGGATCCCCAAGAGGGTAACGCAATGATTCTCGCCGCCAACGAGCATGGAATGACAACCGAAGCTCTTGAATACGGTGTTAAGGAATTACGTTCGTTGGTCATCCCCGATGGGATGACTGCTGAGAGTCTCGGGCAAATGACCATGGAGCGTTGGGAACGCTTGATTACTCAGATGGAGGCTATCGATCCTTCCGAGGCGGGGAAGGTTTCCGCTGCAGATTGTTTCGATACCTCTTTTCTTCCCAACGCTTTGCCTCAAGAAGAAGCGGCTAGCGATGAGATTGAATGATATCCCATCGCTCAATATTTCATCACCGAGTAGGCGTAGTGTTCCGCTAAGCTGCTCTTGGTAATGCACTAGGCCCGATATGCCGTTCCAACGCCGCGAATTCTAGTTGCTTTAATTGCTCCACGACTGATTGGATTTCTGGGCGATCGTTTGGATCAGGCGACAACATCGCTTCGACCAGCATCGCCACCTGTTCCAACAGAGAAGGTCCGCTCGAAGTTGCTACTGTCAGCCACTGCCACAGTATTCGTCCGAGCGAAAAAATGTCCATTGCCGGCATTGCCGCAATCTCACCGGATAGCGACTCGGGCGATGCGAATTTTCGATCGATCCCTTGGCATCGAGTGACTGAGGTGTGAGTTTTTTGCGTCATTCCTAAATCGATCAGCGTTGCGTGACCATTCGATTGGAGCATGATGTGATTAGGAGTGATGTTGCCGTGAATCCATCCGGCCTGATGCAAGGCCATTAATGCTTCTGAAATCTGTCGCGTCACCCAAAGTGCTACCGGAAGCGGTTTGCTTTCACGACCCTTGAGGAGTGATTGCATGCTTACTGCGTGAAGCCTTGGCATCACTAAATAGGGCGTGATGCTAGTTGAGGACGCATCGAGTGATCCAATTAGGTTGGGATGAGTAACTTTTTCTCCGACCGCGGCGACTTGCGTGACGTGTCTCTTGACGGTCCAAGTACTCATGGAGTTCGGAAAGGTCTTGATCACGTAATCCCAACGCGGGCTACCTGTTGAATCTGCGGGTTGTCCCAGAGAAATGAGAGATTGATCCGTTTTCTGTAGTGTTTCTCCGACACGCCAAATTCCTAGGATCGACGGACTTGATGCACCGTTGGAATATTCGGAGTCGCCAATTTCAGGCATATAAAAATCAGAGGATTGGCGAAGATTGTCGTCAACGTCCGGCACGGTGCATTCCTTTGCTAGCATTCATCATGCGAACCCGAGGATCCGCTGCTAAGTTCTTGCATCGACCAATTCTCTGACTTGTATCGAGAGCTTCTTAGATGACTCGGTTTTTTCCTCTGTTTTTCCCATTTTAACGGTCTTGCACTCGCGCTAATCTGAAACCGTTGCATTCGCGAGATCTTTGAATAGCAGAATTCAATAGGGACGCATCAATTGAGATTTCCTGTTGGCAAAGCTTTATCCCAATCATTATCTGCAAACTTGAGCGTTAGAATGAAGCGAGATTCATCGTTCCGCTAAGAAGGTAACTCTCTGTGTCACGCCGGTGTCCCGTGCTGCCGAGTCCTTAGACTTGAATCTTTTTTGTTCCTCGGTCATTACAACGAGTTCAGGCTTTGTCTAATTCTCGGATCCTTGACGATACCCCTGCTCTATCCATCCAAGACCTCCGTAAACGGTTTGGTAAAACCAATGCGCTTGATGGCGTTGTTTTCAAGCTTCATCAAGGGGAGCGACTCGGTCTGCTGGGTCCCAATGGTGCAGGTAAGACGACTCTTGTACGTTGTATTGCGAGACGCATAAGGGCTGATCAGGGAGACATTGTGCTACTTGGTGAACCAATGGCACCGACCGGAACTTCGCCTTCACTCGGGATTGTCCCACAAGAATTAGCAATTTACGAGGATCTGTCTGCCTATCAAAATTTGTACTTCTTTGGGCGGTTTCATGGATTGCGAGGTCGCGAATTGAAGCATCGCATCCATTGGGCCTTGGAATGGACAGGGTTGAAAGATAGATCTTCGCAGCTCGTGCGTCATTTCTCTGGTGGGATGAAACGAAGGATCAATCTTGCCTGCGGGGTCATGCATTCACCGCGAGTTCTATTATTGGACGAGCCAACCGTTGGGGTTGATCCCCAGAGTCGCGAGCGAATCTATGTGATGATTGATTCATTGAGTGAAGAGGGTTGTTCCATTCTTTTGACGACTCATCATATGGAGGAGGCAGAATGGCAATGTGATCGCTTGGTAATTATGGATCGAGGACGGGTTGTGGCCGACGGAACCATTGATGAACTCATTGATCAGTCGGTGGGGCCATCGCGATCAGTACGTTTACGAATCGATGGGCATTCGTTGCGACACCATCCACGGGAATTCGGATTTCTTCGCAAATGGGAACCAGAGATCGTTTTCAGGTCCGACGAAGAGCAGGTGGTGGAACTTAGGATGAATGATGTGGCTCAATACCTACCCGCTATCCTCGAGCAATTGAGCGCACAATCTGTGATCGTGCGTGATATTGAAGTGCAGCCTCCATCACTGCACGATGTATTCCTTGCCTTGACCGGTAAGCATTTACGGGACGTGTAAAAACAAGTTCGCCCAGATTTTTGGTGCTTATAAGGAGGAGTCAGCGTGGTTTGGAGCATCTTTGCAATGAGTATGCGCCAATGGCTTAATCGACCCTGGGAGGTGGTATTGGCATTGTTTTTGCCAATCGTCTTTTTCAGTATTTTCGCAACGATTTTCGGCCGAGGGTTGCAGAGTGATCGCAAGAAAAAAATTTCCATTAGCGTGATCGATGAGGTGTCGGATCATCAAAGTATCAAATTGATCGAGGTATTAAAGAAGCAAGGTGAACTGCAATTCGTCGATCTGACGGAATCGGTCACTCCGCATCAACAGGCCAAAGATTTGATTCAAAGGGGAGAGATCAAGGCTTGTTTGGTGATCAAGATAGCAACGACTTCAGAATCGACCGATGCGTCGACACAGGCAATTCCTTGGGCGATCGACATCCTCTCTGACCAGTCGGACCAATTAGCGGCAGCTTACGTGGAATCAGCACTTCAACGTCATATGATGCAGTTGGCTTGGTGGGGTGGCGATCAATCCAATACGAAATCCCCTACTTGGACTAATGCCGGTCAATCGGCCAAGATGACTGGGAGTGGTCGAGTCATGAATAATCGAATGACCACGGCCCAAGGCGTCCATTTGGCTGCCGAGAATGAGGTTTTGCTCGCTCCAGCGATTAATGCCGGCACGGCCACGTATTCCATCGATGATGGAGTACAAGTGCAAACGAATCAGGCAGATCAGGGTTCAGCAATCCGGAAGCAGCAAAAGATGGCGAACCGTTTGAATGATGACGGGACTGGTGCGCCGAATGACATGGAGATGGTTCCCGTAAAAATCGTCAACTTACTAGGAGATGGAAAAGCAAATCCGGTCATTAGCATGTACGCAGCAGGCATCGCGGTGATGTTTCTTTTGTTCAATGCAACCACAGTCGGCGGCATTCTTATTGAGGAACGCTCGAATCAGACTTTGGATCGTCTGCTCTCTTCCAATCTCACCATGGATCAATTGCTCTTGGGCAAATGGTTCTATATGACATTTCTTGGGGTGTTACAGATCACAGTGATGTTTGTTTGGGCTAGTTTGGTTTTTAAGGTCGACTTGGCTGGCCACTTTGACGGTTTCATGATGATGACAATCGCCACCTCTCTGGCCGCATCGGGTTTTGGCTTGTTTATGGCGACGCTCTGTAAAAGTCGAACGCAGTTGACCGGGGTTTCAACGATGTTGGTGTTGTCGATGAGTGCGATGGGTGGGTCAATGATCCCGCGTTACTTGATGAGTGAATCGCTTCAAAAAATCGGGCTACTGACGTTTAACGCGTGGGCCATCGATGGTTACGACAAAGTGTTTTGGAGAGAGATGCCGGTCGGTTCACTAGCACCACAATTGGCAGTGCTGGCGCTGAGTAGCGTTCTTTTTCTTTGTATCGCAAGATTACTCGCGATTCGTTGGGAAGTGAAATAGCGAGCTTGAGTGACTTGCCTTCATGGAATCTTTGCACCAATTACTTAGCCTAATTGATCAGGGTTTCCTTGATGCATTAGGCTGTATGCCACGGTTCGCAAAATCGATGCATCACTTGCCAATAAAGGTTACATTGTTTTGTGTGCGTGCATTCTTTTTCGAAACAGTTGATTTGCATTTTGTCTCACGCAGAATTGGATCAGGCTGTTCAAGTCCGTTTTCATTTTAACGAGTGAAGAGAGTAGTTCATGGATTCTTGGCCAATAGGTGTTTTTGCCTCGGTTGATGCTGGATTGGGAGTTGCTTGGGACGTGATATCTGATTTGAAGTTGCCAACGATACAGCTTCATGCGCCGCACCAAGAGAAACGCAATCGTGAATCAGCCGCAGCATTTCGGTCACAGCTTGATGCCATGAACGTGCGATGCACGGCGGTATTTGGTGGGTTCGAGGGTGAGAGTTATGCCGATATCCCAACGGTTGTAAGGACAGTGGGCTTAGTTCCTGAATCAACACGTCACTCGCGACTCAAAGAGATGCTTGAGATTGCTGATTTTTCAAGTTGGTTAGGTTGCGATACGGTTGCTCTTCATCTTGGTTTTATTCCACATGACCCGTCGGCTGACGGTTACGGTGATATTGTGAGCGTCACGCAGCAACTGTGTGAACATTGCGGCCAACAGGGTCAGTTTTTACATCTTGAGACGGGGCAGGAGACTGCAGAAGGACTAATCGAATTCATCCAACAAGTTGGTCGTGAAAATCTCAAAATCAATTTTGACCCAGCCAATATGATTTTGTACGGGACCGGTGAGCCTATTGAAGCCTTAATGCAAGTCGGGCAGCACGTGCGTAGTGTTCACTGTAAAGATGGCACTTGGAGTGACCAGCCGGGAGTAACTTGGGGTGCAGAAGTTCCATTGGGACAGGGTGACGTCGGTATGGAAAAGTATCTTCAAGCTCTGAAAGAGATTGGTTACTTAGGACCACTGACGATTGAAAGAGAAATCCCACAAGATCCAGAGCGACAGCGAGCCGAAATTGCTCAAGCTATCGAACTGTTGACGGATTTGCGTTCCAAAATATTAGACTAGCTGCTTACCGCACTAAAAATACAAGACACGCATCAGCTCTTTGGGTGAACTGAGCAACTCTGCTCCTTAAGCGTTTGCCGAGTCAATTGACTGCCCGCTATTCAATGCTGAACCATGCAGCGGGCTGCAGGACCAAGGGTGATTGACCATCCATGGTTTTCTTTGAATGACGATTGCCGGTTCGCGTTTCCTCTTCGATCAGGGTAACCGGGTGAATGGAATCGGTCTCTTTAGCAGACGTTTGGCTTGGGCGATTTGTTTTTGAATTAGGTGAATGATTTTCCATCACGGACTTGCCGTTGCTCGTCGAGCTGGAACTTGGCTTGTAGTCGACTGAGGGAAGAGGGTTGTAGCGGAGTCCGCAATCTTTGCATCCATCTTCTAGCATTCCACCTCCCGAGACTCCTGGTAATGCCAAGAGTTCTTCGGCAGAAATTTGACCGGGATCAAGCCACAGGCCTTCAGGAGTTAACTCCATCGTTCCCATGTCGAATTCTAGGTTTCGACGAATCACTTCATAGCTGACAAAGACGTCAAGTAAACCGTTTTGGGCGGATAGCAATGTTTCAAGAGCTTCAATCGCGTCACGAGCAGCGGTTGGGCCTCGATTGCGTCCGCGGACATCGGTCAGGATGCGAATGTCGGTGTTCAAATCAATTTGATCAGCAGCGATTGCCACGGCTTGACGACCTAATTCGAATCGCAAGCGATTTGCTTGGAGTTGCCGAACTTCAGATCGGAGTAGCTGCCAGATATTGTCTTCGAAAAGATAGTACTGTCGTTTGGTTTGTTCGTAGCGTATCAGTTCACGTCGGTAACGGTTACGCTCGAGTAGTCGTGTAATGGGCGCATCCCATTGAAGTCCGAGATTCAGTGTTCCACTCTTTGACAGAGAACCATTGACATCTGTATTTCCTACACCGCCACTGACTACGATATCGAGGTAACTTTCGAGGTCATTGGCTACAACTTCGATTTGTCTCCACGAATCTACTAGCGCTGCGCGGGCATTGGCCCAATCGCGGCGGTTGTTTTTCGCGACTTCGAAAGCGATTTCAGGCGTAAGGTCAATCTCTGGAAGAAGCACGCTTTCGGTTCTTGCGCGTGCCTGGATGAGTTGAAGCACTAGAACATCATCACCAAGTTCAGCCACAAGATCTTGAGAGCCAAGGATGATTTCATCTCGAAGCTGCAAAGCTAATTCCGCAGGGTCTGTCGTTGCTCCAGAAGCTTGCAGTTTCTTAAAGGACTCCTGTAGTTGTGCGATGCGAGTTGTGTACTGCTTCAGACGCTCCTCTAACTTTGAGTACTCACCGAAAAGCTCATCGGTTAGCCCTCCCAGCCGATCCATTTCAAAGATGGATTCGTCAATTTCAGAAAGATTCAGAAGTCCACAAATGCTTTGTTTTTCAGTATTGTAAATGGATTCTAGTTTTTCGGTCTGCTTTCTACGTTGTGGCAGAGCTTCCTGCAGAACTTCGATATCCTTTGAGATGATCTTCAAATCATTCTCAATGAGATCTCTCGTGAACTCCCCGAGTGGTTGGATTTCCCTCGCGAGCAATCGGAGCGACTCTGATAGTTGCTCTGACCAAGCAATGTTTGATACCGGCAGGCCGGTGGAAGTGTCGAGCTTGATTTCTGCAGTGGAGAGAATCGCTTCGTTGATCTCGCCGACGTTGGAGCGAAGAGCGTAAAGTTCTTCGCGGCGAGTCAGAAGCGTTCGATCGATCAACTCAAAACGATTCAGAATTGGGTCATCGAGTTTGACACAGATGTACGGCGGAAGTCCGAGTGTTTGCAAAAACTGATCAACGGAACGCTGATAGGCTGCTTGCTGACTTACAAGACTACTTTGACCTCTCAATAGCGCCGCTCGGGTCTGTGCAACTTGCAGTCGTTGGCTAACGATCTGGTCTGGGGTGTCAGGAATTGTGGTGAGCATCTCGATCAACTGCTCTTCCAGTAAAAGCAAGTTTTCAGTCTGTCTTGCGATATTTTCCTCGGTGTTGCGAATCCTCAGTTGATTTTGAAGTAGCCCAAGGTAGCCGCCTGCTCCACCGACGGACCCACCGGGGTTACCGATTCCATTAACGGAGTTCTGGGCGATACGCGACGTAGGCGATCCAACGGTGACGTTCAAGTAGAACGAACGGCGGAATCGCTCGAATCCGCGAATACTTGCCAATAAAGAGCGTTCAGACTGAGTGAGTCCCTCCATCACCTTGTCACGGCCTGCACCACGAAGTAGCGGCTGAACCAGTGAAAAATCTAATAAGGAGGATGACGTGCGTACGCTTGAGTTTCCAGTAAGATCCCAGACGATTCCGTTGGCCATCCTGACGACCAAATCGGTCCCGTTCACAAAACCTCGTCGCATTGACATGTCTCGATCACCTAGGCCGATCGACGTTGGACCTCCGCTTCGGGTCGATAAAGCGGTATCCGCTCCTCCAAAAAATTGGGTTTCAAACTCAAACCGTTGCGCGATCACATCGAGAGCAGCAAAGTAAAGCGACTCAACTTGCTCTTGGTACTGGGTTGAATGCAAACGAGCAATCTGGACGGCGTTTTCTTGATTGAGAACCAAAACCCCATCTTCATCGAGCGGTAGGTATTTCCACCAATCAGGGTTTTCGGCCGTGTTCGTGATGCCAGCTGCCTCCCACAAGGGATAGCCGCGTCTTTCGTCCACACACTGCATGTACTGATACGAGGCAGGGTCATCGATTGGCATCGGCTGAAAATCCAAATCGAACGGATTGAACATCCGACTGCGAGAATCCACGTCTGCGCGTATAGCCACATTGGGGGGTCTGGCGACGTGGGATGCTTTTTCATCCAGGATTGCATTGACTTCTAGGTCAGCCTGCTTTCGGTAGTACTGACGATGGCATCCTGTCAGCGAGGACGCCATCGCAATGATTCCAGCCAAAACAGGAAGTAACCACCGGCGTGAGCGGAGCGACAGTTGCATGACGATTTTCGTAGCCAAATCCGAGAGCGAACATACGTTCCTGAGAGCGCACAATTCGTATAGCGATCCCAACACTATCGAGTTCGGAGATTTTTCTGATTGAGAATAGTCGCAATAGTCGTATCGGTGATCGTTATTATTCTTTCTGTTCCGTTTGGTCCGATTAGAGAAAATGTACTGAGAAGATAGTTTGGACCGAGAAAACTACCGGTTAGACTGGTGGGAAGTCGAAGAGGTTGCTATAGGACACTCAGAAACGTTCCCTTTTCGGGGGATTTGCATGGTAGGAACCAGAAATCCTTGACGTTCTAAATTACCCAATTTAGTATTCATGAGGGCATTTTCCGCCTCTTATCGTCTTAATCGATGGATCCACATCCTCATCGACGTGCCGTCGCGAACTAATTTGCTGCTCTCAGACGACCAAAACACCTACTTTCAATTTTCGGTACTTGAAATACGACCATGATGTATTTAGTTCTCGGTGCGTTGCTGGGTGTTCTTCTTATCGGCTTCTTTGTTGTCGTTTGGAAGGCGTCGCCTAACTGGCGTTGGTACAACATCGTTGCTGTCTGCATCACGATGATACTAGCTGTAGTCTTTCTTTTTCCCACGGCCGGCGTTCTCAAGAGTCGAGCGAGTTGGCACCAAATCAAGGAACGCTTGGAGGTTCAACTTGCAGATATCTCAGCCGAACAACGCCGACTGAAATATGGAGATATGCAGAATCCTCAGTACGGGATCGGAGTCGTGGAACTGGGTGTAGAGCTATCCAAGGTTGGCATCGAGGCCGGAAGACGATGGCCAAATTTGGTCACTCAGCAAATGAACAACAACCAAGTCATTCTTGGCAAGGCACCGGACAATGGAGGTGGGGTAGCTGGTGTGCCAGCCGACCCAGCTGCTGCGCCTGTTGCGGCCAACGCCGATCCGTTGGTGCCCGTTGGGTTGGTGGTCTATGGATTTGGCGAGGTTCCCGATAATGCTACTCAGCAATTACTGCCGACCGTTTACCTTGGCGAATATCGAGTGACTGCAAGCACACCTGACACGGTGACATTATCGCCAACGAGTTCGTTGGAGCCGTCTCAGCGATTTGCCCTGCAGAACCTAGGGCAGCAACCATCGTGGACTCTCTACGAACTGCTTCCTCTTGATGGTCATGATCCATTTATTGCTGCGGGAAGTGAAGAGAACGAGGATTTCTACTTTGGTCGCGTTGACTCTGACTTGGTTAATCAGCTTTTTGTTCGCGCGGCCACCATTACCGGGATCGCTCAGGCAGCAAACGGAACGCAATCACCCGTTAGTGCTGCGTCAATGAAGACGTATCTCGAGGATGGTCGCCGAGCGACCGATAATGATCCACCTAACAGTCGATGGTGGATGATCGAGTTTGTGAAAACCCATAAAATCGAAGTCGATAGTCCAGAGCAAAGGGGCGCGCTTGATGGTGGCTTCTTTGATCTCAACGGTCGAGCTGTCGATAGTCGTTTGCAGCGACCGGATGATAATGAAGTCGTGTTCAAGAAAGATGATCGCGTGCTCATGTTAGAAGAAGCGGCAACTGAGCTGGTCAATGAGGGCGTGGCGGAGCTTCGCGATCGTTATTTTTTGCGTCCATTAAATGATTATCGTTACGTTCTAAGACGGCTTCGGTTGCGTCTTGACGAGTTGGCAAGTCGCCAAACCGAACTCCAGTTCGAAAAGCAAGTTCTCGAGCAAGCAATATCGAAGACGGAAGGGATGTTGGTGGAAAACCAGTCGATTAAGTTAAAGCTCGAGCAGGATCTTACGCAATTCCGTGTAGAAAAAACGGCGATCGACGACTACACCGTGAAGATGCGAGAACAGTTGGACCAAATGAGAACCGAGATGGCTCAACTTCACCAACATAATCTTTTACTTGAGCAGGAGATTGCTCAGAAGCATCAGTCGATTCAGCGACGACTGGACGGAATTTCAATGGCCAAGTGATTCGTTGCCCTACCGTCAGATGTTTGAGTTTAGCAACGGTTGGTAACCGCTCAAATGAGCTTTCGTGATTCAAGTTTTGACTCGAACGCCACTAGTTCTTTATAACCGTAGGGGGCGGGTTGGCAGATTTCGTTTTTGAAATTTTCCTGCCGCCGTTGTTGTTGTTGGAGTGCAGAAATTTTCTCCTTTTGTTTCCCCGGACCTAATTCATGGCTGCACCACAGACTAAAGGACGATGGGTAGAGATTGAGTTCGATTGCCTGCCCCTGCGGTCTGTTACTCGTCTCGATGTACCGCTGGACGCTTCACCGGTTTACGAGCAATTCATTCTCCGTGTTAAACACGCCTTAAAAAAACACGGTAGTCATAATGCATATTATCTTCATCGCGGTCATTGTCAGTTCCATCTGACCAATGCTGAGGACAAGGGAAGTATCGATTTTCGATTTGAAGGTACTGTCCTCACTGACGAGATGGATCTTGAAACACGTTCCATTGATGTGTCGATTGAATTGGAGCAGGAAACCTGTCCTTGGCTAACAGAACCGTGTGTCGGGTTTCTGGTAGAAAGCGTCAGGCAGGCAATTGTCGTCGAATTCAATCGATACATCGAAGCGGGGGATTTGAAAAAAGCCCAGCAGCGAGTCGCGGCGATACAGGCAGAAAGTGATCAGGGTGAAGGTTTCGTGGGGATGTATCTTTGATCACATTTCGCGACATAATCAAACTACTGAAATAAACCCCGAGATTCAACGTGTGATGCTTTACGTTGAACCCACGGAGTTTTTTATTCAGTGTCTGAGTTAAATTGAGTGAACAAAGCCTTCGGCTTAGGTTCGTGAAGCATCAAGGACTGCGGCAAACCCGAGTAGGTCCTGCTTCTCTTTGCAGTACGCGAGAAGAGCGGTGTAACCATCTTGGTTCTCTATCGCATTTGTCTTTCGAGCAATTTCGATCAACAGTGGTATGAGTCGTTGTGACGGCACCTCTTTGGGAACCATGCCTACTGCTGTCTCGATGGCCTCTTGATGGCGACCTGTGCGATCTAATAGTTCCACGTAAGTTTCAATCGCTGCCGTGCCATGTTCTATGGTGTTTACGGATCGAGCTTTTCGTTGAAAAACTGTTAATCCGGCATCAATATTTTCACCTAATAGGATTGAGTAGTAGGTTGAGTAGGCAGGGTAAAAGTCAACAAATGGTTCGTCGCCGGGGTATTGAAATTGATGATTTAGCCTTCGTCCGTACTGGGTCAATTCCCACGCTTTTCTAATCTGTTCAGGATTTTCTAAAACGGAAGAAATTTTGACTGTCGAAGCTAGGTGTGTTGTGTCTAAGTGATAGCCGCCATCAGCAAGAAGCCAGCGTCGCTTCTCTATCATTTCCATTAATGATTCCGAAGGATCCGCAGGTGCTTCTCGATTTGCAATATCGGCACGCACCATTTCGCAGAGTTCGGAGTAAAAGTGGTCAAGTAGGCAGGCTGCGGCAGCTGCCCTGTCTTGCTTGCTCCTTCCCGCAAGCGTTTGGTCATAAAGCGTGATGCTGTTGCAGGTTCCTTGATGATCGAGCACCGCTTGAAACCCCCTTGCGACATCAATGCCTTCGTGGAGCAGCACCTGAATCATATCATCGTAATTTTCATCGGTGATTTCGACCGTAGATAACATCTCTTTTGCAGCGGTGAGATCGCCTGTTGGACGTAAGTACATCCAGCCTTCGCCAATACGTCCCATTTTGATTAGCATTGCACCGGTTTCTCGGCATGCATCGAGAAGACCCAGTTCAAGTTGTCGTTCAATGTCTTCTGCACGCCGGATTTCATTGTCTTGGCTAATCAACGGCAAACCGAGTTGCACTCGAGTTCGCATTTTCAAAGCCTCAAATAGCTCCATCGGTCGGGAAGTGTCTCGGAAATGCTCGATGATCTGGTCGAGAAGTTCTGCAGTGTTTCTTCCGTTCTGGGATAGTGCTTCAAAGATATCTAGAGAGTGTTCAGTCATGGCGATAGATGCAAAAACTTGTAGCGATCGAGGCGGATTTAATGTAAAGCTTATGAATGAATCAACAGTGTTATGATCTCATCTACAAGCTTTCCCTTCGAGCAACGACGCCGATTGCGCTTTTCGACGTAGTGATCTCAATGAGTTTTTCTTGTCTGGGGGGTGCCAGCCATCTGATGATTGGACATGACCAGTGTGGCGGATGAGCCCATCTGGGCAGCATTATGTCACAGTTTTACGGTTTTCACATGGGCTTCGGTGATTAGCTGGATAAAACCAGAATCCATTTCAGCGATATCTCGAATCATGAATCGAAACAAGTGAGGCTAGCGATTGGCTGCTGTACAATCTCTAGAAAGGTTGGTTAGTCGCTTGCGTTTTGATCTGTATAGTCTTTTAGATGCCCAATCAAGGCTCGGAGTTCTGTTGCGGCTACCGGTAATACCGAATCGCATTGATCTAAAACATCGGTCAGAGGTCCCAAGAGTTGGTCGCATTCTCGAGAAATTTTTAACGACCACTCTTTGGATCGTCTAAGTTTTTCGTTGCAGATTCTTAACCGTGTCTCTGCGCGACGTAGGCGTTTTTTTTCCTCACTCGCAGCCGGTTGATCGTCTGGTCGGGCGGTTGATGTTTTTGCGGATAATTGATCTTTTGCTTCATTGAGTTGTCGTTCTGCGAGCCGGGTCTCTTTGCGCCAATAAGCTGGATACTGCTGGCTAAACGCTTCGTCTGCTCGATGTCTAGCGGCTTTTAGTTCTTCCAGCGTTTGACGCAAATCTTCCGTGAATCGCAAAATTGCTTGATTCAAATCCTCCAGTGATTCAATGCTGATTACATGACTCTTGTTCATTTATCGACCTAGGTAGGCATCAATTTGTTCTGCCTTACGGAGGAGGTAGGGGATGTGAACTTCAGTCGTCTGGATGAGCCGATTCAATTGTTGCATCTGTGTCGAGAACTCCGCCGCAAATTTGCGTTGTTGTTCGTCTCGCCACGTCTGCTCGAGATGATTGAGTTGTGCCGCAAGCGAGCTAGATTGTTGTTGCATTTCTTCTGCGAAGCGATGCAGGTGGCCGGCGAATTGTCGAAGATGTTCTGGATCAACAACGGCTTGGTTCATGGAAAACTCTATCGTGGTGGGTGATAAAAGTGGATTCGCTGGCGTTGATTTTGGCCGAGAAGTTTTCTCGCATGGAAAAACAAACAGTGTGGATGGCTACAAAACTCAGGTGGTAACTATTCTGTTTGATGGAGTTCCAGTTCGCTGCTTTTTAATTGTTGACGATATAGTTCAAGGCTACGAGGTACACCCAATCGTTCTGCCGTTACACAAAGTAATTTTAAAGCGGCAGTCTTTAATTTAATCGGAGCTGGTACGGCACGTCGCAATGCGACTGCACGCAAGGCCGCCATGGCTTCTTGATTCTTGCCGATTTCTAGAAGGCACCTACCTTTAAGGAACCAAGCACTCGCTGAAAAGGAGTCCTCATGCTCGAGAGATTGCACCGATTCAATCGCCTCTTGAAAACGACCGACGTCAAAAAATGCTTCGCCCATTGCCAACCGTAGATCATGCATCTTCGGGTCGCGTTTCAATCGGGACTCGCAGACCTCGATTCGACGACATGCCCAATCATTTTCGCTTCGTTCGATCTCTCGGTCCAGTTCTGGAGTCTCTAATCGCTTAG
>JADHOA010000031.1 GCA_016779185.1 Rubripirellula sp.
TTGAAGGAATTCTGACGAAAGACCAGCAGGAGACAATCATGCAAGAGCTTTCCAGCTCCCAACTGCCAGATGGAGGATGGTCTACCGCGAAATTGCTCGCAGATTGGAGCGATTTCAAAAGAAAAGATAATACCCCACCGATCCTTAATCAGTCGGATGCTTACGCCACTGGCCTGTCTCTTGTGGTTCTTCGTGAGTTTGGACACTCCTCCGACTCGCCGATTGTTGCCAAGGCCCTGAAGTGGTTGAATCATCACCAAGATTCTGATGGCAAGTGGTACACCCCCTCTCCTTCCAAGGACAGCAAACAATACTTTACTAACATTGGCACAGCGTTCGCGGTAATGGGATTGCAAGCCCACGGCGAATTACCAGGTTGGCCGCTGGTGCGAGCTGAGCCGAAATTTGATTGAGACAGAAAAACACTCTGGAGACATGAAATTTGCGTCACGGATGATTCACGAAAAAGAATCGCAATTTGATTCAGGCTATACAATCCACTGGATGCATCCCTGTTAGCTGAGTACCAGGCTATTGTCCCAGCAACACGTTTCTAAACATAACGCTGCAAACAGGGTACTGGCAACGCACCTAACCAATGCTGTTAATCGCTTCACGCTGCAATTTTACTAGCGTATCTCGCTGACGCTTAAAGCCACCGTCTCAGTTTTCAGGTATCCACATTAATCATGAACGATACGACAAGAGGGAAGATGCATCTTAAGACTCTGTATCGCTGCACGGGTTAGCAGCGGGCAATGATCGATCGTTAGATACTCAAGTGAGTCAAGATCACGGAGAACCTCTAAGGACTGATCCGTGATTAGCAAGCACCCCGAGAGGGTCAACTCTTCCATCTCTTTCATCTCAGCAAGATTAGCAATACCCGCGTCGGTGATTTTATCGCAATGATCGAGATAGAGATGTGTCAATGAAATACGCGACTTTAGGTGATCTAAAGCTCTATCGGTTAGATTCGCGCAATCGGCTAAATTCAAAATCCTGACAGTCGGAATGGATTGAAGTACAGCCAGACCTTCCCCATTCAGATTAGGCAGGCTCCACAGATGCAACTCCTCAAGCTCCTTCAGTTTTCCTAGATGCTTAAGCCCCGCATCTGTAAAATGATCATTGTCGCCAATATTCAAATACTTCAATCGATGATTATCACCGACCTTCTTTAACCCTGAGTCTGTCAAAGCTGCGATGCAGCCAAGATGCAAGAACTCCAGATTCTTCATCGAAGCTACAACGTCAAGGCACTGATCGGTGAGTTCAAGGCAATAAAAAAGGTTCAATCGCTGCAAACGGTCATGTTGTTTCAAATTGAGAACCGCAGCATCATGCAACTGAAACGACTCCATCAAATTCAAATCTTCGAGCGACTCAGGTAGATACAACGCTTCTCCGTGTAGAGGCCAATTGAACCCCATTTCCAATTTTTTAAGTTTTGGCATCCCACCGAGCAGCTTGGTGTATCCTTCCGCGGTCAAATTAAAATGACCAAAAAGCCCGAGGAATTCTAATTGATTCAGCCCCGCAAGATGTGACAGGCCTTGGTCGGTCAGTGTTTTATTGGCGCCCCAATTTCGACTGCCGTTGAGATTCAAATATGTTAGCTCTTTAAGTGACGCAAGCGACTTGAGATTCTCATCGCTAATTCCACCATGAGTCGTCGATAAATCTAAGTACTCTAATCTTGGCAACCCCTCTAGTCCCTTGGTGACCAGACCGCGCACATCACGAATTTCCAAATGTCGCAGATGCGGCATTTCCTGCAACACTTTATACACTTCTTTAAGATCGAGCCGCGATTGACTCAAATCCAGCGTCGACAAATTCTTTAGTGCCGTTAGTGATCGCAATCCATCGACAGTGATCCGGTAGCAGCCGTCTAAACGCAGCACTCGCAGCTCAGACAACCCTGCAAGCGAGCCTATTCCGCGATCGCTAATCTGCGAGCAACCGGTAAGATCAAGCTCCACAATGGTAGCTTGCGCACTAACTCGCTTAAGGTCATCGTCCGACAACGATGATCCTTTTTGCTTAACGTAGTTATCTACCATCTCGACGGTAAATAAGGATTCAGTAGACCCATCAACGGCAACCACTGCCGTCGCATAGCATACGAATGAAACCACAAGCAATCCAATTCGTGCCGCACTCTTCCAACCAATCATGCGAGCAACTCGCTTAACGGCCCAGATTGATCCTCAACTCTTCCAATCGCCATATCTGGTTGGCCAAACAGATCTTGAGGAATGCCTGCGAGGTGACAAAGCGTCGTGAACCAGTTGCAGATGGTATACCGATGATCCGCGTGACCATAATGCGGATAAGCCAAATAGCGACCATTGGACTTCAGTTTACCACCAAGATTACCAATCACGAGCATCGGCCAGTCGATACCCACCGAATGATGTTTTGCAGCATTGTCACTCGTATAAACAATGATCGTATTATCAAGCATCGTACCATTACCCTCCGGCACGGCATTGAGCTTCATCGCGAGGGAAGCAATCAGTTCAAGATGAAAAGATCGAATTGCGTTTCGGCAATCCTGAGCCGTCAAGGTCGCGTAGCCAGCGCCATGACCTATCGCGTGAACGTTATTTCCAATACCAATTCCTGTGTACACCGAATCAAGTCCATCGGCATGCACGGTGATAACGTTGGTAAGTCCGCATATTAGCGACGCAGCGGCCATATCAAAGTGAGCCTCTAAATGATGCGTCTTAAAACGCGAGGTATATTTATCGTTTAGATCCGGCGCGTTTTTCCTTAACAACTCCTGCATGCCAACCAATTTGACTCTTCGATCACGAAGCGATTCAAAACCGTTCAAATAATGACCGAGCTTTTCTTTTTCAGAGGATGGAAGCGATTGCTGCAGACGTCGAATGTCATCTGACATTGCGTCGAGCACATTTCCTGTCCGGGTGTATTTTTTCTTCAGGTCTCCGTCTTCTAAGATACTTCCAAAAAGATTTTCAAAAGCGGCCATCGGGTTCTGCTGAAACGGCAGTTGCTGCCCCTTTCCTTTCGCAGAAATAGCAGGGAAGGTGACGCCCTGATTTCCCTCGCCCATTTTAAAACCAACGTGATTAAACACCGATGGCAGCGACTCCGAGAGGTGACCGTCAATCGTCGCATCGAGCGGGGGCGCATGAGGAGAAGCTTTGTATCCACCTAAGGCTCCATAGTGAGCGCTATGACCGAGTCTCGTCATTTTCCCACTCAGCCCTTGAATGATCGTCAGCTTATCTTTCAAAGGCTCCAGCGATACGAGGCCAGAGGGCAGTTCATAATCAGCTAGCGGAGCATCGACCAATTTGCCAGTTCCGTGACTTAGCCCCTCTGGATTCAGGTACTCACCCTGAAGGCCACTGCTTTTGAGTACAAAAACAAAACGCTTAGGCACCTCACCTTGTTCGGAGGCGTGCAAGTGACGAATAAACGGTGAGAAGGCAAGAGAACCTGCACCTAACGTCACACCTTTCAGTATTGCCCGACGATTTGCGTTTTTCATTTTTACTTTCGGTACAGAAACGAGTCGGATGTAAGCAAGGTCACCAACAATTCGTTGAAACTCCCCCCCGAATCTAGATAAGCCTCGTCCATCTGAATCAAGGTTATAGAATCGGAAAGCATTTCATTTCGCCCCATAAAATAACGAAAGACATGACGAACGAAGCTTTGGCGTACGAGCGCCGATCGAGCAAGATGCTCCATCATTTCTCGCACGTCACCAACTTCAAGGTCGAATCCTTCGATGGAAGTGAGGTCAATTGCACCGGTCGTATCTACAGGTGCCCCTTTCTCGGTAGCCCGCCAGCGTCCGACATGATTGTAGGCCTCAAAAGGCATCCCAAGTGGATTCATCTTCTTGTGACATCGCCAACAGGCGTCATCTTTGACAACCTGAAATCGCTGCCTCAGTGTTTGCTCTTCATTGTCAGGAATTTGCGCATCGACATTAATCGGGACATCCATGACCGCACCAGCGAGCAATTTTTCGCGGATCCATTTTCCTCGGCGAACGGGATCATTATCAAAATTCCCACTATGTGCGATCAACCAACTTGGCTGTGTCAAAATCCCGCATCGCTGATTTTTGGGCAATTCAAACACCTTGCCATTTTGTCGAATCGACGCGTCATCACTTTTTTCTTTGTCGTAGGCTTCGTCAAATGGATCAAGGTTATAGCTTTGAATGTAATGCGAACGACGGTACTTATCTTGACCACCAGCACGCTGAATGGCCTTGCCATCGTTGCTCCCATTCCAATAGGCGGTTACACCGCGATTGGTGGTAAGTAATTCATAGAGAACATCGCGATCTTTTTGAAGAATTTCCAGCACTAGGCTATCGGTGTCATACACCAACTTTGATGCTGTCCCCTCATCAAACTGCTGATACCCTTCGACACCTACGAACTTATCGACGTCCTTAAAAACCTCTGGTGCTTTGTAGTAACCAAAAAATTCGCGGAAGAATTGCAAGATTCTAGGATTTTGTTTTGTGAGATACGTCCGATTGTGATTGGTCAGCCAATCCGTTCGCGATCCCCGCAACGCTTCTCGGACGACTCGTTCTACGTCCTCCCGATTATTGAGAGTTCCTTGGATCATTTCGGTCGCAACAGCGCCATGATTGGAAGCCCATGCAGGACGAGGAGTCACCATCGTTTTCTGGATCGGTGCTTCACTATTTTTCGTGTAAACATCAATGGTCTCAATTTCATTCACGCCGAATGCTGGCCGATTATTTAGCGCGTAGTGAATCGCATAGACAATTTCTTGGGGCGACAAAAATCGACGACCGGTTGAGTCCGGTTCACTCAATCCCATTTCCATGCGATAGACGAATTCAGGGGTGAGAGTGATATAGATTAATACCGCCTGCAGTGCCATCTTGTTTCCAAGCTCGACATTCCGCTGAAACACCGCATCCCAATAATGCGAGTATTCCTCGCGACGTGGTGTTCGCCTCAGGAACAAAGAAAATGCAGTCTCCAACGCCTCATCAAATGATGAGCGTGAAACGATGCCCTGGTGATTAACAATCTCCTGAAATACAACGGGAATTCGTCCGCGATACTCATTGGCGGTCGTGGTGACACCACCTACAAACATCGCTTCATTATTGCCAGTACGACTACCTTTATTCTTGACCTGAGTAACGATCCGTACCTTCTGGCCTTCGGTGAGAATCTGCGCCATGGTCTCAGCATTCATCAGCAACGCTTCGAGTGACGATTGATCGGCAACGATCGCAGCGTAGTCGGTGAAACCAGAAGCATGATGAACGAATTCAAAAAAAGGATTCGCATACTTCTGATCCTGAAAATAACGAGTTGCCATCAACTTTCCACGATGCGGACCCCTCTCAATCAGATGATTTCCCGTGCCACCAATCTTGACACTAAACCAAGGCGCACGACCGTATGCGTTACCCCAAATCTCATCGTAAATCACTGGCCTCTGTCTCCAGAGCCTCGCAGGGGTATAAGGTAGTAAGGTAACGCTACCATCAAAAAGCATTTGATGATCGACGTAATTCGCATACTGAGGCAGCGACCTCCTTTTCTGCAACTCTTGATCATTCCCAGATTCTTCGAGCATTGCCTCAATAAGTTCAACAAACTGCATGCGTGTTTGATGATCAGGCTGCAATGCATCCGAGGGTGGCATATCTCGAATCTGAACTTGAGTCAGCACGCGATCCCAAACCGCAGCATTTTTCCCTTCCTCAATCGTCTCGTTGATAAAATCAAAACGAACGCCACCCTCCTGAGAATCGACACCGTGGCAATCCAAGCAGTAACGCTGCAAAAAACCTTGAGACGCTTCACGCAAGGATTGATGAGTCTGCCCGATCGCTACTTCAACATTGCCGCTGAAAATCGACGCGGTAACCAAGACCGGAATGAGGCGGTAGACGAACATTGCGATGAAACAATCAAAGACGAATGAGAATAGACTGCGGAGCCCCAGTGCGATCAAAGCACACAGTTTTCGACACAATCCCGCAATACGGTGATGAAGCGATAAGAATCCAATCACTACCCATCTAATCGGGTTAAGTATAAACGATCGCAACTCAAGCTGGGGATTGAGAGAATGAAGTGTTCACGCATCAGCAAAACCTCTTTTTCCTAGAGCGTTTTCGGATTTTCACTGCAACCGCAATACTGTCCGTTGCAGCGAGGTCGCAGCAGTTTCAATTTTCCGTCAGTCGCTCCGAAAGGTGCGACCCTAACTCTTCAGCCTGCCTCGACCGCGTCAAAATAGACTTCCTTCCAACGCTTTGAAAGGCATCAATTTTGAAATCAATCGTTGCGCTGAAAGTCGCCGCACTGGCTAACGACGCAAAAAACTTGTCTAAAGCGAGAAGTGTTTCAGAATACCCGCTCCCCATGGTCAATAACCAACACTTCACAAAGATTATTTCATTGATTTGGCCAACCGTTGGGAACGACGAACAATCTCTCAACTTCGGGTGACGAGCCAAGACCATCTTGAAGTACAGACATCAAGACCGGATTTTGATGATCTCGAAAGTGATTTTCAATCAACGATACGATTTGCTCACCCGATAGCGAATCTTGCAAACATTCGTCAGCGAGGAGATCAGCCAGCCAGAACGGCTTTCGCAAAACACAGTACCGACGACTCTGCTCCGCAACGAACGACAGCAACTCGTCCCTGCGAAGCCAACGCGATTTCAGATGCTCTGCGGACAAGATATTAGATCCTTTATTCGGATTAGAATCTTTCCAGTGATAAAAAATCCGCCCCTTCACGAAAGCTTGCCGCTTCTTCACCTGCGGGAAGTGGACGAGACTAAGCGGTAACTGATGATCCAATAATCGCTGCCTCTTTTTCTCAAGCGTGTCGTTAGCATTTGGGCCAAGATAGACATGGGCCGATGAATCGACCTGATGGCAATGAAGGTAGAACTTGACGGCAATTTCCCAGTGAGTCAGTTGCCCATCGTCATCTTCAAAGATCAAGTCTATTTCACCAAGGGTTCGTTTTTCGACAACGACCTGATGCGATCTTGCCACGACACTGCAGCCTCGCACGTAAGCAAGCCAGTAATAAACCAGTTGCTCGAAATAATACCCCAAACGCAACGAAGAGGAGTCACCGAGCCAGCGATGAAGGTGCTCGGGTTCAATCTCGCATTCCCTTAACGGTTGACTCAGTACCGAGTATGAGTCTTGCAACTGCAACAGGTGCGGGCTGTTGACCACCCAGAGAAGGTCGCGAACGGATGATTTTGAAGTACTCATCCTCCCAGCATAGCGTTTTACCAAGAACATCTCTTCAGACTTCATTGGTAACGCATCGGCTAAAGACCGACTTCTTTGCCCGTAAAGGATCCCCAGAAAAAGTCGGGGCGATGTGATTCGAACACACGACCTCTGCGTCCCGAACGCAGCGCTCTACCAGGCTGAGCCACGCCCCGCTATGAGCCTCTATAATATCAAAAGACGCTAAACCAGGCATCCACCACTTTAAAAGATACAATCCGATTCCCAAACCCTAGATCGCTCAAGTTCCATCTTGAGCGATCTTGAAGTCGCTTACGTCATCGTAACCCCGAATCAAAAGGCAATCACTATCAAAAGATCCTGAGACGCGGCAGCTGCCAAGCGACGCTCGCCTACTTGAATTTCCATAAAAGAAAGACGCAGCCCCGCGCGTGACACCAAACCACCGACGGCCAACACCCCCCGTCTATGGATCGGATATTTTCGTGCTACGATCTTAGCAAAGAGAAAACCGAATCGGTCAACACGGCCACTCATCCGCCCGAACTGGATTAAGCCTAAAGCCAAGTCACAATACCTGGCAACCAAAAGTAACACAGCACAAAGAACCGGCTATTGACACCGAACGCTGCGGCAACTGCACGTCAAATTGACGAGACCGAAATTGACGCGACCACGAAAAAACATTTCTCTTCAATCACTTATCTCTCACCTTGGTCACCATTTTTTCACCATGCGCGACTCTTACTATTTCAATCAGATCAGATGGATATTTTTTTGGGCTGCCGCATCACTCTCAATGTTCAGTGTGCATGCGAATGACGCGAGGCCGAACATCGTGCTGATCATGTGTGACGACATGGGATTTTCGGATCTTGGTTGCTATGGTAGCGAAATCCCAACGCCAAATATTGATCGCCTCGCCGCTGCCGGCCTACGCTTCACCGACTTTCATAACAACGCTAAGTGTTCGGAAACACGAGCCTCTTTGATGACCGGGCTTTGGCATCACCAATCAAACAACCTTAAAAAGCGAGGCCACATAACTCTCGCTGAACTCCTTCGAGATGCTGGTTATCGAACTTACATGAGCGGTAAGTGGCATTTAAATTCGACGCCGATTGACCGCGGCTTCGATCGCTACTTCGGATTCCTCAGCGGCGCGATCAACTTTTTCACAGGAACCGATTGGCAGATCAACGAAAACCTGATGCGTCTTGATCGCGAAGTCTATCAGGCACCGGCGGATTTTTACTCGACCAATGCGTTCACCGACTTTGCGATCGAGTTTCTTGAATCCGAATCCAAAAACAAAGACCGCTCCAATCAACCTTTCTTCCTTTACCTCGCTCATAACGCACCACACTTCCCGCTCCACGCTCTGCCCGAAGACATTGAAAAATTCCGTGGTTCCTACAGTCAGGGCTGGGACATCATTCGAAATCAACGCTATCAGCGTCTTCAAGAACTCGGCATCATCGACAACACATGGCGACTTTCCGATCGTGACCCAAAAGTTGAGTCGTGGAACGATTTGAGGAAAGAAGAAAAAGCATTTCTAGAACCGATGATGGAAGTCTATGCAGCGATGATCCACCGACTGGATCAAAACATCGGACGACTGACCGAATACCTAAAATCAACTAATCAGTTTGATAACACGCTAATCCTGTTTCTTTCCGACAACGGCGCCTGCCCATACGAACGACTGCGAACTGAAGTGATGGTTCCCGGTGGCGTTGAAAGCGACATTGCTTACGATTCTCGCTGGGCCAACATGTGCAATACGCCGCTGCGTCTCTACAAGCAGTACGCTCATCAAGGCGGAACCCTTACGCCGATGATCGCACATTGGCCTGCTGGCATTCAGGCTCGCGGTGATCTTTGCCACTTCCCCTCGCACCTTGTCGATATCATGCCTACAGTTGCGGAACTTGCGGGCACCAAGTACCCGGAGCAGCGTGCAGACACACCGATCGCGGCGATGGAAGGAACATCATTGGTTTCGGCGTTAAAAGGCGACTTAACAACCGAAAGAGCACGCCCCATTTTCTGGGAATTCTCTGGCAACCATGCCGTCCGCGCAGGCGATTGGAAATTAGTCGCTGAGCGGAGTAAACCGTGGGAACTCTATCACCTCGCCAAGGATCGTAGTGAAACAACAAACGTCATTCATGAACACACGGAAGTTGCTGCAGAACTGAGTAAAACGTACGAAGACTGGGCCGTGAGAGTTGGAGCTAGAACCCATGCACAAAGTGAAAAGATGGGCCCATCCAAGCAATCACAACTGTTTGACCTTGAAAGACTGATCCCCTGAGAATTTCCACGAAACCAAGACTGTCTCGGACAGACGCATTACCTGTATCAGACGGTAAAGAGTGCGATCATATTATCGCGTCTGCATGATCACTCGATCGCTTTCTACGCGTAGAGAACAATCGATGGCTTGTATCTTAAAGTCTGCAATTACCCTAACAAAGGCTAGTTAGGACGCTTGATCTGGGATGCGATCAGCAAAACAGATGAACTTCATTGCCGAAGCGCATTGCTGAATCGAATGTTTTTCGAGGACGGCTGAACGTCCCTGATGCGCTAAGCTGTTTTGCAACGATTCGTTACTCTTAAAAGACACAATCGCATCGATTAGTTCACCCAATTCACCGGGAGCAAATAAGATCCCACCACTGGTCGATTCAATCAATTCAGGAAACGCTCCGTGTCTTGGCAAGATTACTGGGGTACCCGCAGCAAGAGACTCCAGCACAAATAAACCCTTAGGGTCTTCATAGTCAGTGGGAACACAGGTCACGTCGTAAGACGCGAGCAACTGAATTTTCTGGTTGAGATCAGGACTGCCGTGATAAACAAAACGCTCCTCCAAACCTGCTTCATTGATTTGTCGCCGCAACCCTTCAAAGTAATCATGCTGATGCTCGCCAAGCCAACCAGCGACGTGCAACGTGAGGTTGACATGCTCTGGTTGATTGGCAAGAGAAATAAATGCATTGACTAGATGATGCAGCCCCTTTTCCGGTGCGATTCGAGCAAAGTAGCCAAGACGAAATTCCCCCGACTCTTTTTCGAGACCATGGGCTACTTGATGGTGGTCAATGGCTTGAAACGGGTGGAGATCGATCGAGAGAGGTGTCACATGGATCCGTTCACTCGGAATACAGAGTAGAGCCGCCATCTTAGCAGCGTAAAAATGGCTATGCGTCACAAATCGATCGACCCAGGGAACCAGCGAGCGACAGAGTTGCACAGCCATCTCTCGCTCAGCTTGTGGCAGATGATCGAGAAAAATATCATCCCCCTGCAAAAGGACGACACGCTGAGCATTGGGAATCAAACGACTAAGTTCAGGGAGACAACCACCGATCAACAAATTGGTAAAGATGATCGCATCAGGCTTCATCTGATCACTGAGCCAATGCGATAGGCGATCCACCTCATCGGCCTGCCTGCCCCCCAAACCTTGCAACATCGAAATGGATAGCTCACCAAGCTGTTTCGCGTCGTAAGCGGCTGACTTTCGCGTTGCAAAGCGAATCAATGGCTCCCAGTCCAACCATCGCCGAAGAGGTCGTGGCAGATACTTTAACCAAGGGAATTGCTGAAGGAGATAGATATGGATACCACCAAAAAACATTTGGTGGTTGGCAATACTTTTATCATCCGTTCGGATCGGGGTGTAGATCGGCTGCAAGACACAATCAACCCCTATACCTCGCATCGCTTTGGCAAGAGCGTTGTCATGCATACAACTACCGCAATACATCCCTGCGGCGCCGGCTGTCAAATAAACCGCTCTCAATCCTAACCTCGCCAATCCAAAAATGTATGTCTCGCCCCAGTGGCAACGACCTTCATTGACGCAACACCGGCCACCTGACTCGTCGGCCACCCGTCTGGAAACTGTTTTAACATGTCAACCTCTCGAACAACTCCATTTTGAGGTGACGATCCAACTGAATTGATCAAAAGATACTTCCAGAGGTCAAACCACCGGGGCGCAGCGATGATCGGAACAGGACACGAAGACAAAAGCGATGCGAATAATGCAACCTCAGCCAACATCTCGTTCTCGTTGTGAGAGAATCGTCAAAAACTTATACTTTTTTGGACTCGCGATACGTGACCAAATAAGCTTTGCTCGACGACTGGATCTTAGCTGCATTGGAATCGATCCCCGCGGTTCTGCCCTACCTTACCGATTCAACCAACAAGAGAAAGTATGGATTCGCTGCCTCAATCAGATCCCGAGATCAACTCACCACTGTTTTGGGGAATCGATATCGGTGGCACGCAAATCAAAATCGGCTTGGTCAGTTCCTGTGGAGAAACTGTTTTCCACGACAGCGTTCCCACCAATGAGTCGGATGGGCCCGATGCGGCCATGGATCGCATCGTCGATGTGATTGTTGAACAAGAGAACAGCGTTTCCGATCGCAGCCCAGCTATCGCGATTGGGATCGGTGCACCGGGCCCCATGGACCTCCACGCAGGCACCCTCGTTGAACCTCCACAACTTCCAAGCTGGAAGGATTACGCAATTGTCGCCGAAATGCAGCATCGAACGGGTCGACCGGTATCGTTTCAGAATGATGCCAACGCCGCGGCTTATGGTGAATTCTGGCTTGGAAGCGGGCAAGCTGATCAATCGATGCTGCTGCTGACACTAGGCACTGGAGTGGGTGGTGGCATCGTCATCGAAGGAGATCTCGTCAGCGGAACCAACAGCTTTGCCGGTGAAGTTGGACATATGCTGGTCAACCCGTCACCTGACGCGAGACAATGCATTTGGGGTGGTGGCCGTGGCCAACTCGAAGCCTATGGATCCGCCAGCGCTGTATCGATGCTGGCGATGGAAAAACTCAGCAGCGGCTCACCGAGTTGCCTTCAAAGCCTTTTATCCGGTCCCTGCGCTACGGTCACGGCCAAGCAGGTCTACCAAGCGGCTCTCCAAGGTGACACTCTGGCTTTGGAAATCATCGATGAAACCGCTAAATGGCTAGGAATCGGTGTAACAAGCCTCATTCACGTTTTGGACCCCGGTTCGGTGGTTTTGGGTGGCGCGATGAATTTTGGGGGTGAAACCTGCCCAATTGGCAGACGTTTTCTTCAGGGAATCATCCAAGAATTCCGTGAACACACATTCGATTCCGTTTTTGCGGGAACTAGGATTAAATTCGCGCGTCTTGGTCCATCTGCCGGCTACCTTGGGGCAGCCGGATACGCGAGAAAAGAGTACAAATCACACCTGACGAAAGAGCGGTAATCGAACGCCCAAAGAAGACAGCTTTTCAGAATCCATCGACGAATCGTCCCTTTCACATCCATTTAGCGAGCCACCGCACCCCCGGGGTGCAGCACGATAGCCACAACGGCTGTAACAAGAAACAGTATGTCAAAACACATCCGCAATTTTTGCATTATCGCCCATATCGACCACGGCAAGAGCACCCTGGCGGACCGACTGCTTGAGCAAACCGGCACGGTCACCGTCCGAGAGATGAAAGAACAACTACTGGATGACCTAGAACTGGAGCGGCAAAGAGGAATCACCATCAAAGCTCGTGCCGTGTGCATGACCTACAAGAACGGCAAAGACACGTACGAACTCAACCTGATCGACACTCCCGGCCACGTTGACTTTCAATACGAAGTCTCGCGTTCACTAGCCTGCTGTGAAGGCGCATTGCTGCTGGTGGATGCCTTTCAGGGAGTTGAAGCGCAAACGGTGGCCAACGCCTATGCTGCGATGGAACACGACTTGAACATCATTCCGGTCATCAACAAAATTGACCTGAACCATGCGAGGCCCGACGAAGTGGCCGAGGAGATGATGCACTCGCTCGGCACCGACCCTGACGAATGCGTTCGAGTGAGCGCAAAAACCGGCCAGGGAGTCGATGATCTTTTGCGGGCGGTGGTGGAAAAGATTCCAGCACCCACCGGCGACGATAAGGCAAAACTGCAAGCGATGGTGTTTGATTCTAATTACGATGATTATCGCGGTGCGATCACTTACGTTCGCGTCATGCAGGGAACCGTTCGCAAAGGGCAAAAGATTAAGTTTGCCCGAGCTGGGTCGCAGCACGAAGTCGTTGAACTGGGTCAGTTTGTTCCTCAACGAAGAGCCTGCAATGAACTAAAAGCCGGTCAAGTCGGTTACCTGATTTGTAATATCAAAAGCCTTGGTGATGTCCACATTGGTGACACGGTAACCTCCACAGGCGACGCCGCCGCCGATCCGTTACCTGGATATGCTCGCCCCAAGCGAATGGTCTACTGCGGACTATTCCCGAGTGACGGCCAAGACTTCAGCGAACTTCGGGATGCGTTAGAACGGCTCGCAGTGAATGACCCCAGTTTCGAGTTCGAACCAGAGACAAGCGATGCACTCGGATTTGGATTTCGCTGTGGTTTCCTAGGCCTGCTGCACATGGAAATTGTGCAACAACGTTTAGAAAACGAAGCAGACATTGATCTTGTTCAAACCGCACCCAATGTAACCTACGAAGTGGTCAATAAACGCGGTGAAGTTTTGTCGATTCATAAGCCTCAAGATGTACCTGAACCAGGTGACATCGAAGAGTTCCGACAGCCAATCGTTCGATGCAACATCATTGTCCCCGATGCCTACATCG
The DNA here is from genome assembly GCA_016779185.1 of Rubripirellula sp. GTDB lineage: Bacteria > Planctomycetota > Planctomycetia > Pirellulales > Pirellulaceae > Rubripirellula. Next base: position 13,934 of record JADHOA010000031.1, read on the forward strand.
GCGCAGTGATGAAACTCTGCCAAGAACGGCGAGGCATCCAGAAGTCACAGGAATACTTGGGCGCCCAAAGAGCCATGCTTAGTTATGATATTCCGCTGGCTGAGGTGGTTTATGATCTTCATGACAAGATTAAAAGTTGCACTCGCGGATACGGCACTCTTGATTATGAGATGATGGGTTACGAGCCTGCCGATCTTTGCCGACTGGATATCCTTGTCAACGGAAAGCGAGTGGATGCGTTAAGCGTCGTATGCAATCGTGGCGACTCCGATCGCAGAGGCAGGGCTGTGGCCAAGCGTCTCAAGAAGGAGATTGAGCGGCACATGTTTGAAGTGGCCGTCCAAGCAGCGATTGGCAGCCGTGTGATCGCGCGAGAAACGGTGCCTGCGATGCGTAAAAACGTGACGGCCAAATGCTATGGTGGCGATATCACGCGGAAACGCAAACTGCTTCAAAAGCAGAAAGAGGGCAAGAAAAGAATGAAAGCCATTGGCAGCGTTGAGATCAGCCAAAAGGCATTCATGGCAGTTCTCAGCTCTGATGATGATTAATCATTCTGACACACCGCGATTTCAATTTGCCGCCACAACGCGGGAACACTGCTAGGAAATGGCCTGATGAACGCCTATCCTGTACGCAGGCGGAAAGGATTGTTGGCGAGGCCTACGTCTCTTTAGAGCCTCAACTTACCGCCGCCTGCAGAAATACTTTAGCACTCTCTCGATCCACGGCGGTGCTCCGTTAGACTCCGGAGCTAGGCGGCCATCGTGAATGACAAACGCTTGGTCAAGCGTGAGCGAGTGCCGGTTCCTACTTGCGCTTATCCAAAGAAAGGTCGTCAAAGTGGTTCGTTATTATCGCCTACTTCTTTTGTTCAGTACTCTGCTGATCGGTTTTACTGCAGCAGCAACCACTCTGGTTGCACAGGACACCTCGCCTTCGAGCAAAGCTGCCTCAAACTCGATACAAGAAACCACGTTATCCTCTGACACCTTGCAAGAACCGGAAATTTCTCCGGAATCTGAGCCTTCGCTGCAATCTAGCGATTTGGAGGAATCGTTCATTCCCGACGGAATGATGACCGACGAAGAATTCCTCACCTCCGCTGCGGCAACCCACAATGCTTGGATGCTCGTTTGTTGTGCGTTGGTGCTTTTTATGACCGCTCCTGGTTTGGCAATGTTTTACGGCGGTTTGGTTCGCCGCAAAAATGTGCTCAGCGTCATGATGCAATGCATCTGCCTGATGGGATTGATGACCGTCATCTGGGCGACCTATGGCTATTCACTTGCATTTGGAGGTGACGGCGGTTGGGTCGGAAACGGTGATTACCTTTTCATGAACGGCGTCCAGCGAGAATGGAACGAAGCGTTGGGAGAACCACTGACTCCGATGGAAGGAGAGATGGCTCGCCTTACTCACATGTTGTTTCAAGGAATGTTTTTTATTATTACCCCGGCTCTGATTTGCGGTGCCTTTGCGGAGCGAATGAAATTTAGTGCGATGGTGATCTACTCCGTTTTGTGGGGCACCTTCATCTACTGCCCTCTGTGTCACTGGGTGTGGGACGGTGGCCCGCTTTCCTACAACGATTCAAGTATCGCCGGTGGAGCACTAGATTTTGCAGGTGGAACCGTTGTTCATATCAGCAGTGGTATCTCTGCGTTGGTTGCGGCGTTGATGATCGGTCCTCGAATGGGTTTCCTGAAAGAACCCCTGCAGCCGCATAACTTGACCTACACAGCGCTTGGTGCAGCAATGCTTTGGTTCGGATGGTTTGGATTCAACGCAGGCAGTGAATTAGCTTCTGATGGACTCACAAGTAGCGCTTTCGCGGTCACGCACTTTGCGGCTGCCGCGGGCGCAATTGCGTGGGTTACCACGGAATGGTTTGCGTTGGGAAAACCAACGGTCCTAGGTGCAAGCAGTGGGGCTGTCGCAGGACTTGTTTGCATCACCCCAGCAGCAGGATTTGTTCAACCAATGCCTGCCATCGCAATGGGAATCTCTGCGGGTGTTCTTTGCTACTTTGCCTGCTCCAAACTCAAGCACGGCCTCGCATATGATGACGCTCTGGATGCTTTTGGCGTGCATGGGGTTGGCGGAATCTTAGGAGCAGTCCTGACCGGTGTGTTTGCGTCTCGTGCCTGCTGGAATGTCAGTGAAGGTCGCCCCATTGGCCTGATCGAATCTGGCGGAAATCCCGACCTACTGATCGGTCAAATCGTTGCTGTCTTCATCACGATCATTTTTGCGGGCCTAGGGAGCTTCGTGTTACTCAAGGCAATCGACTTGGCCATCGGCATACGTGTGCGACTCGAAAGTGAGCAGAGAGGTCTCGATGTGGCTGAACATGGCGAAGAAGGCTATACGCTCAGCTAAGTAAAACGGGCGACCGAGACGAGGATTCGACCCTAAAAAAACAGCCACCGCTGTCAAACGCGGTGGCTGTTTTTGTTGGGAGCTTTAAGTCGTTTTCACGTCAACGTTGCACACGAAATAATCGACCTCCGAATCGAATCACGATTGATCGGTCGCTGATAACACACTATCCCCTGTTGAGTCACCGCCTATTGAGTCGAGACGGATGCCAACCGCGAAACTATTCCGACTTTTTGTCCGATGCGTCAAGCCTCGACTTTAGATCCTCTAAGAGGGTTGAAAGACGGTTCTTCACTCGCTCATCTGGGGCAGCGTCGACCGCCGCTTGCTGAGCCGCAACGGCTCCCTCTAGATCACCGGTCTCTGATTTCAACAGAGCCATCGTGTTGTATAGCAGCGGCAGCATTTCAGCCTCCGCACCGCTGACCTCTGACTGCAGAGCTGCCAACGTTTCCTGCGAAAGCACTCCTACATCAGCTCCCTGCTTGATCTGCCCATAAAGCGTGTAGGCAAACTGACCAACCGCATATGCGTCACCTTTCATCTCGGTGAGTCGTCCTCGGAAATGGCTGAGCACATCATCATCAATCATGCCACCCATTAACTTTATTTGATACTGGACACTGGTCCACTGAGCCTCCATCGCAGTACCTTCGGTCGCTTTGCGCTGTTCTTGCGCTAGCTTAACCGCCTCTTCGAATTTCCCTGCACCGGCAAGCATTGAGACCTTTTGCATATTCTCCTGCAGTTGCTTCTGAAGCTCCATTTCTTTCTGGAATGAAGCGCGATCCCACGAGTCATTCACAACCGAGTCAAGTGGACCATCCATATCCATTGGGTGACCGATCCACTCGATCTCACTCGTCTTACCCACAAGGAAGGCGGTTGGAATCCCTCCCTGTTTAGCTGCATCCATGTAGTCTTTATAGACAGATCCGTCGGGATCAGTGGTCAAACACCAAGCGGAGGTCAGCTCACCAAACGACTTACCCACCTGTTCATTCTGTTTCCCCAAAAGATCTTTTACATCCTCAACAGTCTCGTTAGAGACGCTGATGATTTGAACATTTTGGCCACGATATTTATTCTGTAATTCAGCCAGGTGTGGCATGCTTTGGATACACGGGCCACACCACGTTGCCCAGAACTCAACCACATACACTTTGCCTTTTTCAAACTTGGTCACGGGTTTAAAAAAACCGTTTCCATCCTGAATCCAGTGTTCAATCGCAAGCTCAGGCGCAGCAGAACCGATCTTTAGCTCCTGAACACCTTGAGCTGCGAGATGAGGTCTTTCCGAAGAAAAGACACAGAGAGCGACGGCGATTACCGAAGCAATGAAGATTCGTGTTTTCATGATTCTGCTTTTACTAAGAATGTGTTTGGTGAGTTAGTTATCGTCTAGCGATAGTTTATTACATTTTGCCCGTTTCACTCCACCGCCTCCGCAGCGGCGGTGGCCTCGGGATTTGCATTCACTTTTTTGCCTTCGACATTGACTTTGCCATCTCCGTTCAAGTCAGCTCGGGCTTCCCCTTCATTCATTTCCTTTTCATCGTCCACTGGTTCGCGAGTCGCTCGTCGACGAGTGGCTCGCTTGGGAGGCTCATCAGAAAACTCACCGTAAACTCGATCGGTGGTCACCGTGATTCGTTCAGCGCGAATTCGGTTTTCATCTGGCGGCTGGTAAAAGCCGGTCACACTGATCTCATCACCTTCCTGAGCCAGAGAAAGATTGTTGTATCGTATTTCAAAGGTCGCCTCAGGCGCCAATTGAATTTGCAGCGGTCGACCCCCGGCCTGCACCATTAGGACGCCATTAGCATTTAACCCCATTACCGCCCCAACGACTCGGCACTGAACAGGCTCAGCAAAGGCTTGTGGATTCTCACCTCGTTGCTCTGGATAAATGCCGGGAATGAACTGCTCGCGAGTTCGCCCTGATAATCCACCGGTAACGGGCTGAAACAACTCGACTTTATTGATGGGAGTGACGGCCATCCCGTTGGTTGGATTAAAGGCACCAGAGAGACGAACGAGCTGTCCTCGCTGCAAAAAAGCGGGTTTTGCGATCGCCACAAATTGAAAATTGCTGATGCTTTCAGGCAACTGGACCATTGCTTCGGTGCCATCTTCTTTTTGCACGTAGACGATCCCACGCTGAAAGCCTTTGAGCTTACCGCGAAATTCCGCAATCATGTTCGCGTTGGCACTGAATCCCCCAGCCGCGCCAAAGCCACCTCCCGCAAAGCCTCCTGCAGCAGGATTCTGACCTGCGTTTGCTGCTGGGTTATTTTGCGCAATCGCAAACCGGTGATCCCCCGCACAAATGAACCACACCATCACGATCACCCATGAACACAAGCTGCCTTGGTTCGAGAGACAAGCTTTCATCAAATGCTGGATTCGCATATCGGTACCCGGTCAGAGGGAAATGAACTGGCAGTCACTTGGCGGTCACATGGCAAATCATATTTTTTGCCTTGTTTGGTGAGAGGCAATTGTACCCACCGGCTGCCTGTTAGATGAAATGAGCTGGGTGTTGCGAGGGGAAAATCGAAAACAATGAAAAAACCAAGTCAAAACAGCAACAAAAACGACAAAACCTTGGCTGCCCACCCTATTGGGAACGCATCGAGACCACTTAAACTCACATCCACCACTCGATATCCCCGAGCGGAATGGCCACCTTGCCCGGAGTGAGACGTTCCATGAGCCAGACAGACCACGCCCCCGAATCGCCACCTTCACCCCCTCGCCGAGTGACGACCAAAACCTTGCAACGAATGCGGCGTGATGGATCCGCTATTTCGATGCTGACAGCCTATGACTATCCAACGGCAGAGGCGTTGGATCAAGCCGGAATCGATATCCTGTTGGTAGGAGACTCGTTAGCGATGGTGGTGCAAGGGCATGAGACGACTCTACCGGTCACCATGGATCAGATGATCTACCACGCCGAAATGGTAGGTCGTGCCGCGCGTCGCGCGTTGGTCGTGGTGGACTTACCATTCCCTGAAGGTCAGCTGGATATTCAACGTAGTGTTCAGGCAAGTGCAAGGGTTCTCAAAGAAACAAAGTGCCACGCGGTGAAACTTGAGGGTGGTTCCGAACAGGCAAATCGTATCGAAGCCATCGTGACCGCTGGCATCCCCGTCATGGCCCATGTTGGACTGCGCCCCCAAAACGTACACGTAGAGGGTGGTTACCGAATCCAGCGAGAAACCGAAAAACTAACTCAGGATGCGATCGCCGCAGAACGAGCCGGCGCTTTTTGTGTACTCATCGAGTGTGTCCCCGTTGAAGTTGGCCGGGCGATCACCGAGGCAGTCTCTGTTCCTACCATTGGTATCGGCGCAGGGCCTCACGTCTCGGGGCAAGTCTTGGTAACGCACGACATGATTGGTTTTAACTCCGGTTACTTCCCCAAATTTGTCAGACAATTTGCAGACGTCCGAGGTGCGATCCAACAAGCTGCTACCGATTACCGCACCGCGATCCAAAATGGACAATTCCCCGATCAAAAAGAATCGTTTGAATGAACGCCAATCGAGCCGCTGAACACCTTTTCGATTCGACTCCCGATCTTCAACACGCCGTTGCCATCGCCGCAGCGGAAGTCATCCGGCAGGCCGTGCATGATCGCGGAATCGCAAATGTTTCTCTATCCGGTGGATCGACTCCACGCCGCATCTATGAATTGCTCGGCAACGAAGAATTACCTTGGGAACAAACGCATTGGTTTTGGGGTGACGAAAGAAATGTGACCAATGAGAGTGATCAGAGTAATGAGAAAATGGTTCGCGAAACTCTTTTCCGAAACCATCAAGTACCCGATAAGAATATCCACCCGGTGACTGTCAACGTCGCACACCCAACAGACGGTGCCGACCAGT
>JADHOA010000032.1 GCA_016779185.1 Rubripirellula sp.
CCGTGATTGTGACGGTGAGCGGTGAAGAAGTTGCCCCACTCTCGATTCAGCCGGCGGAAAAGAAAACGTGGTATGTCGTTGAAGGTGGTAAATTGACGATTCCGTTAATTCATTTTCGACGATCTGAGTTCTCCGGCACGTTATTAAATGCGAAAGCCTTTGGCAAAGGATTGGAGCGTTTTCGCGCTGAGATGCCGATCGATTCCGATCACTCCGAGGTGACGCTTGATCTAGCCAGCACTCCCCTTCCACCCGGAAAGCATACCATTGCGTTTTACGGTGGAGTTGTAGCGAAATATCAGTACTACACCGAGTCGGTGGCGCTGGCGGAGCAAGCGTTGAAAGCTTTGCGAGATCAACAGACTGATTTGGAAACGCTGAAAAGTAGCTCTGTGGACAATTCAGTTGAGAAACCGAAAGAGAACCTTGGGGTCGCCTCGGAAACCTCAACGGTGGATGAGTTGATCAAGCAGGTTGCAGATCAAATTGTGATCGCTGAACGCGAAGTCAAGCAGTGTGTCGATCGTGCAAAGGCAAAAGATATTGTGGATATCGTTGTTTCGGAACCTATTGAAGTGCGTGTGATTGAAAAGGACAAGCCATGAGTGATCCCTTTTATGCGTCATCTTTGCGTCGTTGTCCGGGACCGATGTTTGATCAACGTCGCGGATTTCTGCGGATGGGGCTTGCTGGTTTTGCGAGTCTTAGTCTTCCCGGTATGCTCCGGTTACGCGCTGCCAGTCCTCGTGATGAAGCCGATCAAAAAGAACGCACCGCGGTCATTATGGTTTGGAAGCCTGGTGGTTGCTCGCACATCGATACTTATGATCCAAAGCCTCAGGCAGAAAGTGAGTATCGTGGACCGTTTCGCACCATTCCGACGAAATTAAGTGGAGTGCATTTTTCTGAACTGCTTCCGCGGCAGGCCGCAATTGCGGACAAGTTTTGTGTCTTGAGATCGATGCATCAAACCGCTGCAGGGCATCCGGCCGGTTCCATGCAAATGCTTTCGGGGGATTCCGATACGAGGGATAAACCGAAGCCGAGGCTACCGGATTGGATGTCGGTAGCTAATTACTTGAGATCGCAGGAAGGCCCCCGCACGCATCCTCTTCCTCGTTACGTGGGTGTGAATCCACCAACGACCTACAATGGGCCCGCTTACCTTGGTGACGCTTATTCGCCGTTCTCGGTCACCGGCGATCCCAATCTACCCAACTTTGCGGTGCCCAATATTGGACTCGCTGATCAAGGAGAAATGAATCGCATCAATCGCCGCGTGGATCTGAGGAAGAATCTCGATAATTTGCAAAGAGCTTTTGATGTGTATGGCGAATTGGACGCTTTGGATCAGTTCGAATCGCAGGCGCTAACTTTGCTGACAAACCCCAAAACCAAAGAAGCATTTGATCTGTCCAAGGAAGATGATCGCACTCGTGATCGTTATGGCCGAAACACTTGGGGGCAGCAATTGTTGATGGCAAGACGATTAGTCGAAGCAGGGGTCGAGGTTTTAACGACTAGCTTGAGAGGGCCTCTGTGTGGTCGTGTCAATAATTGGGACGACCATGCCGTGAATCATCATGTGTTTGATGCGATGCGATTTCGGGCCGACGCTTATGATCAAGCGGTTACCGCCTTGATCGAAGACATTCATGAACGTGGCTTAGATAAGCGAGTCTTGGTGGTTGTCACGGGAGAATTTGGCCGAACACCCAAAGTCAATTATCAGCCGAGTACTGGTGCGGGTAACGCGAGTGCGGCAGCCGGAACCAAGCAACCGGGGCGAGACCATTGGCCTCGTGCATTCAGTAATCTTTGGGCGGGTGGTGGAATCACCCCGGGGCAATGTATCGGGGCAACGGATCGCAGAGGCGAAGATGTCATTCAGCGTCACTGCAATGCTGGAGATTTCTTGGCAACGATCTACCATCATCTGGGAATCGATTCCTCAAAGGTCTTTATCGAGGATTTGAATGGCCGTCCCACCCCGATCGTTGACCAGGGTCGACCGATTCCCGAGCTGATTAGTGGTTAGTGAACTCCAAATGCAAGGCTCCCCATCGTTGCCTTGAAGCGTGCCATCCTAGGGCCGTGGATTCTCCGAGCATGAAGCAACTTGAATTTGATCGGCTGATCGCAGACAAGTGTTCGGGCATCTCTGGGGATAGCTGATGCGTTTTGACTGTTCAAGGAAATCGTGATGACTTCACACTCGTTTCATCTTTATTTGTATGGCCCGCAGCGAGGTCCGATTGGTCAAAGTTTCGAGCAAGCCCAAGAACGACTCGAAAAGCTACCTGGGTTGTTTTTTGAGCTAGATGGGTCGTTCGCTTGGATGCAAAAACCGGGGTCAAACGAAATCTACGGGATTCTCTATGACGCTGCAGGGGGGATTCAGTATTGTGATTTGCACGGTCGTTGCACGCTTGAGACCGTGCGGCAACTTTTTCACGCTCTCGCCGGCGACGAGGTTTCTGGGTTAGAAGTTCTTTTATTGCCGGAGCGGGATTTGCAAGATTTTCAAACTTTTGAAAATCGCTGGTCTCAAGCTTCGCTCGACTAAGGATGCGTCAAAATTTTTTTGGGGAGGCATTTCTTTTTGGGATCAAATGCGGTTTTGTTCCACCGATGCGTTGGAATTGGTTTTGACGGAAATTTGCTGCAAAACACCCCGTAGGCGCCCACCGACAAGTGATGCGTGAGTAGCTCGTTTTTGCTTGCTTGATTCGGCGTGTCGATGGAAATCGCGTGGAAACAAAAAATCAACATGCCATTTTTGACAGTTATGCTGATTGGCACGCAGGTTGCTCTATAGGTTACCCGATAAGCCAACTTTGGCTTATCCCTGAGAAATCAGGTGTCTTCCCCGTGTTTTCCCGAAGGATTTGCAGCCATGTTAACCGCAATCAAAGAACTGTCGTCGCTAAATGAGACTCCTGTGTCGCATGTTGAGACTATCCCATCGGATCTTGAGATTTCAAAGCGAGTGCGACTCATTCAATCGCAGTGGTCAAATCAAGAAAGAGAAAAGCGACGTCAAACTGCTCAACGACGAATCAACGAACTGTTAGACACGTTAACCGGTCCGGCAGCCTAGTGTTTGATGTTATCGTGACGGCAGATGTTGTTTCTGCTCATTGCGTGATTTTTCAGCTGGATTATCGAATCTGTGATTCGACAATCAACCTGCTGAAATTGTTGTCAAGCAATCATGGTTATGAGAAGTGATAGCGTTGGCGGCGGACCAGTCGTCGACGCTGCGAGGCAAATGCAGACATTCGAGCATTGAAGATTTAGGTTGAAGGTCTGTCGTTAGTCGTCAAGGCTTTGGCCGCCCTGAGCACTTGCATCGAGGTCTTCTCCGGCGATCCCACCGAGATATCGAGAAGCTTCTAAGAAAGATTCCAGTAGCACTAACGCGGCGACCGCATCGATCCGCTTTTTCCCCTTCTTGTCAGAAAATCCACCCGCCCGCATTCTTTGTTTTGCGTCGGCCGTGGTGAACCGTTCGTCAAAAAGTCGAACTGGTATTTCCGTTTCGTCGAAAAGCCACTTCGCAAATTCACGGCACTCAAGACTTTTTTGGCTTTCGCCGCCGTCACAATGGATCGGAAGTCCTACCACGAATCCCGAGATTTTTTCTAGGCGTACAAGTTCCCGGAAATACTCTCCATCATCCTGCCAGTTCGCCGCTGGATGCACCTCTAGTGGACTGGCGAGTATTCGATCGGGGTCACAAATCGAGAGCCCAATTCTTACGGTGCCAAAATCCACACCAGCCAGTCGACCCGTTTGCGGGAATTCAGATAACTCGGATGGATGCTTCATGACTCGATGACCTTTGTCGGCCGATATTGCCTTTCTTTCAAGGTAATACAGACGCCGCGTGACCACCAGTCTAAGAAAGAACGGACTTCGAGGATTCCGACACTTCGATAGAAATACTTAACCTCTCACAGGATCAAGTGATTGGTTTTCTCGTCCGAACGTGTTGTAGCATCAATGCCAAAAAGTTGAGGAATGATTACAGTCGTTGGCTTATTGGGTTGCTAGGGTTATGTAACGCGTTACTGGTTTTGAACACTCACGGGGTATCGGATGAACCTGCGAGATCTTAATCCATGATTTGAGTCAAGTATTGGGAAGAGTTCCCAAACTTTGATCCGATTTTCTTCGCCAACTGTAGCTGCAAGGGCTGGGTAATCTTGGCCTGGATCTGGCTCGGATAACGTGACTCCCGCGATCGGACCTGTGTGGGCAGGACGATCCAAAGATGGCTCCAGCGTTTGTTGTTCCGTTTCTAGCAACCGCTCCGTTTCGGCATCAATGGCGATTGAGTATTTTCGCCTAGTCGCAAGATCCCAAACAAAGCATCGTCCACTGGAGTCACCCAACAATAACCAGCGACCATCCGAAGAGACATCATGAATAGGGTAAGCTCGACGTGTGGCGGGAAATTCGATTGCTTCTTCTTCTTTCGCCGAGTTCATGTTGATGATTGAAAATCGATCTGGCCTCATCGCTAAGATTCGATACTGGGTCCCTTGATAAATGGATGGACTCTCCGGATTCTGCTCAGTTGTGTTTTTAGCGTTCGTACGAATGAACCAGATGGAACGTTTCATGTGGTTACTGAGTACAGGCTCCTTGGGGTCACTCAGTTCTTTGACTGATTTTCGTGTCAGATTCACTTTTGATTCATCTTCCCATTTGATGTCCCAACGATTAAGTCGGTAACCTTCTTTGCCATATTTCCCGTGGCTCACAAGTACTTTGTCGTCTGGAGAGAAAATAAGCGAGTCGATTCCTTTGTCGGCGTCTTGATTGGGTCTGTTACTTCTTGTTGCGGCACGACTTGCTGTCGCTGAAGTAGACACCACCTGTGCTAGCGTGCTGTCTTGTTCCGTATGTTGTTGACCTTGGATCCATTCCACATCATGAGAAAACTCTTCGACCTGATGCAGCGAGTTGAGGGTCGGATTCGCAATGTAAATTTGATGTGATTTGGGTCCGCGGATCGCGAATGCAATGTTCATCGACTGGTTTGCAAAAGCAACGGCGGTCACGACACCATCGTAAGCTTGGTGCGTCCAAATAGGATTTTGCAACGGTTGTTTAGTTTTCTGGTTTAGATCAAAAACCTGCAAGACTTGACTTTCGTTGCGATAACCACTCGCTAGGCCTCTCGCAAAAAATGATTGCTGTGAATTCCAGTCCCACGCAGTTGCTTTGATGAAACCTTCAGCGATGCCATCTTGCCGGAAAGTGGTTGTCGTGGGTGAGGTGATCAGGTTCGTTTGATCGCTCGAGGGAATAATGCTTTGTACTTCGAAAGGGTCAAGTGCCCAATCTCGTAGTTGAAGGCCGGTATACGCGTAGTCCCATGTCTGCATTTTTCCTTTCATTCCAAGTTGAGCCTGATTCATGCTAGGGCGATTTGTTCTCTGCTGATTCGTGGCTGACCGTGCCGCGTGCAGCCTATCTCCATTAAATTGCAACACAATGGATCGGTTGGTCTCGTCTTGTTCAAAGAAATAATTTGTTTCGCTCTCAAATAATTGGTTGGTGAAGTGGTTGGACGCATCTCCTACGCCTTGCGCGATACTGGAGTATGAAACAAGTGACCGTCTTCGCTCTGCAAGCTGTCGGCGGAAATTAGAGATCGCAATAGCGTCAGGATTAGCTTGTTTTAAAGCTTCAAGTAAATTGTTGGTAACGATTGCTGCTTGCGACTTAAGAGTTTCGTCATCGGTTAATGCTTGGATCGCGGTTACCGGTCCGAGTTGTTCATTGAGAGATCGTCTTGCAAGAGTCTGAGTGATTGGCTGTTCGTTATCTTCCCCGGTGTCCCTTTTTAGATCGGTCTGAAGCATGACAGGTTTCATGGTTTCGCGACGTAAACCACTTGGCGAAACAAGAACGGTGCCAGTCATGTCCAGGCCATGGACTTGGTTGTCACCTCCGTAGCTGACCAGGATATTTTCTGGTGTCACTGTTAACTTTTCGACGGTAGAACGCTGGCCGCTAAACACTGCGGTTTGTTTCGAGTCGGATAGTCGCCAGCAGGCGACCCCACCTTTTTCTAGGCCACCAAAAAGAAAGTCGCCATTTTGGGCAACTGCAACCGTTTGAATGAGGCTTGATGACGTGATGGTTGCTTCAGCGTCAATTGGAGTATCCGAAGGCTGGATTTGCGAGATGCTCCAAACGCAAGCCTTTCGCTGGGCGTCGGCGTAGGTAACGATTAATCGCTCATTGTTTTGGTCGAGATGGCAGTTTTGGATCGCACCATCAGTTCCAGCTAGTGTGCAGATAGGAGATTCAAGATCTTGGGAATCCCATACTTTGATTTTTCCGTTTCTCGAGCAGGATAGGATCCAAGGAGAACTTTGGCCGCCTAGGATTTCAACTCCCACAATTCCGCTCATCTCAGTCGTAATGGATCCTCGCGATAAAAGCGGTAGCGACCGAATGGATCCATCTTTTAGAGCCACAAATAGACCTGTTTCGTCCGGTTGAAAGGACATTGCAACCACTGGTTCGTCAGGAATCAATTGATCCACGAGTGTAAGATCACTGGTTTTGAAAATCATGATAGATGCATCGGAGAGAGAGGCTGCAACAAGATTGCCGGCATCTGAAATCTTTAGATCCAACGGTTTTTGAGGGATCGTGGTTGTTAAGGGTTCATCGTTGGATGACAGATTTTGAAGAGTTAGTTTCCAAGTGTCTGTCTGATTGGCAAGGTCTGGAGATGAAATCAATAAAGTTCGTCGTAAATCAAATGCGATGGTTTTGGCGCCACTGATGAGAGTGTCTCGCTTGTCAGGCTGACTGACAGATGCGCGTATCAATGAACCGGACTGATCGGTCAGCACGACAAGGTCGTCCCCGGTTGACATTCTGGCCTTCATGGAAGCAGGGAGACCCGGACGTGTCTGCATTCTCCACATGGCATCGGTGTTGATCACCGTAATGCTCGGAGGAACAGTTTGCAGGCTGAGGAGTTCACCATTCGATGTTATCTTCAGGACATCGCTTTCACCTTGGGCAATGAGTTCGACAGTGTCGGATTCGCTGTCTAATGGGATACCTAGGACAACTCCTGTTTGACTGACAGTGAGTATCGAATTGTGCTTTGGGTCATGAAGAATCTGCGTGAGTCGAATTGGATTCGAAAAATCCATTTTGCGAATGTTGCCTTGATCATCGATCAAATGGATATCTGAAATAGACGAAATGAAGGCGAATTGTTTGGTGCCCTCAATTGCAATCAGACCTCGAGGGTTTTCTAGATCAACGCTCGTCTTGCTGATCTCTTCGCCCGAATTTATTTCGTAGAACTTTAGGATTCCCGCCTGAGTCAGGTGAGCTAGTTTTTGGGCGTTGGCGGCAACAGAGGAAACGGTTTCTTGGCCGTTACCGTTGGGTGATGTTGTCTCTGTGACATGCCAGTGGATTCTTGGCAGCGTCAGACTGGAAATCTGCTGTTCATCATTCAGGAACCAAACTTCACCATCCGAAGCGACGAGAATCGCTTTGATTTTTTTCTCCGAGATGAACTCTGCTTCAATACCTTGCAGAGTCTTACTAATTGTCGCGATTCGTGTTCCATTGGTGACAACCAGAGAATTGCCACTGGTAGACCAATGCAAGATGGTGGGATTCGAGAAAGGAAGGCTGACCGAAAATGTATTGTCGGTATTTAAGTCCGTAAATGCGATCTCATTGTCACCACTGACTTCAGCCAAACAGTTGGATCCAGAGTGGAATTCTGCTGCCTGAGTTAGATTTGACGCACTGACCGCCGATGGAGTGCTGTCTTGAGATCCTGCCGATGGAATGCTGTTTGGCAATACTGTGCGATTGAAGGATCGAATGACAATTTCTGGCTTGTCTGAAACCTCGAAACTGGCGATTTCAATCATCTCCTGTGATTTGGAGATTAGTACCGGTCCGCTACTAATGATTTCGAGTGGAGTTTCCGTAAAGACGCTTTGTGTCAAAAGTTGAAAACGAATTTCGCCTGACGCGGATTGTCCTTCGCTTAAAAGCATGATGTTGCCGCTTTGATCGGCGGTTAGAAACATCTCGCTGGATTGGACCTGGTCCGCGATAGCGACAATCGGATATCGCTGGCGATCGGATCTTGACTCCTCTCTGGCCCACGCTTTAACGATGATCTCTCCTAAATCTTTAGGAAGTAAAGCGATTTCTCCTTGTTCCGTCCCAATGAACACATCGCCCCCACTCGTATGGATCGCTGAGACACGAAGATCGTTCAATGGGATCGTTTTCGGAGAAGACTCTGTCTCCGTCTGAAGTAGATGGAGTTGTTGGTCACTTATTAACGCGATTGATTTACCGCTGCTCGAAGCAACAGCACGAGAGAATTTTGCCGTCGATCGAACCTTTGACCGCGAGGCAAACTGTGCAAATCCTATTTTTCCTAACTTGGATCGGAACCAAAACTGGCCCGGAGAGGCTTCGATAGTTTGAAAAGAATCGACTTGAAGTTCCGGGAAATCAAGATAAGCGAAGTTCTTTTGATCCTCTGTCTGAAAGTAAATTCGATCTTGGTCATTCAGTAATCCAACGATTTCTCCTTTTGGATCAAGATTGCTACAGAGAAGGTTGCCCGTTGGGGTGGTGTGGCGACGTACGGCCTGTCCACTTGTGATCGAGTAGAGGTCGAGATTCTTGTTAGCGGTGATCACGCCGGCAAGTTTCTGGTTCTTGTTGAAGATCAACGAGGATGGTGACTCATTGAGGTTGATTTTCAGATCTGAGCTAATTGGAAGTTTCCAGTAGTTCAGTAGCCCGGATTGGGAGCTTGCAACGATTTGTTTCGCTTGTTCATCAATTGCAATCGAATTGACTGAATCGGGGAACGCACGGAATTGTCCGGTCGTCACCGAATTTAATTCATCTTTCGTAAAGAAACAGATGCTCCCGTCTTCTAGGCCGACGACGACGATGGAGCCCTCTTTTGATACGGCGAGAGAGGTGGCATTACCTTTCCAAGTCTGCTGATCAAAAAGTCCAGGGGCTCCATTTTTCAGATTCCAGTGTCGTAAGCTGTCGACTTGCAGGCCAAAGAGCGAATTTCCATCATGTGACTGAATGAGGTGTTCGGTAACTGTCGAACCGGATGCTTGCAACTCGACGTTGTTATCCTGTGCATCGTTCCAAAGTTTGATATTGCCATCGGCGTCACCGGTCACGAGCAGATTCGCGTCTGCATGACTAGCAATCGATAGGATTGCTGATTCATGTGCGCGGAATGGCTCTTTCTGGTGCTGCTTTCTAGCAATGTCGTCAGCGTAACGATCAAGATGCTCCGCAACTCCTACTGAGAGTTGTTTTAGATGACCGTTTTTCCCTCCGATCAGCAGTCTCGTACTGTCTCGATCAAATAGCATCGAGGTAGGCTGAAGATACGAGTTTTCGAGAGTGAATTGAATGGATTTTGAAATCGTGTTGTAGATTTCGACCGTTTCAGCCGTTCCGGAATATGCAGCCAATTCACCCGTGTTCGAGAGGGCGAATGTACGTTCGGGGATCAGAGTGATCTCGGGGTCTGCGGCAGGTTGACTACCCTGTCTGTTGTTATTGTCGTCATCATCGTCGCGGCGAATGATGGTGCCAGGTGGGTAGCGTTTTTGGCCCGAGGCAGGCTTCTCTGAATCGTTGCTTGGCGTCGCATTCTTGTCGGTGGCAGATGGACTCGCTTCCGAATCATCGCTGGAATTGGAATCCATGTTTTTTGTCGAATCACTCGGCGAACCACCGGCCGTGGGTGCCTCAGCAGTCGGTTGCTTCGGCTGCTTTGTGGATTCTGCTGCGTCAGCTTCTGCTTGCTGCTTGTTCGCAGCTGAACGCGCCTTTGCCATCCTCAACATCTTGTCTTGAACGGATTCCTCTGCGATTCCACATCCTGAAATCAGAAGCAAGGAGAGAAGCAGGAGAGAAATTTTCTTCATAGTGCATATTCGCATTGGATGAAACTGGATTCATCATTGTCAAACAATCTTGCTTCGAATCTTCATGTAATAATTGAGGATTCGACTTTAGGTTGCGGATTCTTTCTTGGTCATGATTCGCCGAGTCCATTGGTGAGTTTGCCATGCTCCGCCAACGCACCAACTGGACACGGGGTCAAACGGGTTGTCTTGCTTCATCGCATCTCCAAACATGGTTTCGATTCTTGATCGAAGCGTATCCAGGCCGGTTTCAACGGCCAGGTACTGTTCCCAGATGTTGGGGAGTTGACTGGGGTCTCTCTTGAGTGCTTCCGCGTTCTGTCGATTGACCTTTGCCGTGGAAGCAAGTTGAAACGTTGTGTCTTCACCACCCGTCTCAATCGTCCAGCTCCAGTGGGACTCAGCGGACACGACAATTAAGTGCGTGGTTGAGGCACCCGCGTCGATGAGGCAAACCGCGCGTGATAATTCCCTTTGAATGCGATCTGAATTCTCATCATTTAATGATTCAATTTTTGGCCAGACATCTGTGAATTCGTGCGAGGCAAAATTCACAAGAGCAATCACATCCGATTGTAACCCCGCAACTTTGATTCCCAATGATTCCAGCAATGAGATTCGACGTGAGATGATTTCCCGTCTCGCGGTAGAAACCATCGCCGGTCTACCCATTGTGGGCAAACGTTTTTCATTGCAGATCCATTTGGTTACAACCAATTCGTCCAGCGGGATCGGGATCTTGGATTCAATCTCTTTGTCGAGTAGCGTTGCGGCTTCCTTGGTTTTTACGGGTGGAAGCCGGATAAAGCGGTTAACCGTTTTCGAGCCATTGATGTTGCACCAGACAGGTAGCTCATCAGGATTTTTTTCCTTGAGGAATTTTTCGATGAGCGGCGCAAGTGATTTTCTCTCTTCACTCGGGTCTTTGCTTCGGATACTGGAAGATTTTGTTTCAGCAAAAAAACTATCGGTGATTTTTAGTTGATCGTCTTCTCGCGTGATGCGTATCGCCTTGACGGTTGATGTTCCAATGTCAAGGCCCCAGGCCGCAGTAGATGCCTTCCTGCTCGATGAAAACAGGCTCTTTTTGCGGATTAGGAAATCCTCAGTAACTCGGGTTTCACTTACCGCTTGTAGGGCTAAGCCGATTGCTACGTTGAACGCGCCGGGGTGAGAATTTAAAGCTGCCCGAGATTCGCATACCAATGACTGCGGGAAGCAAAGTGGGGCTGCCGTCCCTCCCATCCAACTATTTCGATTACCCTTCCATGGGATCAGATTCGTTCTGGATGCGTCCGGCTTGCTTTGGTTCAATTTCTCGATTCGCTGGTGGATCTCCTTGAGTACTGCAAGTTGCGGATGCGCGTCGCTCAGCGTTTTTGATAATTTTGCAAGCGTTTTTGACACATACGGTTCGATTCGTAGTTCATTTGCAATCCATTGATGTTTTGCATTGTTAGCAAGTAATTCTTGCGTGGTGGCGTTTTGCTCACAGTCTGGAATTGAATTGAGTTTTTCTGATGCGCGATCAAATCGACCTTGTTCGCTAGATTGCTTGGCTGACTCGATTAACTTAGCGGTAACTTTTTTGGCAACACGTTTTGCTGACTCATGGGATGGCTCCAGCTCTAACAGCTGATGAACTAGGCTGCCGACCATTTCCCAGTTTTTGTCATTGATCTCTTTTTTGAGTTCTTGCTCAATCTCTTTCTTGGAACTCTGTCGATCGAGTGTTGTTCGGAAAAGTTGCCTGGCTTCCTCGTTAAGCAGATGATCGGGGATCTTTTTTAGTTGTTCAATTACTTCGAGGTTGTTGCCTGATTCACTCGCTTGCTTAGCTTTCTCGCATGCGTTGTTTACCGTCTTCAATGTTTTGCCTTCTAGTTCGATCACTTTGTTCAGTGTTCGATTCGCTTTGGCAGATATTGACTGGAAGCGGTAATCGGTGAGGGCGGTGATGCGATTGAGTATCTGACGTGCTTCTGGATAGCGGTATTCGCTAGCGGCAACTTTGGCCTCTGCAAGAAGATCGTTGTACCACTGTCGCTTGCCAGCGATGAGGTCAGCTAAGTTCGCCCCGCATTCACCACAGAATACTTGTGTCAAAAAGACGGTTGCTCCGCACTTAGCGCAGTCTTCGGTTAACGTTTGGCCGCAGCCGCCGCAAAACTTGGCATCACTGGGATTGGCGGTGGTGCATGATCCGCAAGTACCGTTAGCGATCGCTGTTGCTTGCGAATCGGCGGATGACATTGTTTCCTTTGTATTCATCATGCAACCTAACAGGTCGTTAAGGGGTCTGGGGAACCACTACACCATGTATGGGTAGCCAATTGGAGAACCGCTCATCCTCTGGATCACCGACTTTGATGTATCCCTGTTGGTTGGTGTTGAACACAACCATGGGGCAGTCCTTGGGGATGATGACCGATAGGCGATAATTGCCGGCAACGGATTGCTTTTTTAACTCCGCGCGTAGCGGTTCAGGTTTGATATCGAGGACCTCAATCGTTCGGTCGTTGTCGCCATGCACTTTGCAGTTGACATAAAAAGCTTGCTCGGGTCCTGATTCGATTGTTCCTATATCCAGTCCATCAGAGATGTGGAGTTCTGGTCCCTGAAAGCTGATTGGCTGACGAACTTTCACTTTGATGGTAATGTCGGATGAGATTCGCTCCCCTGTTGGACCTTGAGTGGTTACGGTCAATGTTTTTTCCGACTTACCATGCTCAAAAAAGCTTGCAAGCAGAGTGACCTCAACCGCTGAGGTGTCATCACCAAGGTGATCGATTCGGTCGGCGTTCCAGTCGAAAGAATGGTCGTCGCACTGAATGTCGATGACGTCGATGGAGTCCCACGTTTCGCTACGTACAACCAATGTGCCCTGCGTTGTTTCTCCCGCATTCGATGTCGCCATTGCAACGGTTTGTGGCACTAGGACTTTCGCTTTGATCCTTCCCCCAAAGTTGATGGTGAAGGATTCTTGCAGGGGATCGCTGGATCGGAAAGAAGCGTTGAATTCGAAGGGGCCGGGATTGTTCTTGGATGTCCACTGGACCGTTGCAATTCCCTCTTCGCCAGGCATGAGCGGTTCTTGTGCAAGATGAAACGCCGCTCCGTTGGATGCACGAATCGGCTCGAGTGTAAGCGGAAGTTCCCCGTCATTTTTGAAGGAAAAGGTGAATGATTCCTGTGAATTACCCAGCCTGCTACCAACGTCGTAGTAGGATCGCACCGAGATCTTGGGTTTCTCTTTGCCCTTCCATGAGTCGATTAATTGGTTGCGTTGATCGAGAGCGACGACCTTGGCTTCGTACTGATCTCTCAGGACATCAGGCACTCCCCATGGTTTATACTTCACGAGGTAGGTGGAGCCTGCTGCGAGGCAGAGTGTGCTAAAAGCACCGCCACAGAGAAGTAAAAGATTTCTCGAGAATGCGTTCATGTTTTCCGTGAGAATTGGGCTCTGCTGTCCATTCCTCTGAGTGAGGCTCGGGAATGAATGGCCATTGTTTTGAAAAAGCGGCGTCCAAAGTGACTGACTTTGAACGCCGCTGATTTGCCGATCGCGTTACGAGCGACACGATCTGATTTCAATTACGGGTTCGCTGATTCGAACGCACCTTTGAAGTAGGTGTCGTTCACGAAAACTCCGTTGAACATATCAGTTGGTGCGATTTCCAACTGTGAGCTGATGTAGCCAATGGTGACGTATTGATCAGCGGTGAGATCAGCCGGCACAGGGAAACCTGGGTTGAGGTAGCCGTCGCCGTCTTTGTCGTTAAGAGTGATCACCGAACCGTCCGCCATCAGGACGTTGGCCTGACCGCTGTGGATCGCAAACCAGTCACGAGTGTCTTGCAGGTAGTAACCGTTGACGGTGTCAGCGGAACCGCAATTGACCGTGGTTGCTTCTCCACGCTCGCAAGCAACTTGAATGTTGAGGTTGTCATTAGCCTTAATCAGACGTAGACCGATGTTTGAACCATCCCACTGTGCAGGGCCATCATTGAACGCCTCGGTCAACAACATGCCCGATGGAAGTTCGACTTTGGCGTTAGGAACTGGAGCAACAAGAATTGCTTCATCGATGTCCCCAGGGCCCGCGTCGCCGAGAATTCCGATCTGTGAGGCGGGGATACGACCTTTGTCGATTGTCGCTATTTGAATTGGCCCGGCAGTGCCGCCGAGTTCCTTAAATTTACCGGATGCGTCACGGTTGTAGGCCGTGCCGTCAGCGGTGATCGTGGTGCCACCATTCGCAACGATGTCGCTATTGGCATCGTAGATGGTTTTAGGATTGCTACGGACGAGGTGGTAGCCCGCTGCGTAATTGGTCATGTAACCTTTGTCGACATACTTTACGCCAACATAGTTCACGCGGTCCGATCCTGTTAGCAATGCTGCACCGGCCGCATCCATAATTAGAGCACCCGCACCTTGACGCATGCGAGCGTAGGTATTTCCTTCTTTCGGTTCTTTCGCTCCGTCAACGCTGTTTCCACCTAGGAGGTCATTCAGTTTCTCGGATGCTTTGCCTGGGTTGGTTGGACAGAGCATGTCACCTGGCAATGCGTTACCGCTGTTAACAAGGTCTGCAACCCAGCCAATCTTGTCCATGTCACCGTCGCGGTACCAGTCAGAGGCACCGGTGCAGAACCGACCCAAAGGGTCTCGGTTGGCAAATTCTGTCAAGCCAATACCGAACTGACGTAGGTTGCTCGAGCACTGTGTACGACGTGCAGCTTCGCGTGCCTTCGTTAAAGCTGGCAATGCTAGGGAAGCCAAAAGTGCGATGATGGAAATAACCACCAACAATTCAATCAGGGTAAATCCTGAAATTCGCGATCGCGACATTTCGATGATGTCCTTCAAGTTAGTCTGGACTTTTGATGAATGTTTTGTCCAGAATGGGTTAAGTGAGGTGGGGTGCGTGATGGGGTCGATGGAGTTTTTTTTGCCGCCAGCAAAAGAATTCTCCGCTCATCACTCACTCCGCTTTCTTTAAAACACAATTACAAAATCCGCTTTCTCTAAAACACGATTGCAAAATCGATGTCTTTTCTTGTTCTTTGAGGCGATGCTCTTTCGTCCACGCCCTTCGTTACTTGGGAAAGTCCTGCTTCCCGGTACGAACCGCGTCACTCCTGACACGCGGCCTAATCTTTTTTCTATCCGATGATATGGGTTAGGTCGCCGGTTCGCCTCCTTTGGGTTGTCGTGATAAAAGTTGCAAGAGTCTGTGTTGGTTTTTCATGCTTTCGGGTTTTCCGAATAGTCTGGCTTGGAAACTACGTAGCGGGCTTGATCCATTATTTGTCATTTATTCGCCATTGGCATTGAGCGAATAGAAACTCGCTAGGTTCAGTCTTTCTGCCTCGGGCTCTGAACTCGTCCAGTAAATCGCGGACGTGCCACCCGCGACATCGGCGCCGTCAAACCCGTTGTTGATAAAGCCATCTTGATTACGGTCTGCGATTTGTTGCACCGATCCATCAGCCATCAATACGTTGACGACACCGGCATGAATCGGCGCCATTCCTCGGTAGTCTTGACGCGTGTCATGCCGCCAGGTCTTTAGCCATCCGGTGGGGCCCGATCGCGAAGTCCCGGCTGCGAAAGTTGGTGTTTGCAAGTAGTGTGGGTTATCCGCGTCTAATTGGCCGTCTGCGTTGGTGTCAATGCGCCGGCGATTTCCAATGGGGCCGCCCACAATTGAAGTCCCATAGAACGTGCCGGCCGCAAGCCATTCACCCACGGGGGCAGAGAGAGCGCCGGCAGCGGCGGAGTCACATAGCAGAGGAACCGTGCTTCCTGGAGCTTTTCCGCTATCGAGTTGACGAGTGGTGAGTGGACCTGTGGTGACGTTCAGATCTCGGATGCTCTGATCCGTAATACCTGGTTTGATGGGGCGAAGGTTACCGCCGCTGTCAAGCCGAACTTCTGACCGCGTTAAAAACCAAGTTGCTGCGTAATTGGTATTGAAACCTTTCTCGATCATCGACAAACCGACCAATGCTACTCGATCGGCACTGAGGGGAGAAATCGCATCATCAACCACGGAGCGAGATATGTTTTTGATGGTTTTACCTGTCTCGTCAATGTAGGCTTTGCTGCCCAGTCGGTCCCCCACAACGTCTTCTGTGAACTGATTCACTGGCATCGTGATCATTTGCTCAACCGCAGACGATGCAAGCACGGTGTTGCTGGGGCATCGCATCTCGCTCGGCAGCATCCCGCGACGAACAAGGTCGGCAACCCAGCCGATTTCCGTAGGCACTCCGTCGCGTTCAAGATCAAACGCACCCGAGCAAAAAGAGCCGTTGGGCGTGTCGATCGAATGCTTGGTAAGCCCAACTCCAAAGTTCTTTAGATTGCTTTGGCACTGTGCACTTCGTGCTGCTTCCCTTGCCTTGGAAATCGCCGGAAGTAGGAGAGCCACTAGGATCCCTATGATCGTGATGACCACGAGCATTTCAACAAGGGTAAATCCCGATTTCGCTCGCTTTTCGAGTTGCTTAGGGACAAGACTATTCATCGTTATTTGCTTCATGCCTTGATGAGAACGACAGTTGGTTCTGTTGGAGCAGACCGAATGTTTGCGTTTTGAAAAGTTCGTACCCACTGCTGAGTCGCAATTGCATTTCCGAGTTGATCGAATTCGTACACCGTTGAGCAGATGTAACGCTGTCGAATCGTGTTTCATTGACTTGAATTCTGCTTTTCGCATGTGGCAATTCTTGCGACGACGCGAGTATGTTCTACACTTGCCGATGGCTTTGCAACCGCGGAATGGAGTTCTCATCGAGTCTTCATCGTTCCTACATATTGCATTTGGTGGTTCCAGAAGTGTCTCGGCTTGGCACTGTTTTTTTGCGGAACACTAACTCTCGATTATTGCCGCTTTGACTTGCTTTAGCTCCCAATCTGCTACGATAAATCTCGGTGGCTGGGGTTCATGAAATCTTCATCATTGAGACGTTGCTTGGAGGGCTGGATTTGGACGTTTTACGGCACGCGTGCGAAAACCTTACGAGGGAATCCATTCATGTAGGGCAGCTCGAGCGGCTGAATCAGTTACTGAAAACGATTGGTGATAGGCCGTTTTATCGGAACTGGTTTGGTGAAAAGATTCCATCCTTGTCGCATCTGGATGAACTGCATTCTTTGCCTTTGTTGACGAAATCAGACCTCATTGCTGACGGGGAAATCACTGCAGGATTGTTGTTTGATCTATCACGGGAAAACTACACGCGGTTTCACCAAACAAGTGGTACGAAAGGTTTTCCGATGGTTGTGTTGGACACAACTGAAGATTGGCAGTGGTGGCTACTTTGCTGGCAGTTTGTCTTAGACGCGGCCGAAGTAACTCGCAAAGACGTCGCCATGATGGCATTCTCCTTTGGTCCGTTTATCGGGTTTTGGACTGCACATGATGCCTTGGCTCAGCGAGGTGCTCTGGTTGTGCCCGGTGGCGGATTGTCGAGTGAGAATCGCCTGCGCATGATCCGTGATCAGAGATGTACCCTGCTCTGTTGCACTCCAACGTACGCGCTTCATTTACTGTCCGTTGCTGATAGTCTCGGGATGAAGATGCGAGACTCGAGCATCAATCGCGTGATTGTTGCCGGTGAACCGGGTGGGTCGATTGAATCGGTACGAGAAAAAATCGAATCAGGTTGGGGGGCAACGGTGATCGATCACTGTGGTGCAAGTGAGGTCGGTGCGTGGGGATTCGGTGAACTCGATGGTGGCGGAATTCACGTGATAGAGACCGAGTTTATTGCAGAGGTGTTGAGGGTCGATGAAGCTAATCCGCGTGGAGTGCCGGTCAAAGATGGTGAGCGTGGTGAGTTAGTCTTGACCAACTTAGGACGTTTAGGAGGTCCGGTTGTCCGCTATCGGACTGGTGATATTGTGGAGGCATACCGGCAGCATTCACGGCGATGTCCGTTTTTATGGCTCAAAGGCGGTGTTTTAGGACGCTGTGACGACATGCTTGTGATCCGAGGTGTCAATGTTTTCCCCAGCAGTATCGAGTCAATCATCCGCGAAACATTTGCCTATACTGAATTTAGGATGACCGCCAGTCGCAGTGAAGAGATGGATCAACTTCAGATCGAAGTTGAGGTGGACGAGTTTCAGGCAGAATTGCTGGCTCGCACATTTCGAGATCGATTGTCACTGAGGGTAGATGTCAAGTCTGTTGAGGTCGGGTCGCTTCCAAGATTCGAGGCAAAAGCCAAACGTTTGGTTGACTCAAGGTAGGCGTTTTTGTTTTTGTGACCACGTTTTTTGGTGGCGATACCTAATCTCCACATCAACGATTTTCTCGGGTAATGATGATGACAAAACAGAGGGAAATGGCGGTTCATCCGATCGGTTTATCAAGGTTGGGAGATGACTCGATTGAATTCAGTTGGAGCGACGGTCGGATCGACCAGTGGACCGCGATGGAATTGAGAAAGGCGTGTCCTTGTGCGACTTGTCGAGAAAAAAAACGTGGTGAAGAGCAGAAGCTTACGATGCCGGGATCCGCAATGTTATTGCCTGTGTTGAGTCGGGCTGAGGCGGCGCCGTTGAGAATTGAAGCGATGGACCCCGTGGGTGGTTATGCTTACAGAGTTCGTTTCAGTGATGGCCACGCCTCTGGGATTTACCCTTTTGATCTCCTGCGCAAGTGATTTCGCTCTCGGTCTTGGGATGGTTTTGTCGCAACTTGTGTCTGCCCACCTAACACCTGTCGGGTGTCGGTTGACCATCCCTTCTCTGCTAGATGCTTTTTGCTTCTGAGGTTTGCATCGTTAAATTTTCAAGATCTCTTTCTGTGCAGCTCGTTAAGAATTTCTGAATTTCTATTCGCCCTCTGCCATTGTGCTTGACGGTTAGTCTAGGCCGACGCTCTTCTTTGCTGACGCGGTTCAGAAGACCTGCTTCCTAATTGTCGTCGGGGCAGCGCGTAGGTGCATGTTGAAATCCTGAGTGCATGCTGGAACTCTGGATGTATGGTTAAACGTAGGACGATCGTCATCGCGTGGTCAACTCTTACGCGTGGAACCGGTATTGCAATCATCGTCAATTAACTATTTCGGGGTCGGGTGATGTCGACGATGCAAAGATGTTGGAAATGGGTCCGTGGCTTTTTGGATCCCGAAGAAAGAAAGCGACGTCAAAAGGAGAAGAAAATCAAGGAGATGGCTGATTTTCTGGAGCGTAATCGGCAGGTTGATTCGAATGAAAAGTCAAAATCGTAATTGAATGAGTCAAGGCTCGTTGTTGATTGATTTGGTTAGGTTGCTGATTGAACTGGATCGTTGGAACGATAGATGAAGACGCTGTGAATGATCAGGATCTACATTGGCGATGCGGTGTTAAGACGTTCACAATCAAAGGGCTTCGACAGACAGAGGGGATCGAACCACTGTGATTGTAAATGTGAACGGCGTTAGACCTTTATTTTGTCATCGCTGATGACGCGAGGTTTAATTTTTTTGGGGTTGTTAATGTTTGTGTCGTGGATTTCCCTTTTGCTGATCTCTGTGGTTTCGGACTAGCGGCCGTTTTTGATTGGTTTGCCTGATTGTGAATGAACAATGCAATGATGACCGCTTGAGTTCCCACGAGGGTCGTGAATATGAACCCTCGGAAAACTTCGATGACGCTTGCGCTGCTTCAGTATTGGCCTCTGCTGATTCAAATAAGGGCACAAGCTCATTATCG
>JADHOA010000033.1 GCA_016779185.1 Rubripirellula sp.
GTCGGGGTTTCGGAAGGTTGATTACCACCGGGAGGTGTTACACGCGCAAGGTTCGTCGCGCGGAGTAAACACCAGACTGCACTGCAAAAAAAGAGAATCGTTGCGATCCAGCTGGCCGGTACCGCGATCGGAGCTAGCCATCGATTTTCAATGAATGGTGCGACAAAGCTGGATGCAATTACCAAGTAACTAGTTGGCAGTGCAACGAAAAGTGCGAGCAGTAAGTAGCGACCTTTGGTGAATGGACGCCAAGATAGAACCATGATCCAGATAAGTACTGCTGAGAAGGAGATGCACGGCTGAATCACCGGTATTTCTTTTTGCCCAAACGAACGCATCAGAAGGGAGAAGGTGATCCAGAGTGCCGAGACCCACGTCGTTTTTAGTACGATCGGTACCGAGGCAATTTTCCAAGATCGAATCGGTTGTCGGAGTAGCCAGTGGCTACAGCCTGTTTCTGGTTGGCTCAAATCTTGATCTAAGCCGTAGTCGAATAATGCGATCGCTGCCACGCCCGACGGCAACAAGGAAAAGAAGATGGCATAACCACCAACGGTCGTAGCAACCTCTTGCCCAAACCATTGGATGCAAGTCAGCGTGCAAAATAATCCTATTACGATGAGGCCGATCATGCACAGCAGCAATCGTTGATAGCGACGAATCGATAGGCGTATCAAAGCAATCAATTCTGGCATCTCAAGATGCTCCATTTGCAACCGATTCATGGACGCTGATTGACGATTTTCGTGAAACTCTCGCTTCAAACCATCGTTGCAATGAAACGGGTCCTCGCTCGATCAACGTCGCCTCGGGGAAGATTGGCGTAGATGTATCATCACGCTGCACCAAAACCACGGACCACTCAAGGCCTGAACGTCGCCATCCAAAGCACCGATCGGTATCGATCGGTGGTTGCCATGATAGAGCGGCTTGGTAGGTAAGTTCTTGCATTTGGTTGTCACGATCTTCGGGACGTAGGGTGGCAAGTATTTTCCCGTCGTGCAGCAGAGAGATGTGGTCGCACACTCGATCCACTTCGTCGAGGAGGTGACTTGAGAATAGTACGGTTCGTCCGTCGTCGCTGATCGTTCTGATGACGGCTTCTAAGATATCGCTGCGGGCAATCGGGTCGAGTCCGCTGCTGGGTTCATCAAGTACCAAAAGAAGTGGCCGGTGAGCAATTGCCACCAGTAAACCCGCTCTCGCTCTCTGTCCTTTGGATAACCCTTTGAGCTTGGTTTGGCGGGAAAGCGAAAACATTTCCGCAAGTTCTTTCGCGTAGGAGTCATCCCAAGTTGGGTAGATCACCCTACAGAAATCAATCAGCTCGCCCACTCGCATCCACTTAGGAAGAGAGTCTTCCTCGGTCATGTATCCGACTTGTTTTAGAACGCTCTCAGGGTCTTGAGCTGGATTTTGTCCTAGGACCTTGACCTGTCCTTTTTCTGCTTTTAGCGATCCAATGAGATGTCTGATTAGCGTTGTCTTACCCGCTCCATTCAGCCCAACGAGCCCTTGAATGGTTCCTCGGGGAATCTTTAGATCAATGCCATTGAGGGCTAACTTGCCATGAAAGGAGCGTTTTAAATCGGTGACTTCGACAGCAAGCTTATCATCACTTGATACCGTCATGCGAGGTCCTCTTTGTTTTTAGTACGGCGCTTTTCCAATACTTCAATTCGCTCGCGCAGTTGTTCTGTGACATGATCCAGAGAAAGGCCCAATTGAACCGCATACATGATCAGGGTGTCTAAGTGTGGTTCGAGTTGTCGGGCTCGCTGGCGAATCGATTGCTGATGATCCTGTTCGGCGACATAGGTGCCTTTCGTTCGTCTTTTTTCAAGCATCCCTTCGGTTTCAAGTTCCCGATAGGCCCTCGCTACCGTGTTGGGATTGACTCGAAGGGATTCGGCAAGGCTGCGTATCGAGGGAACTTCGTCGCCTGGCTTGAGGTTTCTTGCTGCGATTCGGTAGCGGATCTGATTCGCAATTTGCTGATAGATCGGTAATCCGTCAGATTGGATGTTGATTTGCATTGGGTGTATCTCTGTATTAATCCAATAGTACAGTTGCCGAGATTTCACCGCAACCGATGCTCAAAACGGAGAGCACACTACCGCTCAGGAAGACAACTTTCAGTACGCAATTCAACCCTTGCTAATCCAGCCCCGAATTCAACCAAAGTCAGAAATCAGATCCGTTGCGAAATTGGTTGGATTTAAAGATAGGT
Organism: Rubripirellula sp.; assembly: GCA_016779185.1. Classification (GTDB taxonomy): domain Bacteria; phylum Planctomycetota; class Planctomycetia; order Pirellulales; family Pirellulaceae; genus Rubripirellula. Next base: position 2,231 of record JADHOA010000033.1, read on the forward strand.
TGTTAATGAAAAGTAATCGGTTGGCGAACTTCATTCCCTAGAACTTCATCGCGCTACCAAGCGTGGGGTCATTTCCCTCAAGCATCAGTAACGCGATGAGCAGGAATCCTGTACCGTCACGGGCATCGCAAATATCGGAGTCTAACTTACTTCGGAACATACCAAGACGCGGTTCATAGAGAGAGGACATCGCTTTGTCCGCAAGTTCTCTCGCGAGCGAGAGGTAGTCACGGTTTTCAGTGGCGTCGCCAAAACGCAAGTAGAAATGAATCATCCGACCAAATGTTTCGGCTTTGGTTGGAATCGCCGTGTTCCGCTGAAGTTGATCGGTAATCTCTTCCGCATGGGATTTCGTCGCGAGCAGGAACTCTCTATTTTTCGTATGCAACCATGCTGACAAACACGCTTCGCCCAATGCAAGGTGATGACTTAGCGATGCATCATTCAGGTGATTTGATGAATCATGATCGGGGCCTTCTTTGCGAGTGTGGTCGCTACCATCTGGATGTTGTTTCGATACTTCGTTTGTATTGAACGAGTTTGGTTCGGGCGACGGTTTAATCTCGTTTAAATACTGTAGGGACGAACTGATTTCCGTGTTGGTGGCTTTGCTGCATTCAATCAACGCATTCGTCCAGTTTGCCAAGATTTTTGGTTCGACCGCTACTAATCGCTTGCTTTCTGAGGGTGATAACTTTGATAACGCTGCGGCGTGATGCCGAAAAGATTCTGAATCATCTTGGTACCGCCTGCAGAACCATGCGATGGACGAAAGTGCGATGGCTCTCGTGTTCATCGCATCACCAAAAGAATGAGGTGGCTGAGTGTTGTTGAGTGATTCGATTGATTCGAGTTGGGACGCTTTGTAGCTTTCTGCAATCAAGGTTTCGATGCTTCGTTTGGTAAGTTCTGGGGATTCATATGCAAGTATTTCCCAGGCGGGTGAGTAACCGGTTAAGGAATATTGAGAAGGGTATTCGGCGAATGAATCACCCCTCAGGTCGTAATCATGCGTGAGGCTGAAAAGTAGAGGGTTTGGAGTCGTTGCTTTGAGGCTCACTAAGTGCGTTTGTAGGTAACGAGTGATTGATTCTTGGTAACACTTGCATCCAGTGATGCGACCCATCTCCATTGCGGCAACCATGGTCGGTTGATCTAGATAGAGATTTGTCTTCGCTTCAAACAAATCATGGTTTTCTTTGCCATTTACTATGGACGGTAATTGCGATGTGCGTATGTCAATTTGCCCGAGCCAAGCACCGGTTTTTATGGGGCCGTATTCGTCAACGGAGTAATCCGTGACGTAACCTAGGTGTGCTTCGACCGCCTCGGTGTACGTGGGTAAAGTGTCTCTCGATACCGGTGTGATGGGTTGAGTTTCTTGCGCCAAAATTTCCGCCGAACGCGTCGCTGCCAGAATTGCCACAATCCAAACTAGGACGATTTGATAAAGTCGTAATCGTCGAACGAGCATGTAAGGATCCATGGATTAGAGATTCTGGGAGTGCAAGATTTGGGTGGCGGCACCGTTATTTGTTGTTTATTTGCTCTCAGTTTAGTCAGCTTATCCCCGCTCTTGCCATGACGCCGATAGGGTTGTCGACGAATCTTTTGTCAGAACAGACCACACGGTTGTCAGAAGGCGAGTTGTGGGGATCGCTCGCGAATTGATCTTGATGCCACAAGGGGAGATTTGGGATAGCTAGAGGGTGTGCGGTTTGCGTCGAACTTTTTGCGTATTGGCTTGTGAAACTCAAGTAATCGATCGCCTCGATTTTGATAGTTCGTCGTAAGTGAGTCTATGCTTCGCGTTCGGGTTAGATGATTGGGAATCAGATGAATTTGATGAATGTGTCGAAACGATTATGCGTCGTCTATCTATTTGGCACACTCTTTTGTTTGATCGTCATGCCGTTACCCCAAGTCATGGCTGAAGAGACCGTCAAACCAAGCGCCATGCAAAAATTTACATCCGGTATCAATCCGATGAACTGGAGGATGCCAGAGTTCCGCTCAGCGTCACATTATCAGGATGGCAAGGTGCATGCCGATCGGAAGCAAGACAGCTTTTTTGACGGATTCACAGCAAGCGCCTCTCGTGGTTGGACAAAGACAAAAGACTTTTTTAATCCATCGAGGTTCAGTCCGAGCAAGATGTTTTCCTCATCGGATCGATCATCATCGAAGTATTCATCTGCTAACCGATCCAAACAAGACGAACCCGGCTTCTGGAGTTCCTGGTTTTCACCCAAGCCAGAGCCCAAGCCAATCGACAATGTGAATGACTTTTTGAGGCAGTCAAAGCCAAGGTTGTAAAAAGGTGCCGTGGGTTCTGACTGTACCTCTGACACCGCGACAATAAAGTGACCACACTTTGAAGAAGTAACTGATCAACTGCTCCAGCCGTCTCGGTATTCACGCTTAATCCATCGACTTAACTCTGGTCGATCCTTAATAATCATCTCGTCGTGATTCCAAAGCAGTTTTTGATTCGGGCATCTTTGAGCTAAGACTCCCAGAAGTATGGTTTCCGTGAGTGGTCCTGCTTGCGCGAAATTTGATTCACTTTCATTGACAACCCCGCTAATGGCATCGATCCATTCTTTATAGCTGTCTTCTTCTCTTGCTCGAGGAATCGACTGGTCGACGCTTGCAAATGAATCTTTTGAATTCTTGCTTTTAAGTACCCAGTTTTTATTCGATCGATTGAAAAATAGCTTTCCCTCTTCGCCGATCATGACGCTGCCAAAATCTTGAAAGCTCATGCCCTCTAAAACGTCATCGTCGGGATGGTTGTATTCGTCAGATTCTTTTTTTAACTGCCAGGAATTTCGGTCAAACTTTGCATTGATGTATCCGTCATACCAATGAAACGTGAATCCGTCGCGACTCGAATAGCGTGTGGGGGCAAAGTCCCAAGAGATAATCGAGTTAATGGGTGGGGAAAAATCGGTTGCACCTTGTTGCCTTGCGCTGACCTGTGACGGGGCGAGGGGCTGGTTTGTTAACGATTGCATTGCCCAGTAACCCATGTCCATGATGTGGCAAGCCATGTCACCCAGTGCTCCGGTGCCATAGTTCCACCAACCTCTCCAAGCAAAAGGTGCGATTTGAGGGCTGTAGTCAACCCATGGGGCTGGACCAATCCATTGGTCCCAATCGATGCCATCTGGTACTTTTTGCGCAGTCGGAGGTGAAGAGAATCCTTGAGGCCAAATGGGACGATTCGTCCATGCATGGATTTCCTTAATAGGACCAATGATTCCAGCACGCAGTAGTTCGACGCATCGACGCATATGATCCTTTGCGTGCGCTTGATTACCCATCTGAGTTTTGACACCCGTTGCAGCAGCAATTTCCTTGAGAGACCGAGCTTCCCAGATGCCATGCGTCAGTGGTTTTTGGCAGTACACGTGCTTTCCTGCTTTCATCGCCATCGCAGATGCATGGTAATGATGGTGATCGGGTGTGGACACCGTGACAGCATCCACCTTATCGCCCATCTCAATGAGCATCTCTCGATAGTCGGTAAAGAAACTGGCGTGTGAATCATTGTTGCGACTCTCTGCGATCCGCCGCACCCTTCGGTCATCGCTTGAGAAACGTTTCGTGTCAAAGACGTCCACGTGAGCAACAATCTCGAAACCCGCATTTTTTGCTCCCGCCAAGTCGCTGGCTCCCTTGCCTCCGATCCCAATTCCCGCAACGGTTGGCTTCTCTAGCTTTTTATCCGCTAAGGCTGGGAAGAAATGGAAGCCCGATAGTGCCCCCAGTGTTCCTCCTAATTGTCGATGGAATTGTCGTCGGCTTACTTCGGACGGAGCGGGCGATTGTTGGTTGGGTTTCATGCGGGGATCCCCAGCGGAATGTCGGCGTATGGAACGTGGGAGAAGAGATCGGTTGACTAGTTGGTGTCGGCCTCAAAAACGGATTCTACGCAAGCAGGCCCGTCGGTGGCTTTTGCAAGTAGTGCTGTAAACCATCCCTGTTGAACCAAGAAGGAAGTCACCCCTCGTTACGGGGTGACGGGGCTTGATCAAAGGTCGTTTTTTCGAGCACTTTTGTCCATTGTAGAAGGTTCTTCTGGTGGCGGGGGAAAGGTTTTCCTATCCTTGGCATCCGTTTGCCGGTAGGTCCGGTGACGTTTTACATTTCCAACTTGAAACTGAGTGATGCCGATGTTGAAGACGATGTTGTCTGCTCTATTACTGGCCCTAACGCCTTGTGTCTTTTTATCTTTGAGCGTTAGTGCCGAGGAAGCCGAAGGTCAAAAGTATTCCACCGAAGAAATCATGAAGGTTGGTTTTAAAGGCGGTTTGCTCAAAAAAGTGGCTGCCGGTGCTGCTTCGGATGAAGAAAAGCAAAAGCTACATGCGATGCTTGTCGCTCTCTCTAAAAATAAAGTCGAAAAAGGAGATGCAGAGAGCTGGAAAACATTAACCTCTGCTTTGGTAAAGGCGAGCACCGCTGTGATGGAAGGCAAGGATGGCGCGGGTGATGCTTTGCAAAAAGCATCAAACTGCAAAGCGTGTCATAACGTTCACAAATAACAAAGCTTTCTGGATTAGATGCTGATTTTTTTCTTAATGCAGACGAAAGGTTGAAATTAGGTAAATGATTGGCTCCCGGTTTCAAATCTCTTTGACAGAAGCGAGTGGTTACCGGAATTCAACATCAGTTGTTTGATCGATTGGTGCTGTCTGATTCAATACCCAATGCATCTACGGGTTAGGTGTTTTGGGTTTTTTTATGTAGCTAAGACTTCATCTTGTTTGTTACCAATTTTTGTTGTTCAAGATTTATCGATGATTTCAACGGACTTTTTTAAATCGCTTGAAATCAACGAGTCAGGGAATTTTGTGATGTCCGCGTTGTTGAATCATGCGATTTCAACTCAGTGACGCGGGTGATGATGCAGTTTCCGTGAGCTTGATTTGCCCGAAGGAACCTGTGGTGGGTTGTGCTTCTGGCGTATGTTTTTTGTATCATGTGACACAATAATGGTGTCGACATTCTGCCGTTCTGATTGGAAGTTGCGAAAGGTGCTGTAAACGATGAGCCGTACTCCGCTTGAACGAATCAAGATTGGGGGAATGGTTCTATCCATTGTTTTTGGTCTTTCGGTGATGGGTTATCGATGGATCGGTGATTACAGTTGGCTTGACGCAATCTGGATGGCGACCATCACGATATCGACCGTGGGCTATGGCGAAGGGCATTCTGTTCTTCCAACATCAATTCAGGTTTGGACACTGCTTGTCATTGGAACCGGTATCAGCGCGGCGGTTTATACCTTTACCGGCCTGTTTCAAATGATGATTGAGGGAGAGCTGGAAAACATTCTGGGGAGACGCAAAATGACAAAAGAGATCAAATCTTTATCTGGTCACACGATCATTTGCGGTTATGGTCGGATGGGGCACAACCTAGCCAAGGAATTGCGTTTTCAAGGTAAGGACACGGTGATTATCGATTCCAATGCCGATAGTATTACCGAAGCGGCTGCTGAAGGTTTTTTGGCTTTGATTGGCGATGCGACCGAAGAAGAGACCTTGTTGAACGCTGGCCTTTTGTGTGCGGGTACACTAGTAGGGACGTTTCCCAATGATGCCGACAGCGTTTTCATAACGTTAACCGCACGTAACTTAAATCCTCAAGTCAGGATTATTGCGAGAGCGGAGAGAGAAACGACAGAAAAGAAATTGATCCAAGCTGGCGCGGATTCGGTCGTGATGCCGACTGTGGTCACCGCACGACAAATGGGAAGGCTAATCACGCGTCCGACAACTGCCCATTTGATCCGCCTTGTTGACGAGCAAGGTCGATCAGATTTTGAATTGGATGAGCTGAAAGTTCCCGCCGGTAGTCCAATTGTTGGAATGCGTTTGGAGCAGACCGCGGCTCATCGGGACTTTCATCTTTTGGTCGTGGCAATCAAATCTGTCGACGGGGACTTCGAGTTCAATCCGGACGCCAGCTTTAAAATTCAAGCACTGGATGACTTGATGATTTTGGGCAAACAGTCTGATATCGCAGCCTTCCGCACGAAGTTCGCGTTCTGATTCACCTGCTCATTGGGAAGATCAAAAACGAACTTGCCGTTTGTAATCTTTGCAACCAGAGAAGCGTTTTGCTCAGCAGCCGCGATTGAGTTCCGACTGCGCGTATTACAGCATGGTTTTCGACCGTCGGTTCGTCGGCAAAGTTCTACGAATCCGATGAGACGCTGCGCCCACCAAGGATTCGGTGATTATTCCTTGGCGAGCGGCAGCGACTCTATGTAGCGTTGCAATTGTCTAGGGACTTGATTCGTCAGCGGTGTCGCTGATTCGAAGAGCTGAGTATCGAAACCCCTGCTCTTCCTAGAAACCCTAGCTCATAAAAACAGGTGCCGCGGAAATAGACGTGCTTTATTTTCTGAGAGTTTGGGTCGTCAGTGAGTCGACCCTGCCAATGCATGGTGATTAAAACGGTTTTGTTCTGACGTCTTATGGCTGTTGCATTGGCAATGAATTGAGTGATGCGATGACTGATGATTGGTTGTGAAAAAGCAACCGATTCTGGGGTGCGTGATTCTTTTGCGAATCGCTGGCGATTGGGTGCAAGGGTTGCAGGGCCTCGAAAATGCCGTGAAATACCGCATGATCCATCTTGGCGGTTTGATGCCTTTGGCGTTCCGACAGTGGTTCTTTTTCTGGAATCAGCGCGCGTCAATGCGACGAAAGATTTTTTTCCGGATGAAAATGATCAGCCGCAAATTGGAAAGGCTGTTAGAGTCGTCACACCGGCGCTTGCTGCCGTGTTCCCGATGGGCTGGAGGAGGACCGTGGACGGATGGGCGCATTCATCGACTTGGGGGGCTTAAGGCCATCACTAGCTGCGATTCTCATTGCGCAAAGACAACGAGAGAATCATTTGCTCACCTTTTTCCTTGCCGGCGTTCGTTCGATTCCACCGATTGCTAACGCCTGTTTGCAAATCTCTGCATTTTTAGCGATCTGTTGGTTATCGAAGTGCGTTGACTCGACGGCTCGCAGTCATTCGTTTGAGAAAATCGCTATCGGTTCAGTTGATTCGTGTGATTGCTAACCAACCTTTCCGTAAATCGAGCGCGATATTCCATCAAGCTGTTTGCGCCTTGAAAGCCGATGACGGTTTCGTCCCAGTCAAGTTGCTTACTTAACATGTGACCATTGTCGATATCAAACCGAATGATGCCGTTACTGAGTTGCTGAACCACTTGTGCGCGAACGGATTCTTCATTGATCGGCGTGAGTGGTTGACTGCGAACACGAAGAAAAGCAACACCTGTTTGTACTTTTTCAAGCGTGTAAAGCTGTCGAATCTTGATGACTTTTACCGATCCATTGTCCGTTCGAGCTTTGACTTCATGCGGAGTTGACCATGATTCGCCTATCTGGATGGGAGCCTCGGGAAAGCTGAGGGTCAAGGAGCCCATTCCGAGCGAAGTTTTGGTTCCAGAGTCGGCTTCTCTTTCGATCTCTTTGCCATCGTCACTGGCTGTGATGGTCGAAAGGGGTTTGCCGATCTGTTCTGCAATTCGGGAGAATACTTTTGGTGGCTCCGATCCGTTTTGGCTATCCCAGCGAAATTCACTCTGTTGCCCCTGTTGCTGAGTCATTGCGACCGCATCAAGAACATGTTGAAACTTAAAGGTTCCCTCTTTCGTTTCAATGACGTTCCAGTGTCTCTGGCTGGTCGTGTGGACCTGAGAGATTTCTTCTTCACCTTGGATTCGCGTTTTGGTTTTTGCCGCATGAGTGACTTCGTAGTGAAGTTGTTCACCAGGCTCAACTTTGTACTTCAGCAAGTAAGCCTCGGGCTCCGCAGGCGGATCGCCGTAGACGACGTTGGCAAACCAGAAAACCAAGGTCAGAAGCATCAGTGAACGAAAGAATGGAAATTGAGCCACCAGCTTTTCTCTTTTCTTGAGCACCGTAACGAGTTTCACACCGGAAAATCGTGTCAGATACCTCCTTTGGCGGCAATAGAGATTTGCGAGGCGTCGGCTGAAGTGTCGCCAGCAGAATGCTGGTTGGCCGATCATGCAAAGTCGGTGCGTCAGCAATTGGGCCGGTACGTTAGCAATTGGGCCGGTGCGTCAACAATTGTGGCGGTGTATCAGCGATTGGACAAGACTGATCCGCCCCACCCTAGTTTCTCGCGGAGAACTCGATAGTCATCGCGACCGCGAATACATAGCATTTGGAAAGTTTGATCGGCCCGCTCAATCTTCACGCGATCCCCGGGTTCGAGCTTTCCCAGTACTCTTCCGTCTACCACGATGCTGGTGGATTCATTGGGCTCATTAACGGTCAACTCCAGTCGTGTGTCGGCTGAATCGACTAACGGCCGATAGGTAAGCGTGTGCGGGCTGATTGGCGAGAGAACAATCGCTTGGAGATGTCGTCTCAAGATGGGGCCGCCAGCTGAAAGGTTTTGCGCGGTGGACCCAACAGGCGTGGCAACGATAAGGCCATCGCACCGATAGCGTGTTGCCAGGTGGCCATCAGCAAAGAGATCGATGTCCAGAATTTGGTAGGGAGGACCACCGAGAACTGCCGCCTCGTTGAGTGCGAGTTGTTCCGCTGCCACAACGCCATTCTTGATCAAGGTCGTTTTGAGCATTAAGTGCTCAACAATCTCGAAAGCTCCCGCGACCAGTTTGGGCCAAGTCTCGAGGAAGTCGTCAGGCGATAGATCAGCAAGGAATCCAAGTCGTCCGCAATTGATTCCCAGTACCGGCGTTTGGTTCCGTCCCATCTGTCGAGCGGCTTGAAGGATGGAGCCGTCACCACCTAGAACAATCACTAGATCCTGCTCTCCATCCTCAAAGCAATATTCAAAGGCCAAATCTTCAGCGACGATCTCTGCGTGTTGAGCGATCGACGGTCGAAGACGCTTAAGTTCCGACTGAACTCGCTGGCGTTCTGGGGCTCCGAGAATGACCACTCGCGGCCTCGCCTGTGTCGGTTGCATCCAATGTGGATGTGATTTGGAGTCCATCAGGAGAAGCCTCTTTCGCCAATATCAGACACACCACAAGAACGGGTCGTGAAGCTGTGCTGTCAACCAGACTTATCAGACGACAGATTCAATACGGTTTGCCCCTTTGAAAATCATTCAAACACAAAGACACGGTGACTCAAGAGACTCTGACCGTGTTGATTATCCCTCTCAAAGCATCAAACATGTTCAGCAATTTTCTCTAATTCACGTGTGCCGTTCCTGTCAACTCGCGGCAAACGTTCGCAATCGCGTCGGCACTAAGACCATGGTCATGTAGAAGTTCGTCACGATCTCCGTGCTCAATGAACTCATCCGGTAGTGCAAGGATTTTCAAAGTGCGGGTGTCGAGTCCCTGTTGTGCTGCACATTCAAGGAAAGCTGATCCGAAACCACCCAGTCGCGTGCCTTCTTCGACGGTGATGACAAAACGTCCTGATTGCAAGGTGTTGCGAACCATCTCCTCGTCGATCGGCTTTGCGAAGCGAGCGTTGATGACAGCGATGTCCAGTTCTCCTTGCAGTTTCTCGGCTGCTGCGAGAGCATTCTCGAGCATTGCTCCAAATGCGATGATGGTTCCGTCGTTTCCTTCGCGAACCGTTTCACTTTTTCCTAGTTCAATCGGGCTTGGTTCATGCTCCGATATCAACGCAGACGCTTTGGGGTACCGGATGCTGGTTGGGTGATCATGCTGAATGGCAAAATCCAGCATTGCTTGAACTTCTGATGAATATCCTGGTGCCATGCAAACCATGTTCGGAAAGACTCGCATGTAGCTAACATCAAACAGGCCATGGTGCGTTGGCCCATCAGGTCCGGTAAGTCCGGCGCGATCGAGCATGAAAACGACCGGAAGATCCTGTAATGCAACTTCTTGAAAGATCTGGTCAAAACTGCGTTGCAGGAATGTGCTGTAGATATCAACGATGGGTCTCGATCCCGCTTTACATTGCCCGGCCGCAAAAGCGACAGCATGCGACTCGCAGATTCCAACGTCAAAGAATTGGTCAGGGAACCGCTCACGAATCGGTTCCAGCTTGTTTCCTTGGCACATCGCTGCGGTGATGACTGTCACTCGCTTGTCAGATGCCATTTGATTGCGGATGGCGTCTCGCGCGTGTTGCGTGTAGGCAGGAAGACCTTCACTCTTTTTCGGAACCGCTTTACCATCTTGGTCTTGGAAAGCTGGCGGTGTGTGGAAATAGACGGGGTCTTCGGCAGCAGGTTTGTAGCCGTGGCCTTTTTCGGTCACGACATGAAGAAGGACCGGGCCGCGAGTTTTGCTGGCCATCGCGAGGTATTTTCTGACCAGGCCAATATCGTGCCCATCAATTGGACCCAAATAGCGAATGTTCAGTTCTTCGAACAGCATGCCACCCAGAAATCCTGCTTTGACCGCCTCCTTGGTTTGAGCGAGGAAGCGTTCGGCTGGATCGCCAAACATTGGCACTCGGTCGAGTAATCGAACCACCTCACTTTTGAGACCGGTGTAGAAGGGGTTATCTCGAAGCCGATCAAGGTAGGTCGCCACGGAACCCACTCTTGGGCAGATGGACATCTTATTGTCGTTCAAAACAATCGTGAGGTCATCTTGCAGTTCTCCTGCATTGTTCATCGCTTCAAAAACAATGCCGCTTGGGAACGCACCATCACCGATGACCGCTACCGTTCGTCGGTCGTTTTCACCCGTTAGGACATCACCACTTCGCAACCCAACCGCCGTGCTGACACTGCTACCGGCATGGCCGGTCATGAACAAATCGTATGGACTCTCGTGCGGATTCGGGTAGCCCATCAAGCCACCGCGAGTTCGAATGCCGGCGAATTCGTTGTATCGACCCGTCACCAACTTGTGCGGGTAGATTTGATGTCCGGTGTCCCAAATCAATCGGTCTTTGCGAAAATCAAATTCGCAGTGCAGTGCCAAGCAGAGTTCCACAACTCCGAGGTTCGAGGCGAAGTGCGCGGTACGTGCTGCGAGTAGATTGCAGAGCACATCGCGAATTTCCGCCGCGACTGCTTCGAGTTGGGTTGGCGAAAAAGTCTTTAGTGGTTCGGCATCGTGAAGCCCTGCCAGCAAAGGATGCTGACCGAGCGGGTGATGGTGGAGGTCGCTGTCGGGATGGTTCGGCTCATTCAATGCTGTCGCTCCAGTACGTAATTCGCAAGCGATGATAACCGCCATTTGCGTTTCTCGAAAACGCTAATTAGCTCTTGGGCATCCTGAATTAGGTCATTTGCCTTTTTCTTGGCACCTTCAATTCCCAAAAGTCCCGGGTAGGTCAGTTTGCCTCGCGCGGCATCCTTTCCCGTCCTCTTGCCCATTGTCTCGGCTTCTGCCGTCAAATCCAGCAGATCGTCGATCACTTGAAAAGCCAGCCCCACTCGCTCGGCGTAGTGTACGAGGGCCGTTCGCTGAGCGTCGCTACCGCCGCCAAGAATCGCACCGAGTTCCAGCGAGGCGGAGATGAGAGCACCTGTTTTTCGCCGGTGAATGGCCTCAAGAAGCCGAAGATCTGACCGATTCGATTGCAGGGAGGGCTGTTGGGAAACTATCCTTTGCTCGGCCGCTAAGTCGTCAGCTTGTCCACCAACCAACTTCATCGGACCGGCTGCGACGGCAAGAACTCGGATCGCCTCGCATGCAGTTTGCGGATCCTGCACGTTTTCGGCCAGATGGGAAAAGGCTTGAGCAATCAATCCGTCACCCGCCAAAATCGCAGTCGCTTCATCAAATTGGATATGACACGTCGGACGTCCACGACGAAGATCGTCATTATCCATTGCGGGAAGGTCGTCGTGGATCAGCGAATATGCATGAATCATTTCCACTGCGACTGCGCCGGGTAAAGCATCCTCTGGGACGCCTCCACATGCTTCAGCAGCCATGATGGCCAACGCTGGTCGAAGTCGTTTCCCAGGTGCAAGAACTGCGTAACGCATCGCATCGCCCAGACGTTCGGGGCACCCAGCACCAAATTCGCAAGCCTTCTCCAATGCTGTTTCTATGAGCGGTTGCAGGTCACGAAAGCCAGTGGGGTCGTTCGATGACACGTTTGGATCGGGTGAAGAGACGGGGCTCACGATTCGCTTGCTCAAAAGGGGACTTGGTCAACTCTATTAAGTTTACGGTAAGCACCGCGAATAGGGGAGTCTCCATCAAACCCAGCTGTCATTCGCAAAGGCGATCAGAGCGATCGATAATGTCCCAGCGTGATGTCCACGCCGATTTCATCGTGTTGCACTGTCAGTAAGGCCAGATGGTGCATCGCAAACCGAGCCCGATAGTGGATCGCCACCGGAGAAAGATAAAGCTGTCAGCGAGTCACCCATGGGGGGAATTTCCTTAGAACAATTGTTCGCCGCCATCTGGGCTGCCCGATGCCCGGTCCGTTGAGGCCTCATCGGACGACGCGTGAACCTTGGCCTTCGCCTTTCGGCCGGAACCTCGTCCCGAACTTTCGGAAGAGAAAGACTCGGAAATCGGATTTCCATCCGCGTCAAAGCCGGCAAGGATGCTGACTCGCTGCTCCGCTGCGTCGAGCAATTGGTGGCAGCGTTTGAGTTGTCGTATTCCAGCTTCGTACCGCTCGAGCGATTCCGACAATCCTAAGCTGCCGCTTTCAAGTTGGCCGACGATGGATTCAACATCCGCCAGCGTCTGCTCGAAGTTAAGCTCGCTTTGTTCCAAGGTGCTCAATTCGTCTTCGACTTTGGATCCTTCAGTGTTCTTTTTTTTAGCCATCTTCGCTGCTTTTTTCGGATTGATGTGCGACCAATTTTGTATGCGAAAACCATTACGGTGTCATGGAGTCAATCAGGTTTCCCACGGCCGGTGATCCGCAAAAATCGCCGGAGGAGAAGCACGAGTTTCGCTGGAATAAGAAATTCGAGAGCTCGATTTACAGTGGACCACACCGGCGGTGCCGCGAATCGTTACACTGACGCAGAGTTCTTTTGTTGCCTTATCTTTGGACTAAATGATAATGAAAAAACTTCCTTCGCGCCGCTCCTTCCTAAAGTCCACCTCCGCGATTGGTGGTTCTTTTCTCATCACCGGCACGCGTGCTTCTGGACAGATTAACGGTGCGAGTGAACGTGTGCGGGTCGCCGTTGCGGGGTTGAATGGTCGTGGTCAATCCCATCTGAGTGGTTGGATGGGGCAATCGAACGTCGAAGTCGCTTACGTTGTGGATCCTGACGACCAGGTTCGCGCGAAGGCAATGAGCGGTCTAGAAAAACGAACCGAAGGAAATTTTGCGACCAAGGATGCTCGCGATATTCGGAAAGTTCTTGACGATCCAACGGTGGACGCAATCTCGATCGCGACGCCCAACCATTGGCACTCGTTGATGACCATTTGGGCAGCCCAAGCGGGTAAGCATGTTTATGTGGAAAAGCCGATGAGTCACGACGTTCGCGAGGGGCGAATCGCAGTTGAAGCACAAAAAAAATACGGCGTCGTGATTCAGCATGGAACCCAGCGACGAAGCGATGCGGGGATCGCGGGTTTGCACGAAGCATTGCATCGTGGCGATCTGCCACCACTGAAAATCTCTTACGGATATTGCTGCAAGCCTCGCGGTTCGATCGGTCACGAGCCTATTGGTCCTCCGCCAGCTAATCTTGATTGGGATCTCTGGAAAGGTCCCGCTGTGATTAGTGATTTCCATGCAAACTACCACCCCTACGATTGGCATTGGTTCTGGAAAACCGGTAACGGTGATCTTAATAACCAAGGGACTCACCAGTTAGATGTCGCTCGATGGGCACTCAATCCCGATCAAACCCATCCGGTTCGAGTGATGGCTTTAGGCGGCCGATTCGCTTGGAATGATCAAGGCGAGACGCCGAACACCATGTTTGGGTTGGCGGAGTTTCCCAATGGACAACAAGTGATGTTCAACGTGCGTAACGTCAACTACAAGGGATACCAGCAGCAGGTTTTCAACGAGTACTATCTGGAGGATGGCAGCAAGATTACGGGTGAAGGACGCTATCAGATTCTGCGCCCCGGTGCTTCCAAGCCAGAGCCACTTGAAGTGCCTCGCGGTAAAGTTACGCCGGGAGGCAATTGGGGCGCGTTTATCGCGGCGGTAAGAGCAGGTGACCCGTCGATGGCCAATGGCAACGTCATGGATGCCCATTATGGTTGTGTTCTCGGGCATTTGATGAATAACTCGTACCGCTTGGGTCAACAAGTTCCTTTTAACGCTAAAGCAGGTTCATTCGGCGATAATACCGACGCAGCCGAACATTTCTTGAAGCTTCACGAGATCATGCGAGACGGTGTGGGCTTGCCCGAGGATAAGGAGCAATACACGGTAGGACCTTGGCTGACGTTTGACCCTCAAACCGAGATGCACATTGGCGACCATGCAGACGAGGCCAACGCGTTGCTAAAAGACGAAAATAACCCCGGTTTCAGAGTGCCTGAAATTACAGAAGTCTAGGTCGAATTCTCGCGGAATCACTTGATAGACCGAGTCGCTTGATCCGATTTTTTAGCTGGTTTCCACGCCGGCTTGGGTCAGTCTGGGTGTCTTGGGATTAGCCTGAGGGCCTTAGGTTAGTCTGGGGGTCTTAGGTTAGCCTGAGGGCTTTGTGCGAATCATCGAGGTTCGGTGCATCGAGATGAAAGCGTACGCCTGCTTGCGATGATCTGGACATGAATTCGACATGATCTGGACGTGAATCAGGGAACAGATGATCTCCACAAGCTCGCTCAACGTCTGTTAGTGGCGGCAGGGTAACTTTTGCGGACCGTGAATCGAGTGATGTGAGCATTACGGAAAAGATTTCTGCCGCTAATTGTTCGTTGGGGGATGATCCCTCGCCTTTGATGCGATATTCTCTTGCTGCAACGTAGGGAAAAGCCCCAAAAGAGGAGTCTTAGGGGTGCAACTTTCGATTGGGGCAATCCAGCTGAATCGGTGTTTTTCCCCTGCTTTGCCAGAATTCACCGCTGAAATCAATTATCGAGGCTGCGAGTGGTCCTCGCGGATCCCAATGATAGGCTCAGCGGGTGATGGATTGCGGCGTCGATGACCATTCAGCTTGATATCAACCACGTTCTTCAATTTTGCGGCGTTTCAATCGCAGAGTTAGGACTTCGGATCGGGTGGATTTCCGGTTTCTTGCGGGTTATTGCTTGCCTGTGCCCTAAGAAGTTGGGGTGCGGGGTAGCGAATTCGATCAAGGCTTCCTTGATCGACGTTGTCGCTAAGTGATGGTCTCAAGCTTTGAGTGAATTCTCGGATAGTCAAAAGCTATTCAGATGAAACGAGCAAAGAGGATGCGATCACGCCAAAACACTGCGATTTCGTTACGCGTAACACGATCGCACAGAAAAATTTGAATCAAACCATTTGTTATTAAATAGCCAGAGTTCGACAAAATCATGGCACCACTTGTTCAACCGGTTCTTGCTCAGGCGGAATTAGAAATTTCGCAACCGCAGGGCTTGGCAGATGGCGCAACCATCGCGATTGTTGGGTTACTAATCGTTTTTGTTGTGCTCATCTTTCTCAGTCTTTTCATTGCAACGTTGCCAAAGGTTTTAGGGCTATTGGAGCATGTGCTTCCGGAGTCGGAGGAGCATCATTCAATTGCACATGAAGAGCAGGACGAAGACGCCGAATTAGAGTTACTTGCGGCAATCGGATTTGTTTTGCATACGGAGTTTCAGCGGCAGGTCACAACAGGTTCCGGCGGCAAGTCCTGAGAGATCATCAGGCCTTTGCAAAGATCGTTCGAAGCGATAGTTAATCGAGACGAAAGCAAGAGATGGATATTTTTTCGGAGTTTCTAAACACCACCGGGTTCGCGTCGATGACGCTCGGTAATCTGATCATGATTGTGATTGGGATTGTCTTTATCTCTCTTGCCATCATCAAAGACTATGAACCTCTCCTGTTGGTACCCATCGGGATGGGGGCAGTTGTCGGAAACATACCGATGGTGCCCGGTATGTCGATGAGTGTTTATGACGGGGAAAGTTGGCTGCTCGGAGATGACGGCACCATTACCTACGTTGCGGGAAGTGTGCTGAGCTACCTTTACGCTGGGGTTGAGTTGGGAATCTATCCCCCGCTGATTTTCCTCGGTATCGGAGCAATGACAGATTTTTCCACGATGCTCTCGAATCCCAAGCTTGTTTTGCTTGGCGCGGCTGCACAAGTCGGTGTGTTCTTGACCTTCTTCGGAGCCATTTGGCTTGGTTTTGATTTTCGTGAAGCAGGAGCGATTGGAATCATCGGCGGAGCGGATGGACCGACCGCGATTTTCTTGGCTGCAAAGTTAGCTCCGAATCTTCTTGGGGCCATTGCGATCGCTGCCTATTCCTACATGGCGTTGGTGCCGGTGATTCAGCCCCCGATCATGAAGTTGTTGACTACCAAGGAAGAGCGACTGATTCGCATGTCGCCTCCTCGCAAGGTGACAAAACGCGAGAAGATCATTTTTCCGGTTGCTGCGTTTCTCATCACCACGTTGATTGCACCCGGAGCTGTGGTGCTTCTAGGGATGTTATTCTTCGGAAATCTTCTCAAAGAGAGCATGGTGACCGAACGTCTTGCTGCGACCGCGCGAACATCGATGATCGATATCGTGACGATTCTCCTCGGTTTCTCGGTTGGTGCGAGCACGCAAGCGGACACCTTCTTGACTCCCCAGTCACTGCAAATTTTTGGTCTTGGAGCGTTGTCGTTCGCGATTGCTACGGCCGGTGGAGTTTTGTTTGCGAAACTGATGAACCTATTCCTGACTGAGAAGATCAACCCGTTAGTGGGTGCTGCCGGTGTTTCAGCGGTTCCCGACTCGGCTCGCGTTGTGCAGATGGTTGGTCAGCAGGAAGATCCTCATAACTTTCTACTAATGCACGCCATGGCGCCCAAT
>JADHOA010000034.1 GCA_016779185.1 Rubripirellula sp.
GTCTCGACGTTCTTTTTTGCGTTTTCCCTTGTATTTTGATTTTGGTGTTGCTGTACGACCCGGAGTGGCATGCAGACTTGCGGAGTGATTTTTCAGTAGCTCAAAAAACAAGGTTCGATCTTGGAGATCAACCTTACTTATTTTTACTGTGATTTGATCGCCGAGTCTGAAACGGTTGCCATCGCGAAAGCCGGTTAGCATTTGCCCACGCCGCTCAAATCGATAATGATCGGATGGGAGCTTGTCGACAGGGATAAAACCGTCTACCGGCATCTTGACACATCTCGCGTAGATGCCATCAGCAAATACTTTGCTGATAACCGCATCCACCGTTTCCCCGAGATGCTTATTAAGAAAGTGGAGTAGCTTTAGCTGGATTAATTCCCGTTCGGCCATTGCTGCATTACGTTCCATGTCGCTGCAGTGTTGGCCAAGCTTTAGCAGTGATGCATACGGATCGTCAGGGGTTTCTTTTTTAAGAAGTAAATTATCGATTAGTCGATGTACGGTCAGATCAGGGTAGCGTCTTATGGGGCTTGTGAAATGACAGTAGTGTTGCATGTCGAGCGCAAAGTGCCCTTCGTTGTCAGGCGAGTAGATTGCCTTGCTCATGCTCTTTAAGACTGCGAAGTTCACGGCGTCTTCTAAGGGAGTCCCGGCAACGCTCTCGAGTACTCTTTGAATTTCAAAACGACTTTCTAGTGAGTCTGCCGGGATGCCAAGATCTTTTACAAAGTTTTCAAGTTGGCGTAGTTTTCGTCGGTCTGGATTTGCGTGGACGCGGTGAAGAAATTGAAGTTTTTGGTCATCAAGCCACGTCGCGACGGCTTGATTCGCCGCAAGCATGAACTCTTCGATAATTTGGTGGCTCTCGGTGTGTTCGACTCGATAGGCTCCCTTTACTTTTCCGGACCGATCAAGCTCAAGTTTCGTGTCAGGCAAGTCCAGCGAAAGTGATCCGTGATTGATCCTTGACTTACGGATATGCATCGCGAGCGTATGCATATCCTTCAGTAAGTCGCAGGTGGTGTCACTCCAGCTTTCAGCAAAGAGATGCGGTGAAGATAGGTATTGATCTACCTGTTCATAGTTGAGTCGGACATCACTGCGTATGACTGAATTGTGGACTTCGGTATGCGTCACGGTAAGATCATCAAGAAGCTCTATTTCAACCGTCTTGGCTAATCTTTGTTTGCCTGGCTGAAGACTAGCTAGGTGATTGCTGATGATTTCCGGGATCATCGGGACGACCCGATCAGGAAGATAGACACTCGTCGCCCTGCTTTGCGCCTCGACATCGATTGGGGAGTGTTGTTTTACAAAATGCCCTACGTCCGCAATGTGCACCCATAGGCGCCAACGGCCGATTTCTCGCTGTAGTGATATCGCATCATCAAAGTCCCTCGCGTCATGCGGGTCGATTGTTATGGTGTATAGCTCGGTAAAGTCTTTGCGATCTGCGGGAATAGAACTCTCGTCAAAAAGATCTGCCTCTTTGCGCGCTGCGTGAATTACGTCATCCGGAAACGTTTCTGGAAGCCCGTATTGTCGCATGATAATCAGCGTATCAATCGCTGGGTTTTTATTGCTTCCAAGTCGCTCCAGAATAACCGCTTCCCCTCCCCTTCCCTCCTCGTCGGGGAAATCGACGACTTCCACGAAAACTTTGTCGTCGGACTCGACTGGTAGTCCTCTCACATCACCAACAGAAACTGCAGTCGTGAATGGCACACCATCGAGAACGACGCAAGCCTGCCCATTGGAAAAACGAAAGGTGCCTGTGAATTGCCGTCTTGCTCGCTCGAGGATCTCGGTGACATTTCCCTCTGTACCTCCCCGCCGAGCATCGCGAACCGCAATCTCGACAAGATCCCCCTCTAAAGCACCTAATGTCTTGCCCTCGGGAATGAAGACATCCTCCTTGGTTATTCCTTCTTCACTGTGATTGGGGCGGACAAACCCAAATTTTGAACCGATCGCCTTACGAAAAATACCTCGAAGGGTGTCACTTGGGCCTCCAACTGCTCCCATGCTCATGACGAGATGATTTGATCCATAAATCAAACGCCCCTCGAAAACGAGTTGCTTTACAACTCGTTTAAGTTCTTTAGTTCCATCAATGTCGAGTTTCAGTTTGGCCGCAATCTGTTTTGGCTTAAGCGGTCGGTAATCTGATGAAACTACCAGTCGCATCAGTCGGTCGGCTAATTCGTTTGATATTTTCATGCTTGAAAGAATAGCGGATTTGCCGTGTTCCCGGACAGGGGCTAGTTCGGTCTGTGACGCTTTGCCGAAAAGTCGATTTTTAACTCCATTAAGGTAGGTTTGTAAACTTGTCGCAGTGATGACACCAAGAAGGAAATGTTGGGCTATCCGCTAAAATTGTTTGAAGCTTTCGAGACGAAATATGCTTTGAAATTTAAATGCAAATTTCTATCTCCAAAAAAATGCGAATGCATCGCTGATCGATCTCCGACCACTATTTTGCGCTCGTAAGCAGCTCTAAGAGATCAGCCATTTCCTGATCCGTCATTAATTCGGCGATCCCGTTTGGCATGATAGATATCGCACTCGATTGGATTTGTTCGATATCTTCTTTAAGAACCGTAATTGACTGATCACTTGTGACGCGTAAGTGTAGGTGTTTTTCTGTTTCGCTTGTGATCATCCCATTTAAAGATAATCCATCGATCGTCAGCAATTGATGGGTTTCAAAACCCTGCTCGATTCGACTATTGGGGTAGAGAATTGCTTCCAGTAATGCCTCTGATGTGCGTGCTCCGCCAATGCGAGTCAAGTCAGGCCCAATGTCAGTTCCTCGATAGCCCATTTTGTGGCAGCTTTCACAGGAGAGCCGGGAGCTACGGAACAATTGTAAGCCTCGTTTAGCATCGCCTTCTGGTAGTTTTTTCAGTCTCGCCACTACCTCTTGCTGGATATTTTGATCCGCCTTCTCGAGGTTGCGACTGACGTCAGTTACATATTGCTGTATCTCGGGGCTCGACTTTCTGAAAGCATTTTTTAGGAAGCCCCTCGGAAGAGTTTTGGCGGCTGGTAGGTTTTCCAGTGATTTCAGCGATGCAACTAAGGTGTTCGCATCGCACGAATGTGCAATCGCTTCGATTCTCGAGGCTAATTCTCTTGGTTCACAATCTTCGATTGTTGATGCAAGCTCGATGCCACCTTTTTTGCTCAAATGCACCTTTCTGATCGCTCGATGGGCAAGCTCGCTTAATTCGCGAGATTCACTGCTCAGCAATCTCATTAAGTCAGACTCGAGCACCGGTGGAAGCGGGAGTTCGGACGGAGGTCGAGCTAGAAGCAGTGAAAGCTTTATCCTGATATCCGTCTCAGACTTGGCAATTTCTTCAATGCTTTTCCTGAATCGAGGTTCTTCTTGAATTTTTAGTTCGGCAAGACACTTTGCGATGGATAATCTGACTTCTGGCTGGCTCGAAATCAGCCATTGTAGCACTGCCTTTTTCCACATCTCGCTCGGCTCGATGGGTGAGATAGCCCAGAGATTGTTCGCTAGAGAAAGTTGCTGATCAATGGGTTCCTGATGAACTTGCAAGATGAAGTCAGACAATAGCACTTGAATCTCAGTCTTCTCTTTTGCAGCAGCAAGTATTGGGAAAATGGCAGCGCGATCAAACTTGGCATTTTTGTATTGATTCCAAAATGACCGAAGCTCATCGATCGATGTCTCAGCTATCCAAGGGTTTTTTTCTATTGCGGCCAAGGCTGATTGCGCTAGCGGCTGATGAAAGCTAGACAGAGAAGTGAAGATAACTTTCGTGCTAATTTTTTCGACTTGATTGAGTTGCGTCGCGACAGTGATAAGTGCTGCGAGCTGTGGTTCAGAAAGTCCTTCGGTCGAATAGTTGAATTCAGGGTTGTGTTTGATTATTTCAATCAATGCGAATAAAAGGCTGTGTCTGACGAATCGGTCTGCTGTCTCTAGGTTTGGTGTATCTAATAATGCTTCGATCGATTCAAGATGTTTGAGCCTTCCAATCGCTTCTGCGGCTGCCCGGCACACTGAAAGGTCGGGGTGGTGAAGTAGGTTCTCGAGTTGGGTGCGAGATGCTTGGTGTTGTTGTAATGATAGCGAGTGGCACGCAACTTTTATTAGCGACGGGTTCGTGGATTCTAGCAGTCGGGTGGATGCCTCTATCGCTGCGGGTGTACCCGCAGCACAAATAGCCCATGCGTTTCGGATTTTTCTTTCAATCGGTATGGTCTCGTTATCAAATTCACGCAGCGCTAGTTCTGTGATCTGGTCGCCGCTGTTTTTGACGTGGCGCACCGCTTCTCTGCGGATCCACGGGCGAGTGTCATGAAGATGTAGATTCGTGTAGTCGGTGGGTAAAGGATTTTCGAATCGAACTATGCTTTTGGAGGGTGCTTGCTTATCGGGGTTAGTAATTCGATAAATCCCACCCTGTGCGGTTTTTTGATCTACACGTGATGTAGGGCAACAGAGATCGTACCATCCGCCTGTATCAAGTACTAACAAGCTACCGTTAGCGTCTTCAATAATGTCGGTTGGATGAAAGTCGATTTGTTCTGTCGAGAGTAGGTCCTTGTCCAAAGTAGAGTAGGTAGCATTTTTGAGATTCAACGTATGCGAGGTAACTTTGTGTAGGTTGAACAATGCAGAACAAAGGGTTCTTGAATGAACGTCATTTGTGGACTGCAGCAAATTGTTCTCAAGGTAGATTAAACCGCTGGGGGCTGCTGGTCCAAGTTGTGTCATGATCGGCATTAAATCACCGGTTCTTATGTGTCCTTCTAGAACGCGATGTTCTTTACCAAAAACTCCTCCATATACAGCATGGGCAATGCCGTCGCGTAAACCTGAGTTGGGATGTTGGAGGAAAGTGCTTGTAAAGAATTTTTCGCCTTCCGGGATAAACGCCATTTCAACTGGGTTATCCATTCCACCGGTCATTACCACTTCAAGCTGGCTGCCATCTTCATTACATCGATAGAGATGGGCAGCAGAGGACGTGAATTGGCTTTGATCTGCTAGAGTGTGACGTTGCTCCGCAAATGCGCCCTTGCACCAATAGATTTTTCCATCACGACCAAAATATGGACCGTGAAGATCATTTGCACATCCCGTGATTGTCTTTCCGTCAAACCAAGATTCTCTTGATTCGCAGACCCCGTCCCCATCATCGTCGGTGAACTTGATGATTTCTGGCGGAATCGCAACAAGCATCGAGTTGCCGATGCAGAGAACTCCTTCTGGGAATCCAATATTCTCCACCGCAACAAGCCGCTCATCAAAAATTCCATCATTGTCGTGATCGATTAGTCTGACAATCTTGTGCAACCCAAGCTTGTTGTGCTCAACGACAGGGCGCGTGACACCACCAGATTCCGCTACCACTAATCTTCCATGGTTGTCCCAGTCTGCAACGATTGGCCATTGAATCAAGTCGTTGCCGGCAGCGAGTTCTAGTTGCAATCCATCGGCAATTTCAAAGGATATGCCATTAATTACCGTTTTTTGTATCGAAGACTCTGCTGTCCATCCTGAGTTTTGGCTGATTTCACAACTTACTAACGCAATAACCGTAAAAACGAATCTTGCTGTACTTAAAAAGGCGGATAGAAAACGCACCGATCTTGAGGATTTAAGCATCTGCCATCTCCTGTCTGAAGTGATTGGTTGAGCGTTGATTATGCGCGCAAATCTCACCGCAGTGGTCGGAGTCAGATGTAAAAAGAGGAAAACGCCAATTTCAAATAGGTGCTAAAGTCTGTACGTCTTAATCAACGTTGCATAGCGTTTACCCAAACGCGTGACTGGCTCTTTGAAAACACATCCCTTTCCAGTCGCTTATGGTTCATAAGCGAGATTAGGGCTCAACCAACGCTCGGTTTCTGAGAGCGGCTGCCCTTTTCGATCTGAGTAAGCTTGAACCTGATCCTTTGTAATTCGATCTACCGCGAAATATCTTGCTTCGGGATGTGAAAAGTAGAGTCCACTAACACTTGCACCAGGGTGCATTGCGAAACTGCTTGTTAGGTTGACTTCCGCATTGTTGGAAGCATCAAGTAGATCGAACAGTGTTTTCTTTTCGGTGTGGTCGGGACAAGCTGGGTAGCCAGCTGCCGGACGAATACCTCGATAGCTTTCTGCAATGAGTTCTTCTTGGGATAGCGTTTCTTGATTGCCAAACCCCCAATCTCGTCTTGCTCTTTCGTGAAGTAGTTCTGCAAACGCTTCGGCAAAACGATCCGCTACCGCCTGAACCATAATTGCTCGATAGTCATCATGCTGCATTTTGAATTGGTCGGCAAACTCGTCAGCGCCAATACCTGCGGTGACCACAAAACCGCCAAGGTAATCGGTTCTGCCAGAGCCGACCGGCGCAATGTAATCGGCCAGGGATCGATAATCTTTTTGCCCTTTTCGTTCCCATTGTTGTCTCAGAAAATGGAATCTCGCTAGTTCCGAATCTCGATTTTCATTGCTGTAGAGAATGACGTCGTCGTCGTCACTCGCTGCTGGCCAAAAAGCGTATACAGCATTTGCTCGAATCACGTGGGTGTCAATGATTTGATCGATCAATGTATTCGCGTCTTCATACAACTCTCTCGCTTGATCTCCAACGATTTTGTCTTTGAATATTTTGGGGTACTTGCCTTTCAGTTCCCATGTCATGAAGAATGGCGACCAGTCAATGTATGGTCGAATTTCCGATAGTGGAAAATCCTTCAAAACTTTTAGGCCGAGGAAAGACGGTTTGCTGATGTCAATATTCCCCCAGTCAGTTTGGAACTTGTTCTCCAAAGCTGTTTGGTAGTTGACCAGTTTTTGCTGCCGCCCTTGGTAACTGGCAACTAATTTTTTCTGCTCTTCCACGTTTCGTGCGATGTAATCATCGCGGTGGTCCTTACTGATCAGTTTTTCTACAACGCCCACACTTCGACTCGCATCGAGAACGTGGATGATTGGACCATCATAAACAGGAGCGATTTTGACCGCCGTATGCTTCGCGCTGGTGGTCGCTCCTCCGATTAATAATGGCATCGACATTTTTCGGCGTTTCATCTCCCTTGCAACATGAACCATTTCGTCCAAGCTTGGAGTGATCAGGCCGCTTAGGCCAATCATGTCGACCTGATGCTTTTCAGCTTCTTCGAGAATTACTTCACTGCTTACCATCACTCCGAGGTCAATGACCTCGTAGTTGTTGCATTGAAGTACGACACCCACGATATTCTTTCCGATGTCGTGTACGTCGCCTTTGACAGTTGCGAGTAAGAATTTTCCTCTTGCTGAAGCCCCCTCAAGTCCTGCTGCAAGTTTCTCTTCCTCCATGAAGGGCTCAAGGTACGCGACTGCCTTCTTCATGACCCTTGCCGATTTAACAACCTGCGGTAAAAACATTTTGCCTTCACCAAACAGATCTCCAACAACCTGCATTCCGTCCATTAGAGGTCCCTCGATCACCTCTAAGCATCGGTTGACCGATTGTCTCGCTTCTTCGGTATCTTCGACAATATATTTATCGATGCCTTTAATGAGTGCATGTTTCATTCGCTCTGCGATTGGCGCATTACGCCATGCGAGATCTTCGCCAGCCTTTTTCTTGCCGGCACCTTTCACGGTTTCCGAAAATTCGAGTAGACGATCTGTCGCGTCGGCTCTGCGGTTTAGAAGAACATCTTCCACTCTCTCGAGAAAATCCGCTGGAATCTCCTCGTACACCTCAAGCTGTCCTGCGTTGACAATACCCATATCCAATCCCGCTTTGACAGCGTGGTAAAGAAAAGCGCTGTGCATCGCTTCTCGCACACGGTCATTCCCACGAAAACTGAAGCTGATGTTGCTAACGCCTCCGCTCGTTTTCGCTCCGGGACATTCCTTTTTGATGCGTCTTACCGCTTCGATGAAGTCAACCGCATAGTTGTCGTGCTCTTCGATTCCCGTTGCGACGGTTAGGATGTTGGGGTCGAAAATAATATCTTCTGGAGGGAAGTTTGCCTGCTCAATAAGGATTTTGTACGCTCTTTTGCAGATAGCAACTTTACTGTCTTCGTCAGTCGCCTGACCTTTTTCATCGAATGCCATCACGACAGCAGCCGCGCCGTACTGGCGAATTAATTTTGCTCTTCGAATGAATTCATCTTCACCATCCTTGAGTGAGATCGAATTAACGACAGTCTTCCCCTGAGAATTGCAAAGGCCAGCTTCAATGACTTCCCATTTGCTGCTGTCAATCATTACGGGAACTGATGCGGCAACGTCATCTCCTGAGATTAGCCGCAAGAAGCGTGTCATCGCTTCGGCGCCATCTAGCAACGCGTCATCGAAGTTGATATCGATAATCGTTGCTCCGTTTTGTACTTGCTCGCGGGCCACTTCAACGGCTTCTTCGTAATTCTCGTTTCGAATGAGAGAAGCAAATTTACGACTTCCTGTGACGTTGGTTCGTTCACCGATCATCGTGAACGGGATTTCAGGACGCATGACCATCGGTAGTTGTCCCGATAGTCTCGTCCAAACCGGCCCGATCTCTTCCTGCTTTGGTACTTTCCCCCTTACTCGATCTGACATCGCACGAATATGGTCAGGCGTGGTGCCGCAGCAACCACCGAGAATATTGATCCACCCGTTATCGGCGTACTCGCCGACGATGTCTGCCATCTCTTTTGGGCCTAAGTCAAACTGGCCCATTTCGTTTGGTAAGCCTGCATTGGGATGGCAGCTCACCCCGAGACTGGTTGATAATGACATCGCCTCAATATGAGGCCTCATCACGTCTGGGCCCAAAGCACAATTCATTCCCATCGATAGAAGCGGGAAATGCGAGAGTGAGGTAACAAACGCCTCAACACTCTGGCCACTCACAAATGTTCTGCCCATCTTGTCGAACGTGCCGCTGACCATGACAGGGACTACTCGGCCACCCGCATTAAAGTAGTCCTGAATTGCAAATAAGCAGGCTTTTAGATTCAGTGTGTCAATGGCGGTCTCAGGTAGCAAAATATCGACACCTGCTTCAGCTAGAGATTTTACCTGAGCGAGATAGCTGTCCCTCATTTCTTGGAACGTGATATCTCGATGTGCTGGGTCTTCCACGTTCGTGCTGATCGCTGTCTGCTTGGTAGTAGGACCAATTGATCCAGCAATAAATCGGGGACGATCCGGAGTTTTTTCAGTCCATTTGTTGGTCGCAGCGCGTGCGCACGCAACCGCGGCGTGATTGATCTCATCGACAAGTTCCACGGGCAGATCGAATTCCAGCATGCCAACTGGCGAAGCACCGAATGTGTTGGTTTCGACAATATCACTACCTGCCTCGAGATAGGCGTCATGAATCGCGGTTATTTTTTCCGGATGTGTGAGGCAAAGAATATCCGAGAAATTTTTGAGATCTTTACTTGGGTCATGATCGGCAAATCGCTCTCCGCGAACCGCTGCTTCGTCTAATTTGAGACGCTGTATCATCGTTCCCATCGCACCATCGAGCATTAAAATTCGCTCGCGGATGATGTTAGGGAGATCGGAGATGGCGGATTGATGGTTCGACATGGTTGGTAGTAGAGATATTAAGACGATGACTTAGTTTCTAGGCTCAATCTTCCCTCGGCCGAACCTATCCCACAACCCGCTACAAATCGGTTTGAAAAACAGACGGCAATACCGATTCTCAGTGGCGGTTTGATTTCGTGATGACAGTATTGATCGGCTGCGTAACGAATATAAGAAATCAGCCAAGGAGCGGAGTGGTGATTGCTTCCGTAATGCCAATGGGGCTTGTTCGGGGGAGCCAAATCAAAAAAACCGTTTTGGTGTTGCAGAAGTCAGTTCTTGAGTCCCCCCGGTTTCTTACATCGTCACCATTCGGTTCGGTTGTCCAGTTTCTCCGTTAGCCTCTTTGGTTCTGCAGGGAGGTCGGAAGGTAAAACCACCGATTCAACTCGTCGAATGTTGTCGCATGCAAAAGCTAGCAAGGTATTCGTATTAACGATCCACCCAACGGGTGGGGGATGTCTTTTTGCTCCTTGCTCGGTGGCGGATAGGTCGTGCTAATGCAAAACGGAGGTAGGGAATCTTTAGTTTTAGCCCTTTCAACACTTTCCTCAACTTCTCAGTCGCTATTGCTGCATCGTTAAAGTTCAGCTATCTCACATATTTGTAAAAGTAAAGGAACACTGAGCGTCGATCCTATTGGGTGTGTTCGCGCGGCAAACGACGCGATTTAATTTCCAAACGACTAGATCTCTTGAAGAATAGGATTGCTGAATGACCGTCGATTTGGATAGGTCAGCAAATCGAGTGGTGAGTGAATCCAGTCGGGGTCAAAAGACCTTCGATGGGTCTTGCACGCCTCCAACGCTTTTTTCATTGCGATGCGTCAATGACCAGAACTCTGGTATGGACTGCGATTCAGACCTACCGCTCGATAAAAAAGACAAACATCACAATTCGAGTTGCCATATTTCGACTTCCGCGTTGCGGGGAAATGATGTGTCAACCGAGTCAAGACTAGCAGCGAGTGTCTCTGTCTCAGCCGAAGAAAGTTGCGGTCAACATCAAGAAATACGAGAGCCATCGTTCGAAGTCATTGGTGCAGTAGCGGTCCAGAATACTGAGGAAATCGGAGGGTTGTCTCGTCTGGCATCGAACGATGAGATCGAAGGTGAACAAAACGTAGCAGACCTGGATCATGACCGGTCGACGGGTATTCATATCGTCACCACCGAGATACAGGAATCGAAACCCGTCATGTCACTTGATATGACAACGGAACGGTCATGGCTGCGAAGAATTGGCTCTCACGGTATCGTCATTCTTTTGTTACTGGGTGTGATCGCCGCAGCACTTTTGACTGGCAGCGATTCTTCACGCGTGTCTCCCAAGCCATCCGATTTGCTCAGCTTTGACGATGCGATGCCTGAATTGTCACTCCCTGAAATGCTGCAGATTGATCTAGTTGAACTCCAAGAAGGCAACGCAACTGTAGCTAATGAGGAATTTCCAGATACGAGCTCGGAACACTTAAACGTAGCAACAGCGACCACGACGCAACCTGAAGATGGAATAGGTCTTAGTGAAGATTCGAAGCTGGTTGCTGAGGATCGTTATTCCTTTTCATCGAGTGAAATCGGTTCAGTAGAGAATGTAGCCTCTGTTGCGGTTGTCACTAATGACGACTCTCAGATGGTTAAAAACCGCAACTCACTTTTGTCAAGTTTGGAGCAATTAACCAAAAAAACAGCTGATGCTTTTGAAAGCACCAGTGAAGAACTAAAA
This sequence comes from Rubripirellula sp., assembly GCA_016779185.1. Classification (GTDB taxonomy): domain Bacteria; phylum Planctomycetota; class Planctomycetia; order Pirellulales; family Pirellulaceae; genus Rubripirellula. The sequence goes on from JADHOA010000034.1 coordinate 11,282, forward strand.
ATGCCTGCTGCTCCGAGGGTGACAACCACACCAAAACAAATTGGTGACTGGTTGAAATTCTTGCCACCAATTGAACGCATCGCAGCGGAAACTGACGAATCGGTTCCTTCTATCAAATAACGAGGTTTTTTGTCGATGACCGCGGCGAAGCAAGGATTTGTGCAGGCATTCACCCGTCTTCGGAGCGACTGCCGTGATCATGAAAGCCCAGTAGAAAATGCTTTGGGTGATTCAGCGCTTGGGATGTCTGAAAACATCTCGAGTTTATTGACTCGCCCTGATCTAGCTATTACTAATGAGGCTTCGCCCGTTGTTTTAGAACTAGATAGCTCTGTTGCAAGCAGTGCATCGCTTTGGGCGGAAAAAGAAGATGGATTGATCACCCGAGTTGATCAGGTTTTAGCAACGCAGTCATCGTCTCCGGTTGATGGACTGAAATCAGCTGGCTCGAGGCGGGATTCCGGCGAGACGAATCTCAATGATGATTCGTTGGAGCCAGTCGACTCAATCAGACCGATGCAGCATACATTCACTGCTTACGATGCTGCTTCTGATCATGGCATTTTTCATCAAGCTCGACAGCTTGAAAAGGAAAAGGCTTCGACGAATTCTGCTGAGACATCGCCGATCGATATGCTGGGGAAACGGAAAAACGTCAACTTTCAGCCCGCTTGGGAAGTTGACTCATTTCACATTCCTCAGTTAGTCGACGCGTTATTTGTTCAGGACGGTTTGCTAAAAAAATTATCGGTCAGGCTTTTTGATGCGGTAAACGCTGGGCTGTCAAGTCTTGCAGTGACCAGTGTCCAACTGGGTGAGGGAAAGACATCTGTAGCGTTAGGAATCGCTCTATCTGCCGCAACCAGTGGTTTGAAAGTTGCTTTGGTTGATGCAGATTTAGATCATCCTTCGCTAATCGATCAACTCCATCTTGATGTCGAGCACGGCTGGGATGAGCTTTCCAGTGGAATTGGCCTTGATGAAATTGCGGTGCATTCACTGAACGATCGTTTGACCATTTTCCCTCTGCATGCCGATTCGACTGTGTATAAGTCGATAGCGGAGAGTTCGGAACCGTTGCTACTTCAGTTGAGATCTTATTTTGACTTTGTTGTTATCGATGGAGGTAGCAAGGATTCGTTGGTGCGTTCGAAAAGCTTATTAAGCGTTGATAGTGCCGTCATCGTCCAGAATCCTTCTCAAACCCCCGAATCTTCAGTGTGTCACTACGCCGAGGAGTTACGTCAAGTTGGGATTCAAAGTATCGGCGTAGTGAAAAATTTTGATTAGGACTGTTTTTCAGGCGGTGCTGATTTTAGGTTTGCAATGCGAAACGAAACACTGCTTGCATCCTCTTAATGCTACAAGCTTATTGCTTTGTGATTGTGGCGCAGATGTCTAACTGTTTTCGAATCGAGCCTTTTCTAAAAGCTCAATCCATGGTCTGACGTAATGCCCGTTGTCATGGAAGGTTCGCCCACTGACTAGGTTGCCGTCCACTACGCAGGGTTCATTCACAAAGATCCCTCCGCAGACCTCTAGGTCAAACTGGCACTTGGGCACGGTTGCCATTTTTCGGCCGCGAACACAATCAGCGTAAGCGGGGATCTCCACTCCATGGCAAACACTAGCGATAGGCTTATTGGTTTCAAAGAAATGTTTAGTGGCCTGGACTAGGTGCTCGTCGTAACGGATGTACTCGGGTGCTCTTCCTCCGCTGAAAAGAATTCCAGCGTAGTCGTCTGGGACAATCTCTGAGAAGGCGATATCTGCTTCGATGCTGTAGCCTTCCCATTCTTTTGTAATCGTCCAGCCAGGTTTGATCTCGTGTAGAACCATCTGAAACCGGCGTTTCTCCGGTCCTGCGATAACCGGTGTAAATCCAGATTCTTGTAATCGGTAATAAGGGTACATGGTATCGAGAGTCTCAGTGGCGTCCCCGATAATGATTAAGACTTTGTTGCTCATTGAGATCCTTTTCTGGAACGGAGTAGATGCATCAGTTAGTAGCTAGAAGACCCGGACTACGGGGCGATTTGACCTGCAGTTAAACGGATTGGATGCCGACGGTGCAAAGAAAGTCAACACTCAACTTTAGTGCCTCCACCGATTACTAACTTAGCCATAGGCGATGTTTTTTGCCGATTGGTTTGGTGACGTGTTCTTCGGTGCCGCCTCGACCGTTTAATCGTACTACTTTTGGCGGGATTCTATTGCGGAATTGTTGACGAATCATCAGGAACCACTAGGGGTTTGCCAAAATAAAAACCTTGTTATGGTTTTTTGTGATCGCAGCGGTTATTTCTAGTGGTTCTCGAGACACTTCTCTTCCGAAAACGATTGATCTTTCGAAAAGCAAATAAAGGTGTTAGCCGTGTTAAGAATGATCTGTCTGATTGTGATTTTCTTATTTTCTGTCTTACCGAAAGTTGTGCTAGATGTCGCCGCCTCAGACGACGTGCCGAATATCTTAATCGATGACGATTTTGAGCGTGCTGAGGAGAATGATCATCTAGAGCAAATCGGTAATGGTTGGGGTACCAATAGCGAGAAGCGAGCCAAAGGGGTCAAGCAAGTTGATCTAGTTGATGGATCGATGAAGATCACGCGTGCAGATGTCGCAGACCATGGTGTTTCTGTGACACATGAAGCTTCGTTTTGTGATGCTGTCTTGACGCTTCGCTTTCGTTTGAACGAAGGAGATGATCTGGGGATTAATATCGCAGACATGAACGAAAAAAGTGTGCATGCCGGGCATATTTGTGTTGCCAGAGTACGATTGAGCCAATTGGAAATTTCGGATTTGAAAATGGGCTTGATGAACTTAGACCGACGCCTGCGACGTCAAGCAGGTAACGAAACCGCTGAAGACAAAAAAATCAATTCGGAATTGAGTTACAAGCGACCACTAAAGTTAGAGCCAGGAAAATGGCATCAACTAGAAGTTAAGATAGTTGGAAAACGGATGGACGTGAAGATCAACGGAGTAGACTCTGGATCTTTTGAGTCGGAAGGAATTGCTCATCCAACAAAAAGTAGGTTGCGTTTAGCCGTAAACCGAAACGCTTGGGTGGATGATTTGAAATTAGTGAAGCTGAAATAAGAGTGTGTTTTGTAATTTAGCGCATTGTTCGGTTTGACTTTCGGTGGTTTTTCTGTTGCGCATGGGCGTTATGATGAAATCGTTCATGAAGTAACGAAACAGCGCGAGTACCGGAGTCAGGGGATTGGGATTGTGATGCCCAAGGAGCCCATAACACTGCACTCAGGAATCCAACTCATCAAACTTAATTAAAGTAATATGACTCAGGAAATTGCGAAGACTCCCCTCGACTCCATGCATCGCCAGGCAGGTGCGAGAATGGTTCCTTTCGCAGGGTTTGACATGCCTCTTTCATACACGTCAATTGTGGCAGAGCATCAGGCATGTCGCGTCAAAGCAGCCCTATTTGATGTTTCCCACATGGGGCGATTGCGATTCGATGGGGAAGGTAGTGAGGCTTTGCTGGATCGCTTGCTGACTCGCAAGGTCTCGGGTATGCCAATTGGGGCGGTCAGGTACAGTTTGATTTGTAATGAGCAGGGTGGCGTTCTTGACGATGTTCTCGTTTCGCATTTGGAGACACCCTCTCAACAACGGTACCACTTGATGGTCGTTAACGCATCGAACCGAATGAAAATTAGGAATTGGATCGAACCATTTCTCGCCGAATTTCCTCGGGTCACTTTTTCCGATCGTACAGAAATTACAGCGATGATCGCCGTTCAAGGCCCGTTGGCAATTGATGTCTGCAAACGAATCTTTCACTTCGATCCCGCAAGACTCAAATATTATCATGCCGTAATTACGGATCAATTTTCGAAGCCAGTAGTACTCAGTCGAACGGGATACACCGGTGAAGATGGTTTCGAACTAATTTGCAGGGCAGAAGAGGCTCCGCGTATCTGGGAGAACCTGATGCTGGTGGGGCGAGATGACGGGTTCATGCCAGCCGGTCTGGGGGCGAGAGACACATTGCGTCTTGAGGCTGGAATGCCACTTTATGGACACGAATTAACGGAATCAATCGATCCATTGACCGCAGGTTTGCGATTTGCATGCTCAATGGAAGATGGTCGAGAATTCGTCGGTTCCGATGCTCTGAATCTTTTAGCTACAAAACCTACCGCTAAAACAAGGGTGGGTTTGCTCCCTGATTCGAGAAGGCCGGCGCGCGAGGGTTACTTGGTTTTCAATAGTCTTGGAGAGGAAGTGGGCTATGTGACGAGCGGTTCACAGTCACCAACTTTGGATCGACCGATTGCAATGGCCTATGTTCGAAGAGAAGATGTGGGAAAGAGAGATTTAGAAATCGATATACGAGGTACGCGAGTACCAGCGGAACTTGTGAAAATTCCCTTTTATCGTCGGAAATAATCGGTCGCCAGGAGAAAAATGATGACCCGTGATCAATCACAACTGTTGTATGCCTCCACGCATGAATGGGCTGACATTGAAGAGGCCGAGGGCGCGAAAATCGCTACAGTTGGAGTGTCGTCGTTTGCAATTGAGCAACTCAATGACTTGGTCTATATGGACCTTCCCGAAGTGGGCAGGGTTGTCAATGCGGGTGACGAACTTGGCGAAGTAGAGTCAGTCAAAGCGGTTAGTCCACTTTACAGTCCTGTCTCTGGTGAGGTCATTGAGGTTCATTCTGAGCTACCGGATCAACTCGAGAAACTAAATTCCGACCCCTATGACTTTGGTTGGATTGTCAAGATTCGAATATCCGACGATGCTTATTTGAACGAATTGCTGAACTTCGAAGATTATCAACGTCAGTGTGCGGAATCAGCGTAGCCACTTCATTCACACGCCATTTTTGTTCGATGCTTTACTTCGATATCGACTTTTGAGAACTGGTAAATAGATTGCCTGAGCAATATCAGTCAAACTTAGAACGAATTTCTCTCTAAGACGTCTGTTACTTTTCATTGGCTTTAAATGACTCTAAATCTAGGGCGAATCGTACCATTCCAAAAGTTGTCAGGTGTGGAGAATATGTCGCTCGATCAGACGTTACAGGAGTCGGTCGATCGACAACAAATACCGACGCTTCGCTTCTATGGCTGGAATGTTCCTACGCTTTCACTTGGTTACTTTCAGCCTTTTTTATCCCGCCGTACTCACTCTCCTAGTTTGTTATCCGCTTGTGTCAGGCGTGCCACCGGTGGTGGTGCAATCATGCATCATCGGGAGCTGACGTATAGCTTAGTTTTGCCTCAGTCAATTCAGATGATCGGACCGCGATTGGATCTTTATGAGAAAATCCACGCGAGTTTAGTCCGCGCATTGTACGATTGTGGTGTGCCGGTCGCCCCATTCCGCCAAAGCGATCAAAATCAATGCGGATGGGATTGTGATGCCTTTCTTTGTTTTCGGCGACGCACAGCTGAGGATCTAATTCTCCACGGTTATAAAGTTCTTGGGAGTGCGCAACGAAAGTCGCGATCATCACTATTGCAACACGGTAGTTTGTTACTAGATGCGAGTGAGTTCGCGCCTGAATTGCCGGGAGTGAATGATTTATTGAACTCGAGAATTCAGCTCAATGAGTTAATTGAAGCGATCACACAAAATTTTTCTGATGACCTAGGAATAAAGTGGAAGGAGTCTTCTTTTTCGTCTGAGGAAATGACGAGGGCTAACGAGATCGCAGTCGATCGATTTGCATCAGAGCGGTGGCTCTGCAGGAGGTGACTTGACGGTCTATTGGCCTTCCCTCAAGGCCGCGTTCGGGAATCATTTACATCATTGCAGCCGAAGCGAGGGTTGGCGGTGAAGGCGCGGTCGGAAAGATCTGCAGCTTTCGCTTCAAGCCTTAATTTTGATTCGGAGTGGCCTCCTGACAATGTCGTTGTGTAGCGATGCAAAAGCCAGCTAGGGCTTCAATCCGTCTAGTGAAGTCGAGAAAAGACGATCATCCGAGATTTAGGCCGATAGGCAAAAAAAGCCCATGGGTTAGCTCTTTAAGCTGATTTACCCCCCATAGGTGGATGTTCGCTTGATTGTTGTCAATAAATTATGACATACTTCCCACTGAGAGGGATGACTCAACCTAAGCTTGGGGCAGGTTAGGTCATCAAACATGTTGGTGAAGTTACAGACTCACAACCTTTATTGAAGGTTCTGGCACCACATGAAATCGCTATCACTTGCATAGCGTTGGCGCGTTTGGAACGCGATATTCGAAGAGAAGAGCTTTCGGATCATTCACGGGATGACTGATGTCCGCAGCAACTCGCATCGGGTGTTAAATGCAAATCGTACTTAAGGTTTCCAGCGGAAGTCACGCTGGCAAAGAGATTAAAGTTGCAACAGAAAAGTTCTTGATCGGACGTAGTGACTCCTGCCAGTTACGACCAAAAAGTGAATCGGTTAGCCGAAAGCATTGCATACTTGTGTGCAAAGATAACCGTGTCTTGGTTCAAGATTTGAAAAGCCGAAATGGGACTTTTGTGAATGGCAAGCGATTGCCAACCGACAAAGCAAAAGTTTTGAAGCCCGGTGATCTTCTGAAAGTTGCAAGTCTCGAGTTTGAAGTGTTGATTGAGCCCAGTTTGAATGCTCCGAAGAAACCCGAAGTGACCGGTGTCGCGGATGCCGCTTCCCGAGTTGTTGAAACAGGTTCAGCAGATAGTCGTTTTGAAGACGTCGATGTTGATTCTTGGTTGGACGAAGCGGATCAGATAGATCGCGTTCGAAAAATGTCTGATCCAGATACTCGCCAATTTAATATCGAAACACTACAGCAGCAGAGCGCAGCTGAAGACTCTTCAAATGGGGATCTGAGTGTCAACACCGAATCGGTTGACGATTCGCAGGATGATAGTGTCGTAGCCAGAATCAAGCGAACAAAAGAAAAAAAGACCCCAGGTAAATTACCCGAGGACTTTAAGAAAAAGCTAACGGATAATTCTCGCGATGCTGCAGATAATGCGTTGAAGCGATTTTTTGGAGGTGGCGGCTGAGATCTGACAGAGAATTATTCGTCTTTCCTCTTTCTGAATTCTCCCCAGCTCCACCAAAGCACATGAGACTCTAGATCTATCCTAACGAGCTGAGTCCAATGAAAGTTCCGATTTTACCGATGGCTGTATCGGCCAAATTTTGGGCATTCTTTGCAAATCGTGCGTAGTGAATCATTCAAGTTCAGGCGTCTTACCCTTTGTAAAGACAAGACATTCTTGTTCTTGCATGTGTGTGACTGGCGGATAAGAGCTGCTCTATCTGAGTTACTAAGAGTTTTATCTCGCCTTTTGGTTCTCGTTGGCAAATTAAGGCTCGTCTTCACGCCGATCTGTCCTAGTTGGTAGAACATGGGGAGTGATACTCGTCGTGTGTTCATCAATCCGTCAATCGCTGTGTCTATCATTTTCGATAATCGCCCATGGGGAATCATCGATTGCCCCGTCTGGCTAAGTCTGATGTCGGAAATTGTTGTGGCGAGGTAACGAGTATCGGCGAAGTTTCGGGGGTCGAAAGGTAACGAATTAAGCGGAAGGTGATCGGTGTCATGTCGTGTCGAGATCGATTTTGGTTATTAGCCGTTGTCTTCGTTCATTGTTTATGGCCGACTTTTCACGCGCGGGCTGAGCAGTTATTTCAACTTAGAAATGGCCTAGTGCTCCGTGGTTCCAAAATTGAGATTGCTTCACTTAAAGAAGGCTTCGGTGCGGCATCGGCGGGTGAGTCACATGTTCGTCCGATCTGGTTAATTGATGATGGGCTACGCAGGACTTATTTTCACGGTAAGGGTATGGCGTATGGAGA
>JADHOA010000035.1 GCA_016779185.1 Rubripirellula sp.
CGTCTGTTAAGGTGACACTGGCATCTCAGATTCAGAATGTCATTGAATCTAGGGCGAGGGTTCAGCGAGACATAAGTCGTAATATTCGTCTAGATGAGTCTGAAGCTTCGATGATTAGCTCGCTTGATAAAAGCGATACAAAGTCAGCCTATGACACGCGAAAAGAATTGCTGAAGTCCTTTCCGGAACTGTATGACCACGAGCGTCTTGCAACGCTGATTAAGCGAGCCAGCGAGATTCAGCAGACACTCGTTGCAGCCTCCAGTGAATTACCTAAAGCCACGAGTCAAGATTCTTCTGACGCTCAGCTCAACTCGCTCGTTCTTACGACCCTAGAGGGTAACACGGTACCCGATCTTCAAGGAGTGACGCTCTACTTTCGCGCTGGTGGGTCGATACTAGCTTTTGATGGTGAAACGGGTGAACTGCTGTGGCGAAAGTATGTTGGCGTTGCCAAGGATCTACCGCCGGTGCAACTCGAAGACGGTGTGCTTCTCAGCCAATCATCAAGTTTAGAAATTTTAAGATGCAATGAAAGCGATGGTAGCGTCGCTTGGAAGTCAAGTATTGGCGAGGATTTTAGTGAGCCAGTTGCAGTCAAGGATGATATCTACATCTCAACCTCTTCTGGTCGATTGCTCGCGATTGATGCTATCTCGGGCGATGCCAAATGGGCCACACAGTTGCCTCAGCCAATGAATACAGGGTCAGGTGTGGATGAGCGTTTGCGCAGATTGTACGTGGTTGGTGATCACTCCAATCTTTATGTCTTGAATAGTCGTGACGGTTCCTGTGTCGAAAGTTACTACTTGGGGCATGAGTCACAGACGATTTCAGTGCCACCGGTACCATTGCTTGGCCATTTGTTCATTATCGAAAATGCTGGACTGAATTACGCAAACGTCCACGTTTTAAGAGTGGATGAGCGTGGTGAGAAATTAGTCCAAGCACAAGCGCCTTTTCGCCTGATTGGTAACGTTATTGTTTCTCCAGTTGTTGATGGGCGACGATTGATTGTTCTCACTGATCGTGGGGAAGTGACAGTCTTTGATATTGAACCGACCGCTGAGCGGGAGCAAGTGACCGTTGCAGCAACCCTGCCGGCGTTCTATGACGAGCCTACATCTACCCAAATGGCAGTTGGCAAGAGCCAAATGTGGATAACCGGTACGCGATTGGGTCGCTATGAACTACAGATTAATACTGGACGCGTGATTCGAGACTGGAGTATCAATGAGCTTGATACGTTTATTGGTAAGCCGTATTCCAGTGATGATGCACTAGTTCACGCTCGAATTCTTAGGGATACCTCCGCGATTCGCATCACTGCGGCTAATCCTAAGACGGGTGATGAAATATGGCGCACGGATGTCGGTGTTCCGATTTCGCTCTTACAGCCTAGTTCGAATGGAGTACATGTTGTTACGACTCAGGCTGCCTTGTTTGAGCTGCAAATTGACAACTCTACGGGTCAATTAAGCGGTGGTAAGCAACCACTTGAGAATCCAGGCGACAAAGCGGTTGCGATTCAGTTCACCGATCCAATTCAAATCGATGACAAGCGTCGTGTAATGCTTAACAAAGTTGGCGATCCTTCGTTGCTTGTTTATGACCCTGATCGAGAAACAGAGAAGCTCAGACGCGTGACGATGAGGCTTCCATCCGGATTGCCAAGAGCAGGCGGTGTAGCATCAGGCGGCGGTTTGCTTTTGCCGCTCGATAATGGACGAATCGTCTTGGTGGATTGGAGAACGGGGGCGGTAAGTTCTTCGGCTCCATTCCAACCAGCCAGCGATCCTGTGGGTGAGGTGATTTGGACCAAACCGATTCCATTGCCCGATGACGCAGACCAAGTTGTTTTGGCTGATAACCGCAAGAAAATCTATCGTCTTCGTGTCGGTGAGCAAATTCGAGAATTGCAATCTAAAGATTTGGAGTTTCAGCTGATTGGTCCGTCAACGCGGACTGATAACACTATGGTTGCAAGCATGGCGGGACCTGCAGCTGATTTCCTTGTTGGATTTGACCTCACGAATTTAACCGAAACTTTCCGAACGCTTCTCAACGGGAGAATCAATTGGGGGCCTGTCTCAGCAGGTGATCTGGCTCTAGTGAGGACAGACGATGGAGTGTTACATGCTTACCAGTCTTCTGGCAATCAGAGCTTTGAATTGAACGTTCCCGAAGGTGAGATTGTGGGTTCTCCATTGCGAGATGGAGACAGGATTATTCTTGTTGGTCGATCGGGTTGGGTGATCAATGTAGATGCTGGCTCAGGCGAGCTTTTGAATCAAGTCGATTTTGGACAGCCAATATCAGCTGATCCTTTGTTGATGGATTCAACAAAACTTTTAGTACCTGGTGCTGAAGGCGTTGTCTATCAAGCTGAGGTGCCCGTCCAGTGAGAAACAAAACGATTAAAACGAAACGATTGATTGGTAAGCAGGCGTGTTGCATCGCCTACGCGTTGTATCTGTCAGTCTTTGCGTTTTTAGCGGATGCGCAGTCACAAACAATGAACTATGCGCAAACGGGTACTCCGCCGGATCTTGGCTTGGGTCTTTTGCAAGAAGAGCCCCATGACATTGTTTTCTTTACAGAAGCTGCGGGTGGTGGCTGGGCCAAGGTATTTCCCCTAAGTTTTCCTGGGAGAGTTCCACCAACTAGCCCAACTGGCAGTTTGCGTTTTCAAGTTCTCGGTATTGAGGGAAAGGACTTTGCTGCCAAGTGGAGTGAAATCGATCGTTTTGACCTTTGGGAAATTCGTTTAGAACGTGAAACAAAGGAACGCATCGCGGCGAGTGACTTCGTAGGCGCCTATCCTTTCTTATCCGTTTTGATCAGGGACTATCCGACTAGGCCGGGTTTGCGTGAACTTCGATGTGACTACCTTTTCCAAGATGCAGTTGGGCGCGCGAATCGTGGTGAATACGAATCGACGTTAGCGATGCTGGAAGAGCTCAAACGCTACGCCCCTGAGTATAAGCAATCGACAGTTTTGCAAGCCATTTCAAATGTTACCGATCAACTGATGCAGCAGTTGATGAGTGAACAGGATTTGGATTTGGCACAGCAACTTCTTGCACGCTTGGCCAAAGATTATCCGGGAAACACCCTCGAGTCCATTTCAAAGTGGAACGGGGAGTTTCTTGCGATGGCTCAAGTGAAACGAGATGAAGCCATCAAGGCAAAGGATGCAATGGATTTTCGGTCAGCAAGGATGCTTGCTCGCGAAAGTGTGTATCTGAAACCTGATATTGAAGGTGGCCAAGAGCTGATTCGTGAAATTGACACGATTTATCCTCTGGTGAATGTTGGCGTTCTTCAGAGCGCGACAGCACTCGATCCCACTCGGCTTGATAATTGGGGAGCGAGAAGAGCGGGACGACTTATCTACAGAACGTTGTTCGAAATAGAAGAGGCGGGGCCAGAAGGCGGAGAGTACAAATTTATTTTTGGAGATGTGGAAACGAGTCCGGATCGAATGCACTTTGATTTGATTCTGCAGCCCAATAATCTGGTTCCTCCCTTAGATAAAATTGAGGCTTTTTACCTAGCTGACGTGATGGCTAATCGAGCCAAGCCGCAATCGGATACATATTTCGCGCCGTGGGCCTCCGCGGTTGAGTCCATCGGACTACAGGGTCCACAGCAGGTAACATTTAACTTGCGCCGACCTAACGTACTGCCAATTTCTTTGCTGCAGATTCCAGTTGACGGAAGTTGGTTTGGCGGTGAGCCGATGTCTCCCACCGGAGACTATCGCCGGGAGTCGATTGAGAAGGATATCGTTCGTTTTGTGTTGTCTGGCGAGCCAAAAGTTCCAACGCAGCCGCGTGAGATTGTTGAGATAAGAAGTGCTTCGGCATCAGAGGGTGTAAGTGCTTTATTACAGGGAAAAATTGATGTGTTGGATCAGCTCTTTCCTGCGGATGCAGTGCGATTAAGCAAAAGTAAAAAAATTAAAGTTGCCAATTATCCTTTGCCTACCGTGCACATGTTGGTGCCATGTTCTGAGCACCCGTATCTTGCAGAACGCACCTTTAGACGAGCTCTTTTATACGGGATCAACCGTCAAGATATTTTGACAGGTGAGTTGCTCGAGGGTTTGGAGTCGGAAGGATGCCGAGTCCTGTCGGGGCCATTCCCAGCGGGAGTGGAGCTCAATGATCCGTTGGGATATGCGTACGATCAAACGCTCGAGCCACGCCCTTACGAACCGCCACTTGCTCAGCTTTTGATCGCAATGAATGCAAATCAAATGAAGTCGGAGGCGGAGCGTAAAGAGGAAACGATGCCGGCGATGACACCGATTCGGCTCGCTTATCCGCCAGACAATCTCTCGCGGGTTGCGTGTGAAGGGATTCGGACTCAATGGGAATTACTGGGGCTCGAGGTTGAGTTGGTAGAGTTACCTTTCGGAGAAACGTTTCCTGATCGAGAAAAGAATATCGCTGACATTGTTTATGTATCTGCCGCAGTCTGGGAGCCAGTCATCGATGCGGGGCGATTGTTAGGCCCCAATGGCTTGGCGAAATGCGAGGACCAGCTAGTGGGTCTGGGGTTGCGACGCCTCGAAGAAGCAAAGAATTGGAGGGAGGTTCGAGATCGCCTAGTCGATCTTCATGCGATTGCACATCATGAATTACCAGTGCTACCTTTATGGCAGATGGTTGATTCTTACGCGTATCGTCGAGACTTAATTGGGATGGGTTCCGATATTGTTTCGTTGTATCAAAATGCGGACAACTGGCGATTAGGACAATGAGCATGACAGTATATCGATACCTCGCTTCCATATTTTTGCTAGTGATCTTTGTCGTCGTTGCCTTCGCAGAAGAACAGATTGCCGAAGTCAAACAGCCACAGGAGGGTGCAACCCCTTCTGTAGGGAGTCAACCTTTAGATGATGATTCCGGTGCTGAGGTAGCAGAGGACGCAACGCCTTGGGATTACGATCCCTATAAGGTTTTAATTTGGTACGTGAATGACGATGACAGCGTCGATTTTGCTTCGCTGCAAAAACAAATTCAGGCCGTTCTCGACCGGGATTTTCAGGCTGTGTGGAGAGTTGATTACGCCGTGGCACCTAGCTCAGTCGCGACGGCCGCAAAACGAGGTATGTCCAGCCTTACTTACGATCTAATTACTGCGGCGGATCCTGTCATCGCGGTCAGAAGAGATCATCCGGACGCGGTGCGTATTCGCGTAGCGAAAAACATCAGCGATTATGTTCCAAAGGTTTATTCGACTGAGGATCGTGCAGAGGAGGTGATGCGAAAAGCAATCGCCATTGGTAACGATGATTTTGATGGGATCAAGGAAAAGCTTGAAATTATTTCGGGTGATGAGTTTGCGGTGCGAGAGCTTTGGAATGAAACAGAGACGGACGCTTTGTCAACAGAAAATGCGGGAACCGATTCGTCCAATTCTGAAGGCGTAGCAGGTTCAGATTCATCTAAAGCAGAAGCCATCCTTGTATCCCGAGGTATTGCCAATACGTTAAATCCAGAAGCAAAGTTGATTGTCCCTCGCATTTCTGATCTCGTCGGAGAAATTATTGAAAACTATGACAAAGTGTTCATTGTGTCAGTCGTTAATCAACGATCACCAACTGAGGTTGAGGTTGTAGAGTTTGATACTTTAATGAGGCACTTTGGTCCGGTTGCTAAAGTTAAATCTTTTAATCGTAGTTTTTTGCCGCGTGCCGTAGCACTCGGACTAACTAAAGCATTCGGTCCGATGGTACGCATCGAAAATGCTGGCCAGAGATCAGCACTAGGTTTGGTTCGTGCTGGTGGTTTAGTAAGAGAAAAAGATCGCGAATCCTCACCGGCTTGGATCCGCGTTGGTGACGTATTAGAGCCGATGACGCGTAAGAATGATCGCAACGGCGATCCGATCATGATTGGACCACTTGATTGGGCCTATCTGCATGTCACCGAGCTGGATGGGCATAATGATCGAAATGTCCAGATGGATTTTTATTCAGGACGTGGTGGAGGCTTACAGGGGCGAAAAAATAAGAGAACGTTTAAAACTGCATTGAAAGTGCGACCACAACTCGATTCCACTGAGATGCGTTTACACCTCCAGCGTGATCCTGGTTTTCCGCTGATTGGTTATGAGCTTTATCAAAAAGATCTCGAATCGGGTGACATGACGTTTGTTGGACGAACCAACTGGAATGGGCTTCTTGTAGTGGAGCCTAGCGATGAACGGTTGAGACTGATGTATGTGAAAAATGGTGGCGCGATTCTTGCGAGATTACCCATCGTTCCTGGTTTGTACCCTCGCGTCGTAGCAGATCTCTCTGGCGACGATATTCGTCTTCAAGCAGAAGCATATATCCGAGGTGCTCAAAATTCGATCATCGACCTTGTTGCGATACGTGAATTGTTCAAGGCAAGAATATTATTGCGACTTGAACGCGGAGAAATGGAAAAAGCAGAGGAGTTGCTGACGGCCTTGCGTGATCAGCCAACTAGCGAGGGCCTCTACGGGGCGATTGGGAAGAAGCAGCAAGAGTTCATTAATTTGCTGGGAACCAAAAATGCCAACCAGAGCCGAAAGGTTGATGAGATGTTCTCAAATACCAGAGATCTTTTGCAAAAACACATCACTCCGAAACTTGTTCAAGATCTTGAGCTTGACTACATCGAGGCTCAAAAGAACGGCGGAAAGCTTCCCCCAAGGGATAAACAGCCAAAGGTTGACAATTCTGCGGACGGCGAATCAGATACATCTAAAGACGAGGGAAAGTCGACGTCCGAGTAAACAACGAAAATCAGCCTTCGCTTATTAGCGTTGTTCTGTTGTCATTCCATCTTGCGAGATGGAGACAAATTGACAATGTCACTCCTGCGTGTCTCGCCAAGAGGGTCTTCGTTTTCGGGCTTTTGGGTGGTGAGTAATAATCTGAAACGTCGCATCTCGGCCTGATAGTTTCCTGCCGATCGGACGCATCGTAGGTCGAACAATCTTTGCCCTTAGCCTCTTGTCTTCTTCAAATTGATCATCATCCAATTCGAACTCAACCCACAGGCCTTCGATTAGCTCGACTGCAGATGATTCTCCAAGCGTTGCGGAATCAGGTTTCCAAGTAGACATATGAAAAAACACGTCTTCCTTGTAATCCTCCGCGGTAATAAATCCGTAGTCGCCTTTTTCGGCCAGAAATTTTACTTTTCCAAGGCGACGTCGCTGAATTCTGAATTTTTTATTCAGTTCAGGCGGTTCATCAGATGGCATTGGCATTCAACGTATTCCACTTAAAACAATTTGAATCCAAGACCGGCAGTTCTAAATGGCTGTCACACCATCGGTCGTTGATTGAGA
Organism: Rubripirellula sp.; assembly: GCA_016779185.1. Taxonomy (GTDB): domain Bacteria; phylum Planctomycetota; class Planctomycetia; order Pirellulales; family Pirellulaceae; genus Rubripirellula. Next base: position 7,339 of record JADHOA010000035.1, read on the forward strand.
AATTCCAGTTTAACGAATCATTTCACTTTTGATTAGCGATAAAATATTCTTTCTGGGCGGATCATCGGGTGCTAAGTAAAAGGCAAACTCCGAATGGAAGCATCTTTCCTTGGACGTTGGCGAGGTACGTTTTAGAGCATGTCGATCGGATCGATATCTACCACAAACTGTATTTCGCTGTTGTCAGGAACTTTGAATTGATCGGTTCCAACTCTAATGGTTTCACCGAGTTGATTTGCATTGGTCGATTGCAGCAGGATATGAAATCGATACTTGCCCCTAAGACGTGTGAGAGGTGGCGGCGCTGGCCCAAGAATACGCACCTCAAATCCTAGTGTGGTTCTCGCAGATTCGAGCCTTTTTGCGATCGATTGACTGACGATTTCCGTCATCTTTTCGTCAGGGCCACGTATGATGATTCTCGCAACATTACCAAAAGGCGGGTAGTGAAATCGTTTTCGATTGATTAGTTCATCTTTTGCAAACTTGAGGTAGTCGTGTCGCGAAGCGGCTTGGATAGCCGGGTGTTCCGGAGTGAAGGTTTGAACAACCACGCGTCCTGAGCGATTGCCGCGTCCCGTTCGGCCGGCTACCTGTGTGACAAGCTGAAACGTTCTTTCAGCGGCACGAAAATCGGGAAAGTGCAGCGCGCTATCCGCATTGATCACTCCCACCAAGAGAACATTCGGAAAGTCAAGGCCTTTCGCAATCATCTGTGTTCCTAGCAAAATGTCAATTTCACCGGATCGAAAGTTTGATAATACCTTTTGATGGCTTCCAGGTTTGCGCATCGTGTCGCTGTCCATCCGAGCAATACGAGCTTCAGGGAAGCGATTTTGTATTTCAACTTCTAGTTTTTGCGTGCCTAGACCGCCGAATCGGATGCCTTCAAATCGGCATGATGGGCACCAGGGTGGTGTTCCAATGGTGTAATCGCAGTAATGACAAACTGCTTTGCTCCCGTCTCGATGGTGCGTGAGGGATAAGTCGCAATCAGGACATACCACCACATGACCACATGCCGGGCATTGAATGCTTGTAGCGAAACCTCTGCGGTTAAGGAGGAGCATGATTTGCCCTCGCTCTTTGAGTGTTGCTTGTATTGCTTGGTGGAGTGGTCGACTGATCGCACCGTTAGTGCGATCCTCCTTTAGCCGAAGATCAACTAATTGAACATCGGGCATTGGCAGCGTATTAACTCGACCAGATAACGAAATTAAGTCTGCAAAACCAGAGTCCGCTGCCTGCCAAGATTCTAGAGAAGGAGTGGCAGAACCCAGAATGAGTGGAATGCCTAATGATTTGGCTCTAGCGTGTGCGACCTTTCTTGCGTGATACCGAGGTTGAGTATCTTGTTTGAACGAAGAATCATGTTCTTCATCCAAGATGATGACTCCCAATCTGGGGAACGGCGCGAAAACCGCGCTTCGCGGTCCTACTACAACTTGAACATCACCCTGTCTTATCCTTTGCCATTGAAAATGTCGTTCAGCGGGTGTCATCTGACTATGCAGAACCGCGACTGACTTGAATCGCCTCTCGAATCGACCCCGTGTTTGGGGCGTGAGACTGATTTCAGGAACCAGTACGATCGCTCCCCTACCAAATCTTACGACGTGTTCGATTGCACGAATGTAAACCTCGGTTTTGCCGCTGCCCGTGACGCCATGCAACAGGAATGTTTTTTGGCTATCGCTGTCAATCGCGTCAACGATCCGCTTCAAAGCATTTCTTTGATCTTCGGTAAGCTGAAGTTTGCGTTCTGCTTCTCCATCGTCAAGACGCCAGCGATTTAACGATTGCCCAGACAACTCTCGTCGGCTTTCGGCATGAATCAGGCCTTTATTGAGTAACCGCTTGATGGGGTCCTGCGAGCATTGTGCATCGAGCATCAATTGAGCAGTGCTCAACGGTTGATTCGCACGAATCAATGAAAGAAGGGCCGCCTTTTGTTTGACTGGAAGCGAGTTAATGGTTTCAGCGTTTTTTGCATCATGACCGGGCGAGTAATAGATCGTTTCACGAGTGCCGGCTAAGCTTCGAACGCTTGATGGAATCAAAGTATCAAACACTTGGCCGGCCGGAGCTTGATAATAGTGGCTCATCCAAAGAACCAAACGTACGAGTGAATCATCGCAAAGCGGTTGATCATCGATTACGTCAGATATTGCCCGCAGTTTGCGGTTGGAATTTGCTTCGGTTTGAACCTTGGTGCACCAACCTAGCATCGGCTGTCGTCGGTTTCCTAGAGGTACTTTGACCCGCATTCCGGGTTCTAAAGATCGATGTGATGTTCCGACGGAGTAATCGTAAGGCCCGTACGGAGCTTCGCTGAACACGACAGTCGCTACAGTAATGGGACCCTCATCCAAAATCTCCCATGGCGGGGGAGATAAGTCAAAAAGTTCACCTTGGTGCGCAGGTAGATGACTCGCCTCTGCACCTTTGGCTGCGAAATCGGGACAGTCACTTTCTTCTCGTGGAAGATTGCGTAGGTCACCAGCATTCCGTTCGTTGTTTCTCTTTGCCATGAAAGATTGTGATAATTATCGAAAGGCGACCGGCGTTTGCATTAGCTGCTAGCAATGATAACTTGGCTTGCACGATGATTCTGCGATATTGCGGGCCTCAGGTATAGTGCTTTTAAAATGCCGTGTTCGGACGATCAAGAGATAGGGCAATAAAATAGACGGGGCAATAAAGATGTAATCAACATCGAGCTTTCGGGAAAGTAAGAGTGATCTTGCAAACTTTGGTAATCACTGCTTGGGAGGTTTGAGGGATGAGGATTGGTTTGTTTGGTGGATCGTTTGACCCCGTGCATCTCGGTCATTTGTGGATTGCGGAGTTTGCTAGAGAGTCGCTTTGCCTAGATGAAGTGCGGTGGATTCCAGCTGCACAATCACCTCTAAAACCATCTGCTCCGATTGCAACGAACGAAGAGCGACTGACCATGATTCGTTTGGCAATTAGCGGAGCGACCGGGCATACCATCGATCCACGCGAGTTGCAAAGAGCTCAACCTAGCTACACGGTCGACACCGTAGAAGAGATTTGTGCTGAGGACCCTCATAATGATTATTTTTTGATCGCTGGAAGTGATTCGTTAGCCTCAATGCCTAATTGGCGTTCACCAGAAAGAATACTTCGTTGCGTAACCCTCTCGGTTGTTCGTCGTGGGGGTGATCCACCGATCGACTATTCGGTTCTCAATGGAATTGTCGATGGCCGATTACTTGATTCAATTCTCGCATCTGAAATTAGTATGCCCGCGATTGAAGTTTCAAGCACGGAGATTAGAAATCGCATCAAAAGGAATTCAAGCATCAGATATCAAGTACCTCATGCAGTCGAGGTTTTCTTGCAATCAAACAAGATATACCGCTAGCGGACAGTGATTAGGGAAGAGAGCGAAGGGCGGAACAAAGTCTTGTGGTCTCTTCAACCAGCTCCGTAATTCGTTGGTCAATTTGTTCGTCAACCAGATCATTACCTTGAAACGCATCACCTAACGCGTAAACGAATCTAGGGATAATGATACATCGAAAATCTAGCATCAAGCTATTCGCCACACCCATAGCTGACATGAAGCTTCCTGGGCCACCTGCTGCGAGCATGATGCCGACTAACTTGTTCGTCCATGCCTTTCCCGTTATTTCAATCGCATTCTTCATGGCTGCGTTTACATCGTAGTTGTAAACGGGAGATGCCAGAATAATTGCGTCAGCTTGATTAATCAGGTTAGCGAGTTCTTTGGCGTTTGGGTCGCCGTATGCTGTTATGCCATCACACAGTGGCAGGGGTTTTTTAGATAAATCAAACAGTTCGACTGGTTCCGATTTATTTTCGAGTTTGGCTTTTGCTTTTTGCGCCAAGATCCTACTTCGACTGTCTGGGTGTAGGCTTGCGCTAATGACGAGAATCATCGAATCATCTTTTAGATGAGTGGCTAGCTTTGAAATACATTCACGTATCGTGCCACAAGTTGACAGTCATGTCGAGAAGACGAGGGAATGCGGCTTAGGTAGGGCAAAGTAACAGACAAGGGTGCGGGCATTTCCCAGTTACACTGTTTTCTCTCGGAAATGCCTGATTCTGCCTGTATTGCTCCACTCCTAACACCTTTAGCTGGGCGATAAAGGTGATCAGTTGATTCCCAAGCGATTTTTGAGAATTTCGAAACGGTGGTGCATTTTCTCACTGCTGCTGTGGACGTGTTCCGCCTCGGTGATGAAGCGTATGTTTTTGTCTGGATAAACGTCTTCTTCGATTAGTGTCGCAACAAATTCGTCAAGAGGTCTCCCGTACATGATGATCAACTTGTGCTCATCTAATTGAACTTCTTGACGCTTCTGGGGGTTAATGACAGCGATACCAGTGCATCCGTCATTTAACAATAGATCTTCAAATTCAAGTAAGACGCTTTTCAGAACTGCCGCGTCAATGTGTTCTCGATAAAGTTCCTGATGTGTACTTTGCACTCGGTGGCTTGACTCTAGTACCACATCGACAACTGGCCCAAGGCGATCAATCAATTCGAAGAATAAATCAAGTAGCCTGTGCTGGGTCACTGAAGCCATGATTGCGGGCGTCTTTAAGCCGGTTGTGTCATCAACATGTTGATCGAATCTGAATCCCTGCTTAGGAACAACTTGCAGGTCGTAAGAGGGTCTGACCGCATCGGTGAGATCGAATGCTCCATACGTGCGGATGTTCATATGGGTGTTCAGTTCGTCTCGACTTAAAGTTTCAAAACTCCCTCGAGCGGGACGACTTGATTCTTGACCTTTGAGATTGCTTTGCAAGATTCGTTTAAGAAAGCCCATTACTAACTACGACCGGTTACTCTTGGTATTGATAAAGACCTGGTAATTGGCAAACTTTATTGCCAATGCCTACATGAGAACCGTAGGTCATGATCTTTCGGTGATGAATCAAAACCGGTGTTACTTTTTCGCAAGCAATCTGAACCTAATCTTGATAATCGGCACAATCCTTACAGGCGTTACAATCTGGAACCGGGGTTGTAGCCGTGATGGGAAGTTGATGTTGAGTAGGGGCAGCATGAGGGGAGTTTGGTAAACATCAAACTCTCAAAGACATCGAAAATCGTAACAGTCGTGGGAACACGCTCATGTACTGATGCGTTTCACATCGTTGGATTTGGTTGGCAGAAGACCAAATGGAGTGTCGGGAACTTGACCGGGTTTTGTTGACGCACACGTCGCTAATCATGCGAGTCGTATGAACTGGATGTTGTTCCCTTAGCGATGTGTTTTGCTATTTCAGCAATCAGTGGATCGATGGTTTTGGCTTGAATTTTACGCGCCGGGTTCCAGTCTATCCAATGGGCAGCAATATGCTCGGTGAGGCAGATAGTCGGCTTGGTAATCAAAATGCCTAAAAAATAGCGAACACGCTTGTTATAATTTCTGACTTTTGGCTTGTAGTACCGTACTGGGTAGCAGATCTCAAAAGAGAAATCTTGATCGATTTCAATTTGGTCGGGTCTGATTCCAGTCTCTTCTTCAAGTTCGCGCAGGGCAGCTTGAAGAAAGCTTTCGCCCGCGTCACAGTGTCCTTTTGGTAAATCCCAGCGATCCGCATGCTCTAAAAGCAAAAACTGTAGATTTCCATTTTCTCTCAGTAGCAAGAAAATACCCGCTGCACGAACACTTTTTGTAGGTTCTGGTTGCATGACTTGCCTATTTAGAACACTAGTGGGCAAGCAACTTTAGGCGAGTGGAACCGTTTTTGCCAAAAATTGCTGCGATCCCTTTCCAGCCTAACTGCAAAGTAGATGCATGAAGATATATACCCGAACAGGTGACCAAGGTAGTACTGGTCTTTTTGGTGGACCGAGAGTTTTTAAAGATGCAGCTAGAATCGAGGCTTACGGAACTGTAGACGAATTGAATGCTGCCCTTGGAGTTGCTCGTAATGCGGGCGTAGGCGATCTCGTAGACGGCCAGCTACAACAGGTCCAGCACGAACTCTTTGCAATGGGAGCTGAGTTGGCCACTCCCGATCCGGAAAAGCATCAAACCCGCGTTTTAGGGGATTTTCATATAGAACGACTCGAACATTGGATCGATCTGCACGAAGAGGGTTTAGAGCCACTTCGGAACTTTATCTTACCGGCCGGCAATCAGGCTGCTTGTGCCTTGCACTTGGCACGAGGAATTTGTCGTAGAGCCGAACGGCGTGTTGTTACCTTGTGTAATTTGCCCGATGAATTGGTGTCCGATTCATTGGCAGTCTATCTGAATCGCCTGAGTGATCTGTTATTTGTTTTATCCAGAGTCGCCAACTCACAAGCAAATGACGCGGAGGTTAATTGGGTCGGTTTGGATGCCTTGAGAGTTCAGCAAAACACCTCTGGGCCATCTGGTAGTTTGTGAGAAGATTGTGCTTGGCTGTATGAGTTGCTCGCATACGATAAGCCCCCCGCATCCCATTTTTAGGGTTTTTGAGGAGTAGGGCTTGTAAAACTGCCGTTTCCTCAGTGTTTCGCGTCCTGCTAACCTAGGCATTACAGCCCCTGTGGAATAGTCCACAGAGTGGTGTACAATCGTCTAAGAGATGTTCAGGAATTTAGATGCTCCTGTCTGAGGTAAGGTTGTGAAAAAAGTCGAAGCTATTGTCCGTCACTTCAAACTTGAAGATGTGAAGAATGCTCTCACGGATCAAGGTATTCATGGGATGACGGTTAGTGAGGTTCGCGGGTTTGGACGCCAGAAGGGACATACCGAGATCTATCGAGGAACGGAGTATGCTATTGACTTTGTCCCCAAAGTGAAAATCGAAGTGATCTGCACCGACGATAATTTACAGATGGTCATTGATACGGTTTTACAAACCGCCCAGACTGGCCAAATCGGTGATGGAAAGATCTTTGTGACGAATCTAGAGGATTCAATCAGAATCCGTACCGGCGAACGTGGTGAAGATGCCCTATAGTTGCTGTCCCGCACGTCAGGTTGTCCTACCTAGTTACACGTCGATTTGCGTGTAGACGCTTGGTCGTTCAATTAAATCATTCGGATTCGATACCTGTCAGAGAGTCTTCAGCTGAATTGCGATTCATCGACACCGGCTTTCCGGACTCTAGTGGTAATTGAGTGATCAAAATGTTGTTTGATCGAACTTTCTTCGCACGCTCCTGCATTGCAGAATAAGTAGAACTGCTTCTTCTAAGCCATTTCGAGCAGCGTAAAGTGAGCACCTGATTGGTGGCGGTAAAGAGGCATGAGATCAATTGTTCTTCATTGTCGAGAACTCATTCAGCAAGGTCGTTTGAAGGCTTTTGAAAGCCATGTCGCTGGCACGCCAGCAATGCAAGTGTCGACACTGTTGGCAGATGTTTATGATGATTTGGTTTTAGCGATATGGAATTCTGCGATAGATGAGCATTCTAATGGTCAGCAGGCTGTTGGCCTTTCGCTCGTCGCACATGGCGGATTCGGTCGTCGAGATTTAGCGCCATATTCTGATGCGGACTTGATGATTTTGACCAGTCGAGCTGGCGAATCGCTCGCAAATAAGGTAGCGGGTAACCTTACTAGGGACTTGGCAGACGCGGGTATTACACCCGGGTTGTCGATCAGACTACCTGATGAGGCTTGCCGAATGTCTTGGTCGGATCCGGTTGTTTACTCATCTCTGGCTGAATCTCGTTTGTTGGCTGGAAGCTTAAAGCTTTACTCAAGGTACTTTTATCAATTTAGTCGTGGAGCCAATCGACGAGCCAAGCGTTTGATACGTGAAGTTGTACAAGCGAGAGTGGATGAACGACGTAAATGGGGAGAAACTATTTACCTGTTACGTCCAAATGTAAAAAGATCTCGCGGCGCTTTGCGGGATATTCAATTAATAAGGTGGTTAGGATTTGCGCGAACGGGTGAAACCGATCTAGAACGCTTGGTGAAGCTGGGTGTGTTATCGGAGGAGGATTTTCGGTCGGTTCGAGCAGCTTATGCATTCCTTTTAAGGCTAAGAAATGAATTGCACTTTCGCGAGAAAAAAAATCAGGATGTTCTAGATCGTGCGATGCAGATGGAAATCGCAAAAGACTGGGGTTACGAGGGTGAAGATGGTTTGCTTCCTGTCGAGCAGTTCATGCAGGATTACTTTGCGCATACGCGTAACGTCCGGTACTCATCTAAGTTTTTTGTAGATGATGCAATCACTCGTCCGATGATTGCTAGCACCTATGAGTGGATCCGATCAAAAAAACTTGACGAATCAATCTTGATGGGGCCTACTCATATTTGGGTTAGGAAAGAACGTCTCAAAGAGTTCTCTCAGAGTCTGCCCGACGTTTTACGTTTAATGGGTTTAGCCAATCAGTATGGTAAACGAATCTCACATGCGACTTGGCAGGCGATTCGCTTGGCCATGCAGGATCGAGAAGTAACGGATCCGGACTCGCTCGCAATTGATGAGTTTTTAAATCTTCTTGGCAGTTCCGGGCGACTGGCCCCGCTTTTACGTCGACTGCATGAATTGAAGATACTCGAGCAGTTGATACCTGAATTTAAAAGAATGAGAGGTCTGCTCCAGTTCAACGCCTATCATAAATACACAGTGGATGCGCATAGCCTTCGCGCGGTCGAAGCCGTAACGGATTTATGTGACCAAGAAGGGGGCATGGGGCGGCGATACCGAAGAATCACGAATAAAAGAGTATTGCATCTTGCACTGCTGATTCATGACATTGGAAAAGGCTACGAAGAAGATCACTGCATTGTTGGTGCTCGAATTGCGAAGCAGACCGCAAAGCGTTTACGTTTAAATGATGAAGATGCGGAAACGCTCGAATGGCTTGTACTTAAACACTTAGCTGTCAATGTGATCGCTTTCCGTCACGATCTAACGGATCCTGAGATCGTCCTAGCATTTGCCTCGGAGGTTGGTTCCATCAGGCGATTGGAACTTTTGGTAGTTCATACTTACGCGGATCTGGTGGCAGTGGGTCCGGGTGTTGCAACCGATTGGAAGATTAATCTAATTGATGACTTATATCGACGAACGAGACGATATTTCGATTCTGGCAACCTTCCAGGAAGCCCCGATGATCCAGAGTTGGAGAGTGGACGTAGAGCAGTCAGAACCGAGTTGCAAAAGCGAGTCGCTCCCCAAGATAGTTTTGTATTGCTGAATAATCTTCCGCTGTCGCTGCTCGATCGGTGCGATGCTAATTGCCTCGCGGATGAGATTGAAATGTTTCGCGAAGTTAGTGCAGGAGAGAAAAAAACACTATGTACTTCGCACTACGATCACGAGTTGCAGGCAACTCGATTTACCGTAATTAAGCAAGAGACTTCGCATTCAATTGGTACATTCGCGCGCGCAACAGGTGCCTTAAGCACCTGCGGCTTGTCAATCCTGCGTGCTCGTATTGAAACGGTCGGAGACGTGGCATGGGATTATTTTTGGGTGGTTGACTCTAGTAACGCTGATGGAAAAATTAGTGATCGAGACACACAAAAAATTTCTGAAAGCGTGTGTCAGTTATTAGAGAGTCCGAACGAGCCGTTACCGCCGTATCGACGAAAGTGGGCTATGCAGGGAGACTGTGAGCCCGAATCAGTGAATCTTTTGCCAACAAGGGTTGTGATTGATAATGATACGGTGGATCGTTACACGATCCTCTCGTACTTTGCCTATGACTCTGTAGGCCTGCTTTACCGTATCGCCGCTGCCTTGTCTGAAAGGCAGGTCGTTTTGCACTTTGCCAAGATTGACACTCATCTTGATCAGGTAGCAGATGTCTTTTACGTGACAGAGAAAGATGGTTCAAAGCTGTTGGATGATGCTAGAAAGTTTGAAATTCGCGAAGCGCTGCTGCAGATCTCTCGACCTCGTCAATAAGTGTTATTTGTGGGTTGAAACTGGTCGATGGGCAAACTCGCCCTTCATGCAGATCTAATGCAACTTGAAAGATTGAAATAATTAACTGACCTGATTCTTAATCTGGTCCGAGGCGAACTTTCACAGAGAACGGTCAGGTCTTTTTCTGAACTTTAGCTTGATTGGCCCGTGTAGCTTGCGATGTTTCCCGTAGCAGATTGAAATGTGTCCAAATACTGGTTGGGTTCGTAAAACTCTGAACCTTAAAAAATTCCTCAATAAATGAGGAAGGGCTCCAGTCAGCACTTGGTTTTGCCGATAAAACGAACACCATGGATTGGGAGGGTGGAACGATTGGTGCCATCGTTCCGGCATTGATGGGCTATGGTGAGGCAGGGAGGGCTTCACCATGGCCCTTCTTTTTGTGTCAACCACGTATCACGGGCAACCTGCAGCTAAGAAAACAACTGTGTGATTACTTTCCCGTCTCTTACAAGTGTGATGGGTCGACCAGTGTTGCTGTTAAACTCCGTTGCCGGATCGATTCCTAAGTTATGGTAGAAGCTTGCCGCTACGTCATCTGGCGTGATTGCATCGTGCCGAGGTCCGGATGCAGTGTCATCACTTTCTCCGATAACTTGTCCCCCGCGAATTCCACCCCCAGCCATCAGCATAAACATGCAACGTGGGTAGTGATCTCGTCCTCCCTCTACACTACGTTGATTAATTTTTGGAGTGCGTCCAAATTCACCGGTCACAAAGACGGCTGTTGTCTCAAGCAGTCCTCGCTGTTCTAGGCCACTAAGCAATCCGCTTAGTCCAGCGTCTAACTTTGGTAGATTGTTGTTTTTTAATTTTGAAAAATTGTCTTGATGTGTATCCCATCCGCCAAGTTGCACACTGACGAGACGTACTCCGGACTCAATGAGTCTTAGCGCGAGTAAGCAACTTTGCCCAAAGGACTCTTCACCAAATTGCCTCGCAAAACTCTCGGGCTCTTGTCCAATATCAAACGCTTGTCTTGCTCTGGATGAGGTGATCATCGAATAGGCTTGCGAACCAAATTGATCCAAGCCTTCTAGTAGCTGATCAGACTTTTCCAAATCAGCGAAGCGTCGATCTAGTTTCTTGAGAAGTTCCTGTCGTCTTCCAACCTCATCAATACTAATGCTGTGTGGTAAAGAGATACCTCTTACTGAGAATGGCTCACCGAAGTTAGGGCTCGCGTTAGTTTCTAGTGCTGCGTATCGAATTCCCAAAAAGCCTGGCCCTTGAGCCGCCTTGGGAACCGCCACCAAGCTTGGGATCTCCGCATCACTTGGAAGCTTTTTGGAAAGCACCGCTCCAAAACTCGGGTATTCGAGTGCAGGAATGGGTTTGCTTCCCGTATTGACATACTCCTGGCCCAAACGGTGAGCTGCCAATGTATGACTAACACCTCTTAGGATGCAGAATTTATCCGCAACTTTCGAAAGTTTGGGAAGGTGTTCAGAGATTTCAATTCCCGGAACGTTTGTTCGAATTGGGTTGAAGCTCCCGCGGAATTCGCTCGGTGCGTTTGGTTTCAGGTCGAACGTGTCGAGATGAGACGGTCCGCCTGGAAGCTCGATAAAGATAGCGCGATCTGCTCTGCCAGATTTTGCTGCCCGGTCACTTGCTAAGGAGAGGTAATTTGGCAGGGAAAGTCCACCAATCGTGAGCGACCCAATTTTTAATAAGTCACGTCGTTTTACACCGTCACAAGTCAGATTCAATTGCATGGATCTATTCTTTGAGAGGATTGATGATAGCAGTTACGAAAAATGGTGATGAATCATTAGTGGGTAACGATAAATTCT
>JADHOA010000036.1 GCA_016779185.1 Rubripirellula sp.
TCAGTCGCCTTTGGATTGACGGTGAATTAGTTATTGGCACCAAAGCCGTGTACCGAAAAGCCACGAACCTTGAATCGATCGATCCGGTCGCCGATCCCCCCATGCCCGGCGGACGCCCCAAAGGTTTTTCGCAGCAGGAAGTGATCAAAAGGAAACGCATCCCTGAACCTGAACTGCCACTTCGTAACGTCAAGGAAATTCGCAAAACGAGTGATACTTTGGATCAAGGAACCGAACGTCAGTCCGATGCTCAGAAGGGATCAAAGAGCATCCCGACTCGAAGCTCGTCTAGGGTTGTTTTAGAGGTTGTCGTTGGAGGATCCAATCTCAGAACAGAGACAACCGAATTAACCGTAGCCTGTCGCTATGAGGGTGAATCCGATTATCGGGTCGTCCGACCCAATACCACTCAATTCGAGAATCGCGTTGATCGAACTTTTACTGGGAACGATTCCCTTTTATCAAGCGGAGACGATCGGGGAACCATTCTCTCGGATGCCGAAATGATTCCCGCTCTAAAACGGATTGAGCGTGAATTAGTTTCGCTTGACGATCAGATTCGACGGCAAGCGGCATGGAGTCAAAATGGATTCTGGGAGACTCGCCACGAAAAATCGCAGTCAATCGAAAGTCAGATGCGGAAACAATTCCTCGCTGCTTGGCGAGATCGTTTCGGTCAAGCGACACCACTGCCCACAACGATTGATCAGTGGGTGCGCCACAAAATCGATCAAGCCCTGTTTAATGCCAATCAGGCGGATGCAACACAGGCAGCACAATTCCACTCCAGCGTTTTACCAATCCTTCGCGAAAATTGCTTTCGATGCCACAGTGAAAAGGCCCAAGGTGGACTCTCTCTGCATCAACGAGATCTCGCATTACTCGCGGGCGACTCCGGTAGCGAAGCGGTCGTTCCGCACGATCCTGAGAGCAGCGAACTCATGATCCGAATCACTGACGGCGACATGCCACCAGGCGAGGACCAATTGAGTGAACAACAGATCGCGATTCTTCGAACTTGGATCACTGAGGGTGCAGCGTGGCCGGCACCCCCAGTCCCTAACAGCATCAAGGAAGACGTGCCATTAATTGGCGACACCGCTTTCTTGCGGCGACTATCACTTGATACCGTCGGCTTGCCGCCCAGCGAACCGGTAATCAAAGCGTTCCTCGCGGATCAAGATCCACAAAAGCGATCAAAAATGATTGATTCGCTTCTGAACCACGAGGAATTCGCATCACACTGGGTCAGCTTTTGGATGGATCTATTAGCAGAGAATCCGACGCTTCTTAACGCTTCCCTTAACAGCACGGGACCGTTTCGCTGGTTTCTACACGATGCACTGCGAGACAATAAGTCGCTGGATCGGATGGCGACTGAATTGATCATGATGCGAGGCAGCACGCACGACGGCGGTAGTGCTGGATTCGGTCTCGCGGGAAACAATGATTCACCGATGGCAGAAAAGGGTCATATCCTGGCATCAACGTTTCTTGGGATCGAGTTGCAATGTGCTCGGTGTCATGATTCCCCATACCATAGCACCACACAAGAAGATCTTTTTTCGCTTGCAGCGATGCTAGATCGAAAGCCGGTGACTCCACCCAAAACGAGCCGAGTGCCCGATGAATTTTTTGAGAAGCAGACACGCGAGTCATTGATACGAGTGACCCTGCCGCTTGGGCAGGCAGTCGACGCCGCATGGCCGTTCGAGGAGGAAACAGGGGTTCTGGATGACAAATCATTGAATGACCTTTTGCGACAGCCCGAAGATACTCGTGAGCGTCTCGCTGCTTTGATCACCTCACCGATGAACCAAAGATTTCCAAGGGTGGTTGTGAATCATCTATGGAATCGATTGATCGGCGCCGGGCTCGTCGAACCACTACACGACTGGGAGGGAGTCTCTTCGAGTCATCCAGAACTTCTAGAGTGGCTGGCCATGGAATTAGTGAGAAATGATTACGATCTCAAATACATCATGGGACTGATCCTGAACTCCGAACTTTATCAGCGTCAGGCAGTAGGGCAAAACCATGGCGTCGCCCCCGAGATGCGATTCTTTCATGCTCCCGATCAACGTCGGTTACTGGCAGAACAGGTTGTTGACTCGCTCTTCGTTGCAACCGGTCGAGAGATGAAGGCGGGTGAATTGACCTTTGTTCATGATGGTGTACACCCAATGAACCGTCGGCTAACGCTGGGCAGACCCAAGCGGGCATGGGAATTCGCGAGTCTGAATAACGAAAGAGACCGACCGAGTTTATCGCTACCAGAAGCTCAACCTATTGCCGATGTGCTAGAAGCGTTTGGATGGACGGGCTCGCGTCAAAAACCGATCTCGGCGCGAGACATGTCGCCAAATGTTTTACAACCGGGAATCCTTTCCAATGGCACACTGAGTGTCGCGCTAACGCGTGCAGCATCAGAAAGCTTACTCGCTCAAATAGCGATCGACGCCCAATCACCCGCAAATCTTGTTGATCAATTGTTTCTTCGCTTTCTCAGTCGCTATCCGAATGATCAAGAACGTCAGCCACTCGAAGCAACCTTAGCTGTTGGCTTTGAGAAGCGGTTGGCGGATTTGCCAAGCGGCGCAAAGTTACCAGTCACGGAAAAACGCTTTCCCCAAATCACTTGGACCAACCACCTGGTCCCTGAGGCCAATGAGGTTCAGTTGGAACTGCAGCAATCGATTTTAGCGGGGCCACCTGCTGATCCACGATTGGACAAACAGTGGCGTGAAGCGTACGAAGATGTTGTCTGGAGCCTCGTTAACCATCGGGAATTTGTATGGATGCCATAGTCATTTAAGCTTGATAAGATGCTCCCCAAAGGGGTTCCACTGAGGTTGAATGACTAAGATTGATTCGTCAACGACAGTCATATTCAACTTGATCATCGCTTCGACAAGCGATCTGCAGGGTTAAAATAGAGTCTGCACGGTTAAACCAGAGAATGACCGGGGCTGATCGATTTACATTTGCGATCAACCGTGTCGATAGAGATAATGTTAGGGATGTACGTTTCCCTAGGACGCATCGAACTTAGACCTTGAGTTAGAAAAAACGCTACAGGCATTGGCCATGAATCATTCAAAAAGCTTAACTCGTCGAGAAATGCTCGCGGCCTCGGGCGGTGCAGCGATCGCCGGCCTAACGCTAAGTTGCCAAGCAGAATCGAATCAAACTGCCTCGGTGATCTCGGGTCAAGCCGAGCATGTGGTCTCTATTTGGCTTGGTGGCGGAATGGGACAGATCGATACGTTTGATCCCAAAGTGCAAGGTGATCCAAAATCAAAAAAAGCAGGTTCGTATTATTCCTCGATTGATACCGCCGTACCCGGGGTGCAATTGTGCGAACACTTACCACTTCTTGCGGAGCGAATGGAACGCATCACTGCCGTGCGGACCACCCACCATGACGTGATTGACGAGCATGCAGCGGCAACCAATCGCATGCATACTGGCCGAAATATCAGCGGAACGGTCACTTATCCTTCACTTGGTTCGCTGATTACGCATGAACGTGGTTCGATGGATCAAAGCGTGCCTCCGTATGTTTTGATCGGTTACCCGAACGTGACCCGTGGCCCCGGATTCTTGGGGGCTCAGGATGGTTACCTTTATCTGACGGATACAAGTCGTGGTCCGATGGGACTTTCACGTCCCGATGGAGTCGATTCCGCTCGTCAGGCACGTCGAGAATCGCTGCTGTCTGGCCTGCATCGTGGTGACGCTGCGGTTGCCGAGCCGATTCAACAATACGAAGCAACCATAAAACAGTCGCTTAATCTTAGCGGCCCTGAGTTCAACCGCGTGTTTGCGATTGATCAAGAACCCGATTCGCTTCGCAATCGTTATGGTGGAGAGTTTGGTCAACGATGCCTACTGAGCCGGCGTCTCATTGAGCGTGGGGTTCGATTTGTTGAGGTGTCTCACAACCTGAATTTTCTCAATGGTGCCGGATGGGATGTCCATAATTCTGGAATTGTGGACCAGCACAAGTTGATCCGAGAACTCGACTCCGCCGTTGCGACATTAATGGACGACTTGGAAGAAAAGCGATTGCTTGACAAAACCATCATCATGATTACCACAGAATTTGGCCGTCCACCGGAATTCGATAGTGGCGGCGGACGAGGGCATCAGGGATCCGCATTCACGAGCGTGATTGCGGGCGGGGGACTTCGACACCAAGGAGCGTACGGGGTAACGGACGAACTATCCAAGAAAATCGTTCAAGATCCTGTCTCAATCCCTGATTTTTTTGCCACCGTTTGTGCGGCCACGCAAGTCGATTACACCAAAAACCTATACGACGGCGATCGCCCGGTTCCAATTACCGATCAAGGTAAACCGATCGCTTCTCTGTTCGCTTAGCATCGATTTTACGGCTAGGGTTGTAATCATCCCATGATTCCATCGGACGAAAATGGTCTGTCATCGTCTTCACCAGACGCCACGAGGAAACCGTTTGAGAACCGAGTCAGCGTGAATAACGATCTCGCGTAAATGCCCGTTCGCAACGATGTCTCGTTCTTAAAGAAACATTGACTGGAAGGTCAGCCATCGCGCGGTGAGCAGCGTCAGCGTTAGACAACTCCACCATGTCGCGGCTTGAGCGATTGGTCGGTGATGTTGCTTGTAGAGCAAGCCAATCGAGAGGCCAACAACGAGTATTTTGAAAATACTTAACCTCATTGGGCTGCCAAGAAAGCTTCTCCCTACTGGATTCATTTCTCGCATCAGTCCAGTGCTATTGGCCATTACCGTCCAGACGAGGTCAATCAGCGACAGCAGGGCAATCATCAGCAGCGACTTGATGATGATTCGTTTAATCTCTTGTGGCGTAAGCGACGGGTCCAATTGAGGTTTGTTGGTGAGAAGATGACCAAAGGCGATCACTACGAGCACCATTGCTGCAAGAGTCAACGGGTAGCCCAAGAAATTGGCGACAATACTCGCCGCACAAATCTTACGGCCATTGGAATCGGCCGCATCCAGCTCAGCAAGATCGGTCGCGGCTCGATCACGCATTTCTTGATCATTTGGCGGAGACCGAAAGAAGTGGGCCCAGGCAAGTCGTTCCTCAACATTATGGATTTCGATGGGGGCTTCTAAAATCGCATGATTACTGCGAATTCCACTTTCTTGTGCTAGTCCGCTGAGTAGCTCGTAGCCGCCGTATGAAGTGTCAACAAATAGTGGAACATATTGACTTGCTAGAATCGTCGCGCCTCCCATATGGAGAGTTGCCTGAATTGCAGCAAGTAATTGATACTCTCGGGAGTTTGTCGAATCCCGCCAAACCGTATTTGCTGATGAGGAATCGAGCAAACGAGGGACTTCCCAAGACGAGCTATCGAACAGATTTTCCAATGCGTTGGCGGGCCTGGTGAACGAAACCAACTGCAGATTGTGATGATCCGAGCCTTGTCCATGCCCAACTAGGCCTAAATCTGTTTGATCGAGGTAATCGCCTCGATCGCACACCGTCCGATGATAAACAAACGGTTCCGTGGTCGCTACGGAATCCATTTCGCGCGGCTCATCTTCCAAAAAGATGGAGAGGTTCAAGAGACGGAGTGGAACTGCGTTACCGTTGATGACAAGGTGAGAGTCCTTCAACAAGATCTCATACGGTGGATGAAGATACTGCCCCTCTAGGAAAAGATAACCTGATTCACACCGAACAACTGAATTTGGCCAATTCAGGAACTCATTCACTGCGCGGGGGTATAAATCCGGCACGGAGCCTCGACGGGTATCTTGAGCAAGCATTGGGGCACAAGACCAAGGCAAAACCACCAGCAAAAGAACGAGCATGAACCAATGAGAGCCAGACCGGACTTCACTATTTGACCAATACAGATTCCGAATCATCTCAAGAGCGGCTCTAGGAGAAAAGAGAAAGTGGGTCATTTGAAGCGTCTGCATGACAAGCTCGCAAAATTCAAATAGGAATCGCTTCTCGGTATGTCCGATTCACGATCTTGTTTTAAATCACAAATGAGACGCTGAAGTTCTTTGCGGATTCATCCAAAAGACTTGCAATTCACACTTCTTTCTCTTCTTTGTTTTTGCCCACCAATCAAGATTTCCCGCAAAACTACTGTTGGAACCGAAACCTTCTTTTGTCAAAAGTGTTTTGAACAAGGCAGCTTGCGCGCATGGAACAGGCGCCCGCTTTGGAAAGCTCAAAAGACAAGGAAACACGGTTGAACGCACTCACGACTGATCACTCCGACGCCGCCTCCGTCGACCCTGTTTCGACATTGCTTCAGGGTGCCTACTTTCCAAATTGGATGGCAACGGAACTCGACCTTGAGAATCGCTGGAGTTTCGACGTCCCTTCGAATCGTGGTTGTCTTTATGTCATGCTTTATGGCGAAGCATTATTGTTCCCGGCCGATTCAGCGATGCCTGCCATTCATTTGAAGGCCGGAGATCACATTGTGGTGACACGCGGCTTTGCCCACCGAATTTGTTCCGATGCCGAAGCGCGTTCGGTTTCGATTGACCTTGCAATTGTCGAACCGACAACTTTTCCGCCGCCTGTTCTCTCCCCTACTTTGGTCAATTCCTCACCGGCAGATGCTTTGACCACTGGTTTGCCAGGTGAATCTGACGTCGACGTCAAGCGTACATGTCTTCTTTACGGGCAATTCGATATTACCGAAGTCAGCGCCAATCCTTTGGATATTGGCCTTCCCGATACTGTTCGATTGGTTCAGGATCGCGAGCCGACTCTCAGTCTATGCAAGCCGATGCTTGCGATGATTCAGTCGGCGCGACGCGATCGCCTAGCGGGATGGAGCGTTGTGGTACGAAGACTCAGTGAGCTAATATTGCTGCAAACCGTTGCCGCTGCTCTTGAAAGTCGTGCGAACGAAGCTTCTGACAGTAACAGCGGAGTGTTCCGAATGATGCGTGCCGCAGCCGATTCGGTTATTGGGCCAGTCATTCGTGTTATGGTTGAGAAGCCAGAATCACCGTGGACCGTTCCGCAAATGGCGAGGCTGGGAAAGGTTTCAAAATCAGCTTTTTCTGATCGGTTCCGTCGTCTTGTTGGCCTACCTCCTCTGCAATACCTTACCGAAATTAGAATGGGTAAGTCTCGCAGGTTGCTGCGAGACAGCGACGTCGAGATTGGGGAGATCGCGTATTTGGTGGGATATGAATCCCCATCATCCTTCAGCAACGTTTTTAAACGTTGGCATGGTATCTCGCCGATTGAATATCGCCGAACGAAAACGGGGAACGCATCGAGCTAGAACGCGAGACGAGTGAGAAAACACCGCACTGGTGATCGTAGCGGACCCGTCAAATTCTCGAAATCAGCAACTTCGCATCGCCAGTAACTTCCCATCTTTGTCGCCCCCCAGGGCCGTCGAATTTCCTGAGTTGGACGACGTGGCTGAGTGGTGAACGCATTGAGGTTCCTCTAGACGCTACGATTCAGGATTCACCCGAGTGGACTGTGTAGATTCTTTCGTCAGGCGCGATCGCGATCACATAGTTGTTTTCACCATTGATCACCTCAACCTCCATCGGCGCGCTGCTGCGGTAAATTTCTTCGGACCAGCCCAACGTAGAGAGCCTCAGGCTGTGCTTCCCCGCGGGCAACTCAAATCGAAGTACCTGGATCTCTCGAGGCAGTAAACTCCAGCAGCGAGTATCCGCGTGTTCCATACCGCTCCAGAGCGTCGATGTTGCGAATCGAAAAAGCGAACCTTCGATGCCATCAAGCCCGAGACTTTTCCCAGCTTTGGCGACCGCCAATTCTTTCGATACCCTTCGAACCACCGCTCTGGCAATCGTCCACGGCATTTCCGCCTCCAACTGCGAGATGGCAAGTTGCTTGATGTCGGTAATCGTCTCCGTTACTCCAACCGGACGCCCATCCACCTCAACACCCACTCGAGCAATATGACACTGCGGAGATGTGACCGTTGGCACTTTGACGCTTGCTAAATTAGGAAGACTCAATGTTTCCTTTTCACCATCCTGATTTCTCTCAGCTTCAATCTGCTGTAGCATGACCGAGGCGATCTGCATGGCCGCAGTCGTGACAGGGGCCTCTGTTTCTTCGAGGACGGGGCCTCTCCCAGTGCATGCGATGACGTAGATCACGCCATGATCGGGTTCGCTGTGGGCCCCGACACTGGCCCTTTGAATATCCGCTCCGATCGCCGAAAACTGTGGCTCGACCTCGCTAACTAAACGGTAAGACTGAGCCGCATCATCATAGTTTCGGTGTGTCGCTTCTCTCAAAACACCCCGAAGATACGGAGCGAACGCGATGGGCTGGTAGATCTCGTTCGATTGGATCAGTCCTCGATCTTTTGATAGCCGAGCGAGTTCTGATTGTTTTGCCATTGCTTGAAGGGTGTAGCTTTCCGCATCAAGTTGATCATGGGCTAGGGAGCATACCGCCAGCATGGATCGAATCAACACCTGCTCGTAACCAGATGGACGGAAAGACAAAGCGGTATCGTCAGTCACCATGGCCGCAACTTCATTTGCACCTTGCAGACGCGGTTGGCGATCGAATTTATCTCGCATCCGACGAAGACGCCGCTCCGCGTCCTCGGGGTTACCCGAAGCGAGATCGACGATGGCGAGATCGAGTTCCGCAGGATCCGAATAGCGATTGTGGTCGTCGCGAACTTTTTCCAAGGCGACCCGAGTCGCTTCAAGCTGACCGCTGGCGAATAGATCGCGAGCAGAGTGTAATTGTTTGAAAGGGGTACTGCATCCAACCAGCAGGACAGGAGCGAACAACAGGAGGAATCGTATCTCCATCGATGCAACCAAGCCGAGAGCATTCGCCGATGCAGTGACATGCATCAGTTTTGAACACAACCATCGCGTTGAACGCTCCGTTTGCTCCATCTATTGCTTGACCTCAAATAATTGGCATTCGCTTTGTGACTTCGGAGACTTTTCCAAAGTAGGTTTTGATCACCATGCCTGCATGAGTCCAAAATGCCACCATTTAGCGGCAGCATTTTTGCTGTAACCTTTGCGAATCTCAGCCGACTCTTTGATCGAATCACCGCTACTCAAATTGACTAATTCAAGTGTCAACAGGTAGTTTCGTTGACTCGTTTTATTTCGTTCTGTCGTACCGCTGGTGATGGTTGCGTAAAGCAAGTAATCAACTGGAGTTCCCTGTCTTCCCAATGCTGCAGCAAAACTCGCTCGGTTATTTGGTAAGAAAAGCGAATCGGGGCGTAGGCGAGTTTCCATCAGTGCTGCGTCGACCATTCGACGGCTTATCCCACGAAAGGCATCCGTTTCATTGACTTGCATATCGATCCGCTCGTAAAGCTGGTCTTTGAAGTCACCGATTTCTTCGGCACTTTTGTTCTCAATCCCCACAAAGCAAACCGTGGCAGTTCCATCGACCAACGCCGAGCCCACGCTTGACGAATCACCGAGCGGTTTGGTGTCTTGGAAATTAACCGCTTGAACAGGTGAAGGGCATCGACCGAGAAGTTTTGCAACCGCTTCATCGACCAGTGGATTCCAAGTCGCAGCACCCGCAGTGTGACTACCCACTAAATCACTCTCGTTGCTCGATAGGATGTGGCCGTACTGGCTAGCACATCCAACCGACGCAACGCAAATAATGGCAAACAAGATGACTCGATTCACGGGTTCTGTTTTCATTTCCTAGCTTTCTCTAACGACTTGATCCATTTTTAGTTGACAGTTTTCGCCCGCAACACAATTGCCATATTCGGAGGTTCGCGGTGTCGAATCTTTGCCAACGCAAAGCATCCACTGACCAATTCAATCGATTTCCTTCGGAAGCGAGCCTTTTGTAAGAATCACTCGCTCCACTGGGGTTCCGGTTCCTGACATGAGCGGCAGGAATCAGCGATCCCTGTCTTCGCTGCAGTGTCTCTGCTGCAACGTGCGATCGCGGCAACTTGTGATCGCAGATCCGCTTCCGGTGAATCCCTAACCCCATCCCTACAGGCATTTAAAGTTGGCGGGATCGGGCAAAACCCCAAAAAACGGTATCCATCTCGCGAAACGATCACGAATTGCTGCGTTGATCCTTAGCAAATTTCCAGCAGATGGGTACAGAGCGTTCCCAAAAGGCAAAACCAAATCACCAGGGGAATCACGGAAACGTCGCCGAAAATTTCCAAAATCCGACAAGAGACCTCGGTAAAACCGATTCCAACGTGCGGTGAATCCCGCATGAAATTAGAACCCTCACAGTGAGGGCGTCATCTGCGTCCAAGTCGACGTCCGGAGCGTCTAGAAACCAAGATTATGTTTAGAAACCCGTATATTGCTAAGAAAAACGCTTTCGATCTAAACGATTGGCTCCCCGAAGCCAAGTTCCGGCGACTCGCTACTGGAGTGTATTTGCGTCTGCGAACGGTTTCTCGAAAGGTGACTACTTGCCCATCTTTTCCAGTTTGTTTGCCATGGTATTATTTTGGTGATTCAGCTGAGAAAGTATGCTGTACGCTCCGAGCCCGCATTATCTGGAAAACAAATTCAAAATCGCTCAATGACCTTCGAGAACAACCTCGTTGGAAACAGGGCGATTTTTGAAAAAGCTACTCCTCTGGATCACCGGAGATGGTCGATTCCAGAGGACGTAACAGCATTGCCAATGTGGCGATCCTGTTGCGAATAATCGCTTCGATTGTCACGGAGGATCCTTAGAAAAGGCGACGGACACAACCGTGCCGCTGTCACTAGAAATCGGTATGCAAGAAACTTGCCGTTTAGCCTCGCGGTTAATTTGCAGATCCGATATACCCGGTGAGATTTTTAACATTTACTGATAATTGACTTACAAAGCGATTGAGGTAATCGATTGCAGTCTCCTGCACCTTGTCTCCTTAAACGCACCGTTCGACTCTAACTGACTCAAATCCTGCTCCATGTCTGTGACCTCCTTCGCGTTAAATCTCATTTCGAGTGATCCATTCACTGCGCCAGCAACGCCGGTCCCAGGGCGAACTTCACCGGCGGAGAGAGAAGACCGTGTCTCATCTCCATTGGGAATGGACGATGACGATGATCTTGATGACGACGACGACGACGACGACGACGACAGCGATGATGATGGGTACGGGAGCGATGACGAAGATGGTTCCGGCGATGGCGACAATGGTGGATTCCAAGACGGTCTCGACGATGATGAAGAGCTAGATAGCTTTGACGATATTGATGAGGACGACTTCGATGATGATTTCGATGATGATTTCGAAGAAGAACAGGAAGATGATTATGAGATCGAGATCGAGGACGAGATCAGTGCCGAATTTGGATTGAGTGGCGGAGAGGAGAGCGAAGAGGAAGAAGAACTCGATGACGACCTAGACGACTTCGATGACTTTGACAATATCGACTAATCCAAGATGCAAAAATGCCTCGAGAGATTGTTAAACGGATCGCGTTCATTCTCGCCTCCCTGGTCATTACATTCCATGCCGTGGAATCCTCTGATGCCGTGGCGGGTGAGAAAGGCCGGAATGTCCTCCTGCTATGTATCGATGATCTAAGGCCGGAACTAGCTTGCTTCGGAAAATCCTACATCCATTCGCCGAATATCGACCAGCTTGCGTCGACGGGTAGAATCTTTCGACATCACTACGTTCAGGCTCCGACCTGCGGAGCTTCACGTTACGTCATGCTAACCGGCCAGTACGGATCAGCCGGAAATGACGCCCTGTTCGCGCGAGCGAAAAAAATAAACGGCGGTTCGATTCCCGCGAGCATGCCCGAATGGTTCAGGAACAAGGGCTACACAACCGTATCGGTCGGCAAAGTGTCTCATCACCCCGGAGGAAGGGGCGGTCCCGACTGGAATGATCAAAATCAGATTGAAATGCCAGACGCTTGGACGCGTCACCTCCATCCATCGGGTGCTTGGCAGCATCCACGCGGTGCGATGCACGGGTTGGCCCACGGAGAGATCCGCGCTAACGCAAAAGAGATGGACTTATTTCAATCAGTTGAGGGTGGGGACGAAATCTATCCTGATGGATTAACGGTAGAGGAATCGTTGCGACAACTTGATTTGCTTGCTGACGATTCCGAAAAGCCATTTTTTTTAGCGGTTGGTATCTTGAAACCTCATCTTCCTTTTGGTGCTCCAGCCCAATACATGAAACCTTATCTCAGCGTTGAATTACCTCCGATTCCCCATCCCGACCGCCCCAAGGGGAAAACCACTTGGCATGGCTCGGGCGAATTTATGAAATATAATCGATGGGGCAGAGATCCAAATCAGGATGCGGAGTTCGCAGACGCCGTGCGGCGACATTACGCGGCATGTGTCTCCTATGCGGATGCTCAAGTCGGTAGAGTTTTAGATCGATTGGATGCACACGGGTTAAGAGATAACACCGTCATCGTTCTGTGGGGTGATCACGGTTGGCATCTCGGTGAACATGCGATTTGGGGTAAACATGCACTTTTCGAAGAGTCTTTACATTCGCCACTGATTATTTCTGCCAAAAATCTGCCGCAACCCGGAATCCATTCAGACGCAATTGTTGAAACAAGATCACTGTTTCCAACACTGTGCGAACTAACGGGCATTTCCAAGCCTGATCAGCAACTCGGGGCTAGCTTGAATCCGATACTACAAGAGCCGACCGCGACCGGTGGTGTCGCGATCTCCTACACAGGTCGTGCCCAAACGATCCGCGATCAACAGTACCGACTCATCGCACACCAAGACGGTGCAATTGAACTGTACGATCATCGATCCGAAGCAGGTGAAACCCAAAACGTCGCTGACCAGCACCCAGAATTGGTTCGTCAACTGATGGCAACGCTGACGGATCGGCTTGGTGGGGATCACTAGTATTTTGTAGCGGAATGTCACTCTTGACTCACCCTACATCGCATCACATCCGCATGGTTCACCGACGAACCATGATTCTATCTAGTTGACTTGACCCAGCGTCCTCGTGGTGAGGCGAATTCCGGCATACACTTCACCAGAGTGCCAGAAAAACACTACAGACGTTAAATCACTGCACATGCTAAGTCAGTCGACTCAACCTCTCGCGACAACGGAAGGTTCGGCGAGCGGAATGAATCATTCATCTTGAAATGCGACGGAACCCCCAAACGAAAACAGGTGCAAGTCGAGAGGTTATTTCTCGCTAGGTGGTGTACTCTGAATTGAATTCAACGTAGGCGGTCGTGAGATCGCTTGACCAGTAATTTGCTTTCCCTTCCCCAAGCCCGACTTGGAGAAGGATGGAGACTTCTCGATTCGATTTCATCTTACCGCTCAGCTCCCCAGCATTAAATTTAACAGGGGTTCCATCTCGGTAGATTGTTTCACCGCAAATGGTCAAAGCCGTATTTGTTGGATCCATTTTCGCATGGGCGTACCCAGCGGCGGAGACGATGCGTCCCCAGTTTGGATCCCCTCCGGTGATTGCGGTTTTCACCAATGGGCTTGCAGCGACGGTTTTAGCAATCTCAAAAGCTTGATCATCGTTTACAGCGCCGACAACTTCGATCGCCATAATATGTTTGGCACCCTCACCATCGAGGACGATTAATTTCGCAAGTTGTCTGAGCAACTGATTGAGTTCCTGTTGAAAATCATTCGCCAACGGTTCATCCAGTTCGACATCACAGGCTCCACTGGCCAGCAGTAGCACGGTGTCGTTGGTACTGGTGTGTCCATCCACACTGATTCGATTGAAGCTCGTATCGCAAGCAATCTTGAGCATTGACTGTGCTTGTTCGGGGCTTAACTTTGCGTCGGTAAAGATGACGGATAACATCGTGGCCATATTGGGCGCGATCATTCCCGCACCTTTTGCCATTCCTGCGATCCGAATCGTGCCGTTGCTGCATTGGATAGATCGAGCGGCCACCTTGCGTGATTGATCAGTCGTGCAAATTGCGTCAGCGGCCATCAAGAAGCTCTCGGGAGAATCATCAAGCATGGCGAACGCGTCTTGGATACCCTCCTGAACCTTCGACATATTCAGATGGACACCGATCACCCCAGTGCTCATCACAAGAATTTGCTCGGGCAAGCAGTCAAGTTTCTCCGATAAAATCGTGCACATCTCCGATGCGTCTTGATCGCCTTGTTGACCGGTGCATGCATTGGCGTTGCCACTATTTGCTACGACGGCTCGGATCGAAGCGGATGGGGTTTTGGAGCGACAGTTCAAAACCGGAGCAGCGACGATCTGATTCTGGGTGTACACGCCGCTCGCGACCACGGGCTGATCGGCAACCAACAACGACATATCCTTCTTGCCGCTCGCCTTGAGTCCGCACGCTGTACCCGAAAAGCGAAAGCCTCTGGGTAAAGACTCTTCACTGATGGAATCGTTGCATTCGGAGATGTTATCGGGGTGAGTCATGGGAGCTTCCAAAAAAAACAGATCAAGATGCTAGGCAATTCAGTGGCGTCAAATCTCGGCCAAACTCAGCCTGAATCAAAGGGGTACGACAATCACCCAGCGCTAGACAACTAACGGCGTCGACGTTCATCCAAGGGTTAGAGTTTCATCGCAACCCCGCGTCAACTTGTGGCTAGATTTTGCGGGAAATCAAGAATCTCTGCGAGTGGAAAACCCTAGGTTTTCAAGGCGATTTGACTGGTTTTTCGCAGACATGAATTCAGCAAGTAATCGCACCTCCACTTTGCGGCGGTTTGACCTACATCCATACTATCAAGCGAGGCTGAGGCATCCCAAAGGCGACCACCACACGCTTTCTCATCATTCGAACATTTTTCAAAATAGCAGGAAGAGACGAGCGTGAATTCTGAGGGAACCGCGACCGCCGTGAATGCCTTCGACCAAGTCATCCGAACAGGTGGCTCGCCGGAACTTGATGGCGGTTCGACGGCGTTGGTTCAAGTTCAACGACTGACCAAGCGGTATGGTGAATTTTTTGCGTTGTCGGAATGCAGCCTCGAGGTAGAACGTGGAACGGTATTCGGCCTACTAGGCCCGAACGGAGCAGGTAAGACGACGCTGATTCGTTCTTTGCTCGGCTTCCTGAAACCAACTTCGGGCAGATCGCAAGTTTGCGGACAGGACCCACAAGTCGACGGTGTGGAACTTCGCAAGCACGTTGCCTATTTGCCAGGTGACGCAAGGCTCCCACGTCATATGCGTGGATCAGGTGTCTTGCGATTCTTTTCGGAGATGCATCCCTCTGGAAATCTTGAACGAAGCCGAGAGATTGCCGAGCGGCTCGAACTCAATCAAAAACGGCACGTCGCATTCATGTCGACTGGCATGAGGCAGAAGCTTGCGTTGGCAGTCGTCTTGTCGCTTGATACTCCCCTACTGATTCTTGATGAGCCAACGGCCAATTTGGATCCAACCCTCCGTGCGATTGTGCTTGATCTTGTTCTCGAAGCTCGCAAAGCAGGCAGAACGGTGATGTTCTCTTCCCACGTCCTCAGTGAGATTGAACAGACCTGCGATCGTGTTGCATTCTTGCGGCACGGCAAATTGGTGCTTGAACTGAACATGGGTGACTTGCATCAGCGACATCGAATTTGGGGGGCATCAACCGATGCATCGATTCCGTCACCTGAAAACATCGCCGGTGACGACCTATGCCAGTCAGCGACGCTAAAATCTGTCGGTACGACACTCAACACCTACTCGCTGGATACCAATAAAACCTCCGTCAATATTATCAAAGACCGCACGGAAACAAGCGAGGCGGAAACGCTACATCATTATCGAATTGACATCGCAGGTGACCTCGCAAAGTGGTTGCCTTGGATCGATCAATTGTCACTAAAGCGAATGAGGATTGAGCCACTTGGTCTTCGGGCGGTTTATGATTCCGTTCATTTCGGAGATTGTGTTTCGATGGAGAGTGCCGAGTAATGTTCCATCGAATCTTGATCCGAAAATACATCGGGCAATCCTCATTACTGTTTCTCTCTTGCGGCGCCGCTTTGTTTGCTTTTGCGTGGGTTCGAGTGTGGGTGGTGAGCCTTTTAGATATGGGGCAGTTTCAAACAATTCTCGAGCAGTTTCGCGAGTTTGAAAAATTTGCGCCGATCGATTTTGATGCACTCTTCACCTACCCAGGTCGCGTCGGAATGACCTTTGACGAGCCAATTGTTATTTTCTGCACAGTGATTTGGTGTATTTCTCGAGGAAGCGACGTCGTCAGCGGTGAACTGGGACGTGGAACCTTAGAGATGACCTTGGCACAGCCGATCAGTCGCTCATCACTACTTTTCTCACATGCCTTTGTGTCGGTTGCGGGTCTCGCTGGGCTGTGCCTACTTGTTTGGGCTGGTGTCACAATGGGAGTTCATTTTACCTCGGTGACCGAATCGATTCCTGCTCCTACCTTTCGCCTGCCCTTTGTAAACCTTGATATTCCATTGACCGCGGAAGAACCATCCGAGCTGACGATTCCTCTTAGTGATCGGGTCGATGTAAGGACCTATGCAGCTTCGACATTCCATCTCTTTTCATTCGGATTTTTTCTTCTCGGCATCTCCTCCTTTTTCAGCGCGATTGATCGCTACCGCTGGCGGACGGTCGGAGCTGTTGTATCCGTCTATGTCGCCCAATTGGTGATGTTCGGTCTCGGGAAGGCAGCCGAGTCGCTGCAATGGCTTTTATCGTTCACGTTCTTTAGCTGCTATAAACCACAGAAGATGACATCACTCGTGGGAAAGGAAGGCTTTGGTGCTCCTTGGAGTCTTAGTCTTTCACTACCTGACGCCGCTCTCGCCCCACTCGCCTATCCCCTAATCCTCTTGGCGTTAGGAGCCTGTTTTTATTTCTTGGCGTGGTCCTGTTTCAACAAGCGAGACTTACCAGCTCCCCTCTAATCTAGATGCCAAGTAATCGCTGAACCCAGATCGAGATTCTCAATTTGGGGGTATCTGGACGGAACGTCCCCACCAAAGTTGCTCGGATGCAAGGTCTAAAAGCAGATCGAACCAATGACGAAGTGAATCGATTCCGGCTTCGTTAAAAACGGCTCTGTTAGAAATCACTGCCAGATCATCGCAGGCAGCTAGCGCGCACCAAACTTGTTGATTCAGCACCAAAAAGATCAACTGCGCGCCTACTGCGTCAAGATTCGCGTACTGGTATCATGTTCGACCGAGGGAGCGAGACCACCGATTCGTTGGTGGCATTCCCGTTAAAAAAAATGCTTGGTTCGTGTTCGACTGTAGTTCCGCAATCGCTTGCGATGCGACTGAATTCTTCATCTGTTTCAAGGTGCCGATCGTGTTTAGATTCTTCAACGTGGCTTGTCTCCTCTTCATGATTGTGGCGTTGGGTTCTGGTGACGCATTGGCTCAAGGCAAGGCATCAAAGTGGCAGCCCCCACCATCCATTGAATCCATCAATCAAGCGGTAAACGAATACGTGAAGGCCGGACAGGCTTCGGGCGCGGTGACACTGGTCGCTAGAAATGGCAAGGTGGTGCACCTAGGCGCGGTTGGTAAGCGGGATATTGAGGCCGATCAAAAGATGCAGCGTTGGACGCGATTCGCGATCGCTTCGATGACCAAGCCAATCACTGCGACCGCAGTGATGATGCTGCAAGACGAAGGGAAGCTGAGTCTTGATGACCCGCTCGAAAAATATCTACCGGAGTTCAAAGACGTGCGATTGCGAGATGGCGAACCAGCCAGACGGCCAATCACGCTTCGTGATGCGTTGACCCATACCTCTGGAATCGTTGGCGATCAAGTATTCCGTGGGTCACTTGAAGATCACGTCAAAGAAGTCGCTGGGAGACCGCTAGGATTTCAGCCGGGAGAAAAGTGGCAGTACAGCCCGGGTGTAAGTGTTGCCGGACGAGTGGTCGAGGTCGTTTCGGGGCAGCCATTCGAAACATTTTTGCAGCAACGAATTTTCAAACCACTTCGTATGGATCAGACCAGTTTTCAGCCCGACGAAAAAGGCATCAACAATCTCGCCGTCATATACCAGCCTGGAGAGAAAGAGGGAGACTTGGTTGCAGCGGGAAATCGGATCTCTACCTTCGCGAGTGAGGATGGACCGAACCCATCTGGCGGCCTTGTTTCGACGGCAATCAATCTATTTCGCTTTTACCAGATGATTCTTGACGGCGGCGAGTTTCGCGGGAAGCGAATGCTTTCCAAGGAAGCGGTCGAGCAAATGGTTTCTTCGCAGATCGGTGACTTGGAAACGGGTTTTACGCCGGGAAACACGTGGGGAATTGGATGGTGCTTGGTCAAACAACCACAGGGTGTCAGCGGGATGCTTTCCGAAGGAACCTATGGTCACGGCGGCGCGTTCGGAACCCAAGGGTGGGTGGATCCAAAGACCAAGTGCATCTACATCCTTTTGATTCAGCGAACGAACATGGGTAACAGTGACGCTTCGGAGATTCGCCGAGCGTTTCAGCAGGCATCTGTGGATGCACTAAGTATCCTTAACGCTAATGCTGATACCACCAGCGATCAATAAAGTGCCCATGCAGTGTTTGCCTAAAAATGTGCCTGCAGACTGCATGGATGAAAGATACATCGAGACAATGGTTCGATGACCAATCGACTGCCCGAACATCAGTTTGCCTATTGGTTTGTCCGCGAATCGGTTGCGCGGTCAACAAAATGGATTTCAAGCATTTGGCGAGCCAAACCTCTTTTGGCGCTTTCGAGGTTTTCTCGAGAATTCAACCTGTGCCTAAGAGCTGGTTTGCCTGTTGCCGATGCCTTTGAAAAATGTCGTTTGGCAAATGATTGCAGCTACTTAAAAAAATACTGGGAGGGCGGCCGACAGAAAATGCTAAACGGTGAATCGATCACCGAATCACTCCGTGGCGCTGAACCTGTTTTGCCCGTTTTTTTTCTACCCGTCGTTGCTGCCGGCGAACGAAGCGGACAGGTCGACGAGGTTTTTAAGTTTCTCGAAAACCATCTGCGGTTACTTATTCCTCTTTCGGATCTACTTCGCAAACTATGGCTATATCCGGTCCTCATCATCTTGGCAGGAACCTTTCTGAGAAGCATCCTGCTAATGATT
>JADHOA010000037.1 GCA_016779185.1 Rubripirellula sp.
AAGGCCGCTCGTACAATATTGTAGAGACGGCACGCAGACTGTGTACTGTTTTCTTCGAAGCCCGAAATAAACGAACAAAAAATCAATAAAGATTGAATGCGTCTTAACGATCATTACTAGACAAGGCACACACAAAAACGCCATAAACTGAAGGTTCACCACCACCATTTGCGACCAAATTTTGCAACGTGTGATCAAACCTATGATTTACACGATGACCGCAACCAAATCTGTAGTACCCGACCATCACCCCACCCATTAGTCCGCTGAAACCATGTCCGACTCCGTTTGTAACGCAATTTACCAAGAACTGTCCGCCATCCGTCTGATTGACCCACATACCCATATCAACCCGCTCGCCCCAGCCTCAACAACATTGGCAGACATTCTCGGCTATCACTACTACACCGAATTGGCTCATTCAGCCGGTATGCCAAAAGGATTAATCGAAGAAGAGGGAATTTCGCCGAAAGCGAAAGTCGAAAGGCTGGTGAGGCATTTAGG
Organism: Rubripirellula sp.; assembly: GCA_016779185.1. Lineage (GTDB taxonomy): Bacteria > Planctomycetota > Planctomycetia > Pirellulales > Pirellulaceae > Rubripirellula. The sequence goes on from JADHOA010000037.1 coordinate 505, forward strand.
ACCGATTGAAAACACCGCTCAGCACAGTTGGCTTATCCATATATGCCAAAAATTCTTCGGACTAGAGGGTCACCGACTTGACGAAACAAATTGGGAAACGGTGTACGACGTTTCAGAAACAAAAATGGCTTCGGCGGATTGGGCCGAAACCGTATTAAACGAGAGCAATGTAGAGGCGGTTTTCCTGACAAATGATTTCGACGACGAACTCACGCAGTTCGACCCAAATACCTACATTCCCTGCTTGCGTACCGATGATTTAGTTTTTCACCTAGGAAAGGACTCGACCCAACAACGACTGGAATCTTGCACTCAAATACAGATTGGCGATTCGCTCTCATGTCTTCGCAACTCGCTTGAAAACAGATTTGAGTATTTTATCTCAAACGGGGCTAGGGCGTGCGCAATCTCCCTGCCACCAAACTTCTCCCCGGATCGAATAAGCGACGGAAGGGCGGAGACCGCGTTATCGGATGTCCTAAGATGCGGTGCGAATGCTGATCCTGCAAACCAAGTTGCACTATCAAGCCGTATTTTTTGGACTCTGGCGGAACTTTGCGATCAGCACGGCCTACCGTTCGATTTAATGATCGGCGTTAATCGCGGAGTTTACCGTGATGGCGTATTCCAAGGACAAGATCTATACGATAGTCGCGTTTCTCTGATCCAGTATCGCGAACTCTTCAATGCCTTTCCCAATGTCAAATTCCCAATCTCAGTACTTGCAAGCGTAACCAACCAGGAACTGGTTAGTTACTCATGGATCTTTCCGAATGTCATCACAAACGGTCATTGGTGGTACAGCAACACCCCTTCTTTTATCGCAAGAGATGCTGCCGCGAGACTCGAGGCGGTACCGCAAACCAAACAGATTGGCTACTACAGCGATGCCTACAAACTTGAATTTGTACTCCCTAAATTCGACATGTATCGGCGCATTCTTGCCAACATACTTGGAGAGCAATTCGTCAAACAGAATAACTGGAGCATAGAAAGAGCGGTTGAATTGGGGCGCCGCGTACTGCGAGACAATGTCGAAAGCATATTCCCTGCTCTAGGAGATAAAAAAAAAGCCTAGAAGAGGGATCAAGAAGGAACCTCATCCCCCGCGACCCCCTACCGAATGAGGAAGAAATCGCAACGCTCGGTATTAGGGATGTTGAAATTTATGATAAGCGTGTAATGGATGGGTGCTCTATCGACACAGATGCTTCCCCACTAAACGTCGGTAAGCTCACAAACGAGCAATCCAATTTACTGAGTGCGACCGACACATTGCTTCACGACAGTCGGTCGCGAGTGAAACGAGATCCTCATACGGGAGAGTTGACCGTACAACCGCGAAAGTAAATCTTGCAGCACGATTGGCTCGACTACCAATGGCAAATTGCGAAGGCAGTCAGGTTTCACAACCCACAATCACTCTTTGGACATCCAACAACTATTGATTCGCGAAATCGCCCAAAAGAGCTTTCTCAACCCGATCACTCGTTAGCTATATTTGAACAGATACATAGCAGTTAACGCTGGCAAATTACGTATCAAAACTTTTCTGCGATGCCTCTTCGGCGATGATTCGATTTATCGCATTGAGCATGGCTAAGATCGTGCTCTCTACACTGTCAGTGCTTACACCAACGCCGCGATAGCTCTTCCCCTTGTATTCAACTTCTAGGTTAACCTCTCCGATCGCATCCCTACCCAGAGTAGCGCTTCGAACACGAAAGTCTTTGCAAACTAGTTCCATGTCCACAATTTTCTCGACTGCCCAAAACGCTGCATCAATAGGCCCGTCACCCTGTTGAACTGATTCTGAGAACTCCTGATCTCCATTCCTGAGCGTCAACTTCACACTTGGATGATGATCCTTACCACTACGCACCTCGTAGTCAACCAACTCCCACTGTGCATCGACACTGCCACTAATCTGATGCTGCACTAGAGCGATGATGTCTCCATCGTATATTTCCTTTTTCTTGTCAGCCAATTTCTTAAACTCATGAAACACCTGCTGCAACTGATCACTGGTCAGAGTAAAGCCCAATGTTTTCGCACGGTCAGCGAGGGCAGCGCGCCCACTATGCTTTCCCAACACCAAGTCCGTCTTCGCAAAACCAACCTCTTCAGGTCTCATGATCTCGTAGGTGCTTCGTTCCTTGAGCATGCCGTCTTGATGAATACCCGACTCATGTGCAAACGCATTCTTACCAACGATCGCTTTGTTACGCTGCACCTGAATTCCAGTTGTCTTCGAGACCAGACGACTAGCAGGAACTAACTTGGTGGTATCAATCCGTGTGCTACATCGAAAATAGTCGTTTCTGGTTTTCATTGCCATCACGACTTCTTCCAAAGCAGCATTCCCAGCTCGTTCACCAATACCATTAATGGTGCACTCGATTTGACCTGCACCGGCAGCCACCGCAGCTAAGCTATTGGCAACCGCCAGCCCCAAGTCATCATGGCAGTGCGTGCTCAAAACAGCGCGATCAATATTGGGAACACGATCTCTGAGCATTTTAAAACGGTCAAAAATTTCGTTAGGAGTCGCATAGCCAACCGTATCAGGGATATTCACGGTAGTTGCCCCTGCGTCAATTGCCGCCTCTACCACCCGACACAAAAAATCATACTCAGTTCGGCAAGCATCCTCTGGGGAAAATTCGATATCGTCACAGTAGCTTGCGGCACGCTTCACACCAGCAATCGCTCTCTCTACGATTTCATCAGGAGTCATTCGTAATTTAAATTCACGGTGAATGGCACTCGTTGCAAGAAAAACGTGAATCCGCGCACTGGGAGCATGCTTCACTGCCTCCCAGGCTGTGTCGATGTCTTTCTCATTACAACGAGCCAAACCGCAAATGGTCGGCCCTCGCAAAGTCTGCGATATTTGTTTTACAGATTCAAAATCTCCAGGCGATGCAATCGGAAAACCCGCCTCGATGACATCAACACCCATATCAGCTAACAACTGCGCAACTTCAAGCTTTTCAGCGAGACTCATACTAGCGCCCGGAGATTGCTCTCCATCTCGAAGTGTTGTGTCGAAAATTTTGATTTGTCGATCTACACTGCCCTGCCCTGCTTCAGCAGAAGCGCCTTTGCCAGTTTTTGTAGAAACAGTCATCCGAAACTCACTTTGTTGATTGGGCTTTACTAAGCCAATATCGAAAAAAACCCGAGACGCCAAACAGCGACCCGGGTTCATTGTCTTATCATGCTCTCGTTTCGAGATCCAACAAACCCCTATCGCGGCACGCCCAGAAGCGGCAGCAGAAATTCGTCTAGCAGGGGTAGATTGTTCATCCCCTAATCGTAGGCTCGAATGAACCGCGACGTCAACGGTTGGCTCCACCAGCAGAGGCATTTTTGGAGTAATCTTCAACTACTAGACGCTCAGTCCCGTAAATTCAAATTCTATTAAAACTATAGATTTACTGCATTTTGCCAGACCGCCGACAACTCCCCTTGCAGCTGCGAGGGCACCTCCTGGCCCTCCTTCACTAAAGTGTGCAAAGCGTTGGCCAAAAGGTTCTGCCTTGAAACAAAGACCCCTTCGTCGTTAGCCTCAATCAGAATACTTCTTGCGGTTTCTCCGGATCCTTTCCGTAGTAATCGAGGCTTTTCTAAATTCGACTCATCAAAAGCTAGAGCCACCGCGACGTTTGCATCGCTGGTAATGACCAAGTGCGGTATTTCTGACTGATCGACGGATCTCAGACCGCTACGGCTTTGCCGCCAAGTACTCTGTCTTTTTCGCATTACTTCACGCCCCGCCTCTGACTCTTTCATCTCCTCTCGCAATTCCTGATCCGTCATCATGATTTCTCTCTCAAACTTCCAACGCTGCAGGAAATAATCCACAACACCAAGCCCAAGTAGACCAATAGAAACCTGCAGGCAAATCACGGTGACAAACTCGAACAGTGTTGAACCCGTCTCGGCAAAGGTTAGCCTTGGCAGGGCAGCCAATACGCCTGTTTTTTGCCGAACTGCGAAAAACGCGACGCAAAGAACAAAAAGAATTTTGAATGAGGCCATCACCAACCGAAAAAAAGATTCGATTGAAAAAAGTCGAACAAGCCCTGCTGAAAGACTAAGTTTTTTGACATCCGGGTGAACGCGCGATAGCGATAAAGGCAAACCTGTCTGAAGCAAATGAACTAACACAACAGCGATAAACATCGCAACCAGTAACGGCAACACGAACAGCAAATACCTAGCAACCCCATCCCCAAATCTGTCTACCCAATAAATATTGTCACGGGACACCACCGACACAGAAACCAAGGACTCCTTAAGCCATGATGCCAACTTACTGAATAAAGACTCCCCGAAAACCAACAAAACAACCAATGCAATCACGAGCAGGGCCGCTGATGTCAAGTCATTGCTTTTGACTACTCTGCCTTCGGCTTTCGCTTTTTGACGTCGACGATCTGTTGCAATGTGTTTCTTTTCACTCATGATTCATCACGAATTCACAGACAGTAAGATTCTATCACCACACCTTGCTAAGACCTTCAATGGCTCGCACTAACTCTGACTGAAATAGCCAACCTGCGGATCCAATCGTGACGGAAAGCCCCGCAACAAGAGCCAAGGCATTTAGACTGAGACCAACTGCAAGAAGATTGATCTGAGGCAAAGTACGACTCACCAAACCTGTCAGCAGATTCGTCAGCAACAAGATCGCTATCACTGGCGCTGCAAATTGAAAACCTGCGATCACTACCTGTGATAAATCCTCAATTAATAAATCGATCCACTTTCTTTGCATTCCGATCTCGCCGAGGGGAATCTCGCGAAAACTCTCGAGAACAACTTTAACGATTAGTCGATGGCCACCAGATGCAAACAACATTGCTGTCACAAAGACACCAACTAGAGCCGAGACAATCGAACCAGAAACTGAGTTCCCCAGTGAAGCACTTTCACCCAACTGCAAACCCGATGCCTGTGAAATCAGTTCTCCACCAACCTGAATGCCGACAAACAACAACTGGATCACTATTCCAATCAAAAATCCAACGCAGCCCTCTAGTATCAAAGCAATAAAAAAATCAGCAAAACCATTGAACTGAGTAGAAGAATACACCTCACTAATCGATGGCAAAACAAGCACGGTCATTGCGGCAGGAATCAACAACTTGAGGTGCCGTGGCAAGGTTGACGATAACGCAGGCATAGCTGCCAACATCGATCCAAGCCTTGCTAAAACCAAAAAGCCAAGGACTAACTGATTCGTATACCATGTCGCAATCCAATCCATCATGGAATTCCAGCCGACAAGAAAACCGACCGCGTAAACTCGACCATGCGACTGACCAACCACGGGAAACAGACCAACATCACCGCAGACATCACAATCAATTTTGGGACAAAGGACACCGTCTGATCCTGTACTTGCGTTAATGCCTGCAGAAGGCCTATCACCAGACCCGCCAGCATCGCCGACACCAACATCGGCGTTGCCATCACCAATGCAGAGGTGAGCGCAAAGCGGCAAAGATCAGTCACAGCGTCCGCGTTCATATGGTCCCACAAATCATTACAGAACGTTCCCGAAACTATCCATCAACATCTGAACCACCAAGTGCCATCCGTCAACCAAAACGAAGAGTAGCAGCTTGAAGGGAAGCGAAACAACCTGAGGTGGTAACATTAACATCCCCATCGATATCGTTACGCTGGCAACGACCAAATCAACGACTAGGAACGGTAAAAAAATCTGAAAGCCCATGAGGAATGCTGTCTTCAATTCGCTCAGCACAAAGGCAGGAAGCAATACACGAATGGGAACATCCTCAAAGCCAGTGGGAGCCGGAGCCGAGGAATCCATGTACTCATAAAACAGATGAACATCATCGTGATTCCCAGTGATATCGATCTGCCTCGACATAAACTGACGAACCGGACGCACACCTGCAGAATATGCTTCTTCCAAACTCACAGGAGTAACTTGCTCCGTGTAAGGCTTGATCGCGTCGCGATAGACGGATTGCCACACAGGCGTCATCACGAAAAGTGTCATGAAGAGTGCGATGCTGGTAAGGACTTGAGTTGGCGGTAAAGATTGCAAGCCTATCGCTTGCTTCAAAATCCCTAGTACGATCACAATCCTGATGTAGCATGTGGTCATCAGTAAAATCGCGGGCGCCATACTGAGCACGGTTAGCACGCCGATGGTTTGCACACTTCCAAAAAGCCCCTCCGGACTTACCCAGCCATCTGGCCCCTTCGTCAGAACATCGACGCCAGAAACATTTAACGGCAACGACCTCTCTGAATCAGATTGGCCACCTGCTGATTCGCTGGAGAGCTCATCTTCGTCTTGTAAAGTTTCGCCGGCTCCAAGATTGTTACGCGAATCAGCAGTGTTTCTACTCAGTCGTGATTGCACGGCTCCATCCACCACTTGTGCAATGCACACATGTGCGGGACACAGCAAGCTAAAGGCGAAAACAGAGAAAATTGAAACGCGATACCACATCCGACTGCAGTCACTCCCTTGATCGATTTGACCATGGGCAGGTTAGCGGATGTGTGTGAGTAAGTGAATGCGAGAAATGGATTAGGACGTCACCGCGAATCTTCTTAACGCTACGCATGTTTCACGACTTGTTTCCCAACAATCAAATCAAACGAACTTGCTTCGAACCCCGCCATACAAACGAAGCTAGCCGGACCATTTTATCCGACTGCGAGCACGTTATGCGTCGTAGATTTGATAGAGCATGAGGTAAACCATGACCCCGGTAATTGAAACATAAATCCAAATCGGGAAGGCATAACGAACAATCTTTCGATGCTCCTCTACCCTTCCCTTCATCGCTAGAAAGATCGAACGCAGCGCGAAATACGGGACCGTTATTGCTAGCACCAAATGTGAGCCCAACAATACATAGTAAAAATACCTAGCGGCTAATGGAGCTACCGACTCATCCGTTGGGAACCTCTGATTCGGCTCACCTGTCACGACTAGCAGAGCCACCTTGTGAATCAAGTACAGCAACAAAAACAAACCACTCACCGTCAAAGCGGAGAGCATCAGTCGCTTGTGCGCGAGGACATTTCCGGACTTGATTTTCAATCGTGCCGCAAGTAGCAAAAATATCGCCAGCGTATTTAAACCAGCTGTCACATGTGGCAAATTGCCTGCTAGAAATTGCCAGTCCATCAAGATCCCTCGCTGTTGATCAATTCGTTTATTTTTTCTTTGAGCTGCTCAAACTGAATTGGCTCCGGCCAATTGTAAAACCCCTCGATCTTGCCTGTAGGATCCACCAGCACAAGTCTCTCCGTGTGAAACTGTTTGTTGACAGGCTGCCGGTAAACCTCAGCACCAACTCTCCTGATGTAGTTCAAGTCGCCCGTCAGGAAAAGCCATTGGCTTGCATCCGCATTAAAGCGAGCAGCATATTCTCGCAACTGTTCCGGTGTGTCGGTTTGTGGATCCACCGAGATCGCCACAAAACGCACATCACGCCCCTGAAACTCGTCTTGAAGCTCCATGATTTTTTGATTTTGCTGCACACAGATACTAGGGCAGCTGCTGAAAAAAAAACTCACTACATAAGGCGCACCAAGTAAATCTTCACTAGAAACCATCTCACCGCTGCGTTCCATCAATTCAAAGCGACTTAACCAAGCTTCTGCATCCGGAGGATGTGAAACTTCGGGATTCTGTACGTCGAGGATTTCGTTCTCCGTCAGCCCGTCCCGTGCCCCTTCGTTTGTATAGACCGTCTCATTCGCAGTTGGACCGTTAACCTGTGACCGATGATTCGAATATCGCAACAAAAGCCCCAGCAACACACCGGACAGCAAGATAAGACTGATGCGCAAAACTTTTTTCATATCGTCATCCGCCAAAGCATTACCACGCCACCTTAAACTTCCATTACCTAGGAAATGCAAGACTCAAGAATACTGCTACGTAAACGGTTCTAAAGACACTCTTGATTTCGACTGAACAAATCTCAAAAGTCATACCACTTCAATGTAGCTCTACTCATCGCGATACTAACACCGCAATCGGTTATCAAAGAAAAACTCACCAAAGCAATGTTAAAGTAACAACGCCAAGAACCAACGGAAGAACCAAAAGAGATTTCCGGAGCATCACTCGAGCTATCTGATCGTTGGGGTCCCGCTTAAACTGCACCGAAGCTTTTAGAATCGGCCAACAAAAAATCAACACTGCCAACGTTGAAACAAGTGATCCGGCTAAACTCGATCTCATCCAACATAAACCGACCGCACATAGCACCAAGAAAATAGAGCCCAGGACACTCTGCAGACCAGCACTTCTACCTGTTGGATCAACGGTTGTGGACATTCGGAAACCCGCAGCACTGTATTGCTTTCGATACATCCAAGCAATTGCCATGAAATGTGGATACTGCCATGCCACCAAAATTCCGACTAGTAGCCATCCTGTAACATCGGTTAACGCTCCACCGGTAGCCGTGAAACCAATCAACATTGGAAGAGCACCAGCAAAGGCGCCCACTGTAGTATTCCAAGAAGTCCGAGTTTTCATGGGTGTGTAAACAAGGACGTATAACAACCAAGTTGCTAATCCAACCAATGTGGGCTCGAGATGGAATCTCGCAAAAATGATGAAGCAACCCACCACTCCGATTACAGCGGTAAAGAGGCTAGCGTGTAACCAACTGAGTCGCCCGATAGAAACCGGCCTACTCGCGGTACGAGGCATCTTTCTATCGATATCTCTTTCCCAAATTTGGTTCGCCGCCCCCGCACTTGCAGCGATCAAACCGGTCCCCAAGAGCAACCAAAACAAATCGACCAAGTTGACCGGTTTCCCTGCCCCAATAAAAGCGGTAGCTAGGGTCGTGACAAGAATCATGACCACAATACGCGGTTTCGTCAGCTCAATCAGATCTCTAAAAAGCTGACTCAAAGTGAGACTCTCAATTGCTACCAAGCGATGGGGTGAGATGCTGTCGAGTACGGATTCACCATTAGACTTGTCTTTGCTAGGAGCGACTGGGTCAACGGGATCATAGACACCTAAACGGTTTGCATTTGGCGCAACATGCAAAGCATCTCGAGACTGAACTCGAGAAATCGTATCTGATTCGGGAATTAATGTGTTAGCAGTCATTATTCAGGAAAACGCTCGACCGTCCGAATCCGATCCATCGGATTTTTTGAGCTCGCGTTTTAGTTTGGTAGTGTTTGTTCTAGGTACCGAGACCTCAATAATCGCAAAAACAACATGGTGGCAACTGCCAAAATCAGCGAGCCCACCGCTACGTGGGCAGTAACAACAATCGAGTCTCCAAAGCCTTTTGCGTGAATCAAGTAATTCGCAGCTCCAGGAATGGTCTGAATAACATTTGATCCCAAAATTCCCGGCCAGCCGTAATTAACGACCCAAGTGCCAACCCCGAGCAAGATTTGCGCGTGTACCGATAGTACCAGCGCCCGCATGGGACGCACCAGTGTCAAATCGCCGCACCCGCGAAGCTTAATGAACGCCAAAATGCTGAAAATCCAGAGTAGAACAGCCACCGTGACATGCTGAGCCACCGTGGCAGTGAACTGGCCAGGAAGTGCATCGGGTAAAATATGCCGGACTCGTGCTCCCAAAACGATTTGAGTGTAGCTGAAAATCAACAGCAGAGAACAAAGAAAAAGTCGCCCTCTACCATGCGTCGGTCGCTTTTCAGCCTTGGACGCTCCTCGCCACCACACCCGACTGGTAACAACCGAAGTTGCGACGCAGAAGGCAAAAAATGCAGGACCAACACAACCATGCACCATCGCCAAAGTTCGGTCACCGAGGATCACACGCATCCCACCTAGGAGACCTTGAGCGATAACCATCGCGAGGAGCAATACCGACAGGACACGAACCCATCGCCGAGTCTCGTGCCGCTGAGCTGCCACGACAATAAAAATTGCAACAAGCCCAACGACTGCACCTAACAGTCGGTGGCCGTGCTCGATGAAAAGATCGAATGGCCCAAACAGCCAAGTATCGAGAGGGTAGAGGAATAAATTGTATCCGTACGTTCCTGGCCAATCAGGTACTGCCATACCGGCATCATACGTGGTCACCAAACCTCCGACCCAGATCAACGGCCAAACCAAACACACAGCCAACACCGCGAGTCGATGCAAGCCTTGGGTCGGTGGGCTGATATGGATGTGGGAAGACCCGAGTTCCTTCATTGAACTAACACATATTCTTTTATCTAAAAAAAAAACGATAAACTCTTTGACCAATGAAACCGCCCACCACACAACTAGCTGCCCAAATCATTGCTGACTCGGCTACCCCTATCGCACCGAGTGCGCCGGAGCAAAAGTAGGAGACCATCAAGCCCGCACTAGCTCCAAATGATCGAAAATATTGTTCTGACAATTTCAAATCCGGTTGCCTACTGCTCAATACTCAAACTTATCTCACCATCCAGATGTAAATCGATTACATATCAGAAAACTAAATTTCAACCCTGATGCATAAGATAAAAACGTGTTCTTTTTGCGACAAAACAAATCGTCGCTAGCTCGAATCAGCTCCGTTAATTCTGTTTGAGAGATCGTACGTAACTGACTAGATCCCAAACCTGTGATTCGGTTAATCCTTTTCCATTATCCTCTGCTACCAAAGCGACGCCGGGCATTGGTGTCCCTGCTATGCCCTGAGTAATCAATTGGAAAAGCCGCTGTGGCTCATCTCCACCACGAAGCGTCGCACCTAAAAGTTTCCGAGGGTGAATCTGACGTGGGGCATGCGCACCCGCTGCGCGAAACGGCCTCAAAGCTTCTGAATCTCGAGGGGATATACCTAATTTGGTTGTGTACTCTTTTGTCCAATCATCATAGTCCAGTGTTTCGACTCCGCCCGCACCATCTGCGCCGTGACATCCAACACAATTTGCAACTTTTCCGTGGAACAACGCTCGCCCGCGTGCTACCGACTCATGTGTATCAACGAAGTTTTCGATCTCGCTTCTTGCGGGACCGAGCAAGTCGGCTTCGGACCACTGCTGCACCACACGTTGCAGCGTCGTGACAATCAGTTCCTGAGCCGCCTCATTCTTCGGATCGATTAATCGCTCTTCGAGTGGTAACTCATCGATCCCATAGCCAATGCGAGTCACCGCCTCGACCAACAATCGTCTCTCCACCTCGCCTCTAATGGACAAGTAAATGACATAGTCAACCAGAGCATCAATCTCCTCTGGTCCGAGAAGAGAAAATGAAGGCATCCCGGTTCCAGGAACCCCTCGAATCAGGAGACTCCTGAGGTCATCCTTCGATGGCTTGAGCGATCTTCCCGACAGTTTCCATTTAAAGACACCAGATCGAAAATCTCTCGGGTACGGGTTTTGAAACTGACTCGCGGGCCCGCTGCCATTGCCTACGACACCGTGACAGACCACGCAATGCTCTCGAAATAAGCCCAGATGTGTACCGTCCTGTTCGCTACTGACACTACCCGCCGCACGTCGCAAATGCGAAATGTCTACCAACCCAGAATCCGGTAATAAACCATTAGGCCATGCGGGAACCTCTGGGGTGCCAAAAAGATTCTTCAGCACTTCTGATACATCAGCCTGCGCGGCTGCCATATCCACATCCTCTGACTTAGCCAGAGTGAGCGAAAATACCTGATTCGAATCAAATTGATCGAGCTGTGAATCACAGCCCGACAACAGCAAGAGAATCAGACAGAGAACACTGGTTTGGCCGAACCGGCACACGATACTTTTCCAAATATTTCGACAATAAAATTTTCTAGGGTCATCAGGGTAAACCGTTAAAGGAGCGTTTCGCTAACCGCCAGCTCGCACATTGCCCAAGGTGATGGCCTGCCGTTAAAAGTCAACGGCCAGCAAATGCTGGCCGTCAAAAAGAATTACCACATGTCAACGAAACATCATGTCAGCAACTAATTTGCTGAGAAAGAGTCAGCAGGAATGACAACGGTCCCCAAATCGTTCATCCCAGGCTTAATTTCGAACTCAAATCGACTGCGACTCCACTTTTCAGACTTTCCGTCAATCATCACCTCATCGATGCGGGCAGCTTCATGATTCACGCGAAACGTATGCTCGCCGACAGGAATACCCTTAATAATAATTTCACCTTTCTGATCGCTCACAGAAGCAAACGGATGATCGAGAACCAACAACAATGCCTTCATCCAAGGATGGATATTACAGCGAACTTCCACGATACCGGGCTCGCTATCGGTTAATTCGACCTTCACATCTTGGCTTGGCGGGATCATAGGGTTTTTAGCGGCATTGTTGAAAAACTGCAGGTTCGCGTTATGACCAACGGTATCAGAATTCACCACCTTAAGAACATCACCGACTTGCGCAATGACGACGTGTGGTTCGAATCTGCATGAATTGTTATCTAGCGTAATTTCTCGCTTGGCGGGAGGCACTGGGTCTATCTTGGATCCACCTCGACCCGTGTAAAGCTGCACCACCACATTCTTAATACCCTTTGAATCGCCATCGACAATCAGCGTCTCATCTACCAAGCCCTGTTTACCGCAGAAAGCAACATCAGCGGTTACTTTCACCTCACCTTGCTTAGGAGCGTCCCCACCGTACTGGAAGCGAATCTTTAGATCTCCCGTCTCTTGGGCATTCGCGGCAAGCGGTGCGATCAAAAGCAAACCGATGACAAGAATTTTGTGATTGACCATTTTCAAAGTTCCTACTCCAGTTGAATTCGTTTTTTATTCGGTAAGTAAGCCTTGAACCGGCGTAATTCCAGTTTTGATGGATGATGATTCATCTGAGCAGCGGAGGGCTGCAACCCATCCATCAACCAATGAAAAACAATGCCGATTTGACCTTTCTTTCCACCTTTCCTCTTGATGTCATAGTGTAACCCCACTCCCGATTAAGTGGACCGGGTGCGTCGTGATTACGCACCTCAATTCTTGACTGTTTTAAATTTTTGAATCCAACAATCGACATAACTAGCGTCCGTTCGTGGCACTGCCAACGAATCTCAGGTTGATTCACCTGCAAACACACGATGAACCCCTCTGCAGTGCAGTCTAGGTAAACCGCTTCGAGGAGACACCTATTTACTGCGACTTCTTTGACTTGTCCGGTGTCGAAACTCCCTCAGAATGCTTACATTTCTTGATCGAATAGCATCGAGGCTTGTCGATAACCATTTTTCGACTAGTTGTGTGAAAACAACCAGTCGGATTTATAAGCTTTTTCACCCTTGGGTCAAATTCATGAAGGTTTTGGTAGTTGGAAACGGTGGCCGTGAACATGCTCTCGCTTGGAAAATATCCCAAAGCAAAAGAGTGAGCCATGTCTATGTGGCCCCGGGCAATGCTGGAACGAATCGAGACGCGATCAACGTACCAATCGAGGCTACAGATCAAAAAGCTCTCCTTGAATTTGCTCAGCAAAACAATATCGAGTTGACCGTTGTGGGCCCTGAGGCACCACTGGTAGATGGCTTGGTCGACACTTTCGAAGCTGCGGGCCTGAAAGTATTCGGACCTTCCAAAGCTGCGGCTGAATTAGAAGGTAGCAAAGTATTCTGTAAAAATCTGCTTCACACAGCCAATATCCCTACCGCAACCTATCAAAGTTTTCGCTCTGCAGAAGATGCAAGTCGATATATCAAGGAACGCTATCCAGAACCGAATGACCCCGCCCCGGTCGTGGTCAAGGCTGATGGACTCGCAGCGGGTAAGGGCGTGATTGTTTGCGAAACCCGTTCCGACGCTCTTGATGCAATTGACCGAATTGCATCTCGAAAAGAATTTGGAACGGCAGGCAATGAATTGATCATCGAGGAAAAACTGGTTGGGCTTGAAGCAAGCGTGCTGGCCATCACTGATGGTGAAACCATTGTCACGCTACCAGCCGCACAGGATCACAAACCTGCCTACGATGGTGATCTGGGACCAAACACCGGAGGCATGGGCGCCTACTGCCCAACGCCAATCGTTACCCCAGAGATGCTGGAGAGAATTGAGGCTGAGGTACTGGTACCGATTGTTCACGCTATGAAACGTGCTCGAAAACCGTTTAAAGGAGTACTTTATGCTGGACTCATGCTGACATCCTCGGGCCCAAAAGTCCTCGAATTTAACGTCAGGTTCGGTGATCCCGAATGTCAACCTCTCCTGATGCGACTGCAAACCGATCTCGTGGATATCCTTGAAGCAGCCGCAAATGGCACTCTCTCTCAACTAAACGAACTTCAGTGGGACGATCGACCAAGTATATGTGTTGTGATGGCAAGTGAGGGCTACCCGAATGCGTACGAGAAAGGACGTGCGATCACCGGTATTGAGGCTGCAGACGCTTTGGAAGATGTTAAAGTTTTCCACGCTGGCACCCGCATCGAAGATGGCAATGTAGTCAACGATGGTGGACGTGTTCTGGGAGTTACGGCGTTGGGCGACTCAATCAGCAACGCAAAACGACAAGCCTACAAAGCAGTAAAAGAAATCCGCTGGCGTGGTGGTTGGTGCCGAAAAGACATCAGCGACAAGGCTCTGGAGAACTAAGTTCCAAACCACTGATTTCTGGAAGATGCGAGAAGCAGCTCGAGATATGGTAACGGCAATTGTTCGCAAAACAGCAACGCGGCAGACCATGGTATCTCGCGGTTAATCGGCGAAAGCAGCTAAGCGATCCGTTGCATAGACAGCAACCTGCGATGACCCGACAAATCGCGAAGACAATTCACTTCACTAAATAGCGATGATTCGATTGCTAATTCCATGCATGATTCCGCAATCATTGGACTCATTTCCAAGATACAGAATCCACCAGCCATCAGTCTGTCTTCACACAATCCAATGACCTGTTGAATGATCTCGGTTCCCGTTGGACCAGAAACCAAGGCAGACTTAGGCTCAAACTCCTTCACAGTCGCCTCCAGATTGGTGAATTCGTCCTCTGTGATATAGGGAGGATTGCTGCAAATGATTGAAAACTGCCGCGGCTCGGTCACCTTATCCAACAGATTACTTTCCACAAAATCGATTCGATCCGACACTCCATGCTGTTCGGCGTTCCAAATCGCAATCTCGAGAGCGCGAGGACTAATATCAGTGGCCACCCATTTTGTGTTGGGCAGGTGTTTAGCCAACGTCACCGCAATGACCCCACTTCCCGTACCAATATCGACGCACTGATGGCCAGATCTAAACTCAGTTAACTGACGAAATCGATCCAACGCCTCAATCACCAAATGCTCGGTTTCCGGCCGAGGAATCAGAGTTGCCTCGCTCACGCGAAAAGACAAGGAATAGAATTCACGGTAGCCCACTATCTGGGCGACAGGCATACCACTTCCCCGCCGTCGCACCATCTCTCTAAAAGCAATTCGCTCTTCTTCGGTCGGCTCTTGAGCGTACGAGGTATAGAGCTCAATTCGACTACAAGATCTCGCGTGAGCGAGCAAAATCTCGGCATCTAGCCGGGGCGAGTCACTGCCACGCGAACGAAAAAAATCGGTCGTCCATTGCAACAACCGCAGCACGGTCCAAGGTAAATCGCGATCCTCAGATTTCCCGTTTTCACCTTGGCTCAACGAAATGGTTCCATGAAAAAGAGAATAATTCTAACAATAAAGCTAAACACAAAAGATGCTATAGAGAAGCAGGATCGCATTGAGAAGCAAGGAAGCTCCGTTGCTAGCCAACTGACCTACTCAATCATATCGCCTCGCATCTGATCTCGGTCGTACTCAATCAAAGCATTTGTAACAGGATCCAAATCTCCTACCATGATTTGATCCAACTTATAGATCGTCAAATTGATCCGATGGTCTGTCAGACGATTCTGAGGAAAATTGTAGGTTCGAATTCTCTGAGACCGGTCGCCTGAACCAATCAAGCCTTTTCTTGTCTGCGCTTGCTTGGCAGCTTCCTCTTCTCGTTTTTTCTCGTAAATCCTCGCCTTCAACACCCGCAACGCCTTTGCGAGGTTTTTGTGTTGACTCTTTTCGTCCTGACATTGAACCACGATCCCAGTCTCATGGTGTGTCAAACGGATCGCTGATTCAGTCTTATTAACATGCTGACCACCCGGGCCTGAAGCACCGAATTTATCAACTCGGTAGTCATCGGATTTTAATTCAACTTCAACGTCTTCGGGCTCTGGCATTACAGCAACGGTTGCCGCCGATGTGTGAACCCTACCTTGAGTCTCTGTTTCAGGGACTCTCTGAACTCGATGACCACCAGACTCATACTGCAAATCACGGAAGACACTCTCCCCTTCTAAGGTAAGGGTGATTTCTTTGAATCCTCCCATTTCGGTCGCGCTCGCATCCATGATCTCTGTCTTCCAACTGCGCCTTTCGGCGTATCGTCGGTACATCTCATAAAGATCACGAGCAAACAAAGCTGCTTCATCTCCACCGGTTCCCGCGCGAATTTCCATCACACAGCGAGTACGATGACTGTCTTCTCCACCTACGGTGAGGGAAAGCAACTCTTCCCAAAGTCCCTCGCGAGATTCTCGAAGAGTTTCTATCTCAGCCTCGGCCATTTCACGCTCTTCAGCATCCTCGGCAGCCGCAGCCATCTGCTTACAACCCTTGATCTCGTCAGTGAGACGCTTGAACTCGCGATATTTAGTTGCAACTTTCGCAAGGCCACCGTGCTCGCGAGCAGTAGCACTCATGCGAGCACCGTCTCCGAGGACATCCGGATCAGACATATCACGCTCTAGCTTTAGAAAGCGAGATAGTTTTTCCTCTAGCGTGTCGCGAATGGTTGAGCTCATATACTTTCTTCTAACGAGATTCTCGAGAATCCAAACCAAGACCTTCTATCACAAAAAGAGCCGCGCCGTCTGAACTTTCCAAACGACGCGGCCTCGGTCTTATTAAGCAGCCTTAAGAGTGCTACTTCTTTGCAGTCTTCTTTTTGGTTGCCAAGCTTCCGTAAGTACCCGCAGCAAATTTCTTTTGAAATTTGTCAATACGGCCAGCTGTATCAACGAACTTTAACTTACCGGTGTAATAGGGATGACATTCATTACAAATGTCGATCTTCAATTCAGGAAGAACACTTCTAGTGGTGAAGGAATTTCCACAACCACAAGATACCTGTGTATCTTGATAATTTGGATGGATGCCGTCTTTCATGGCGATTTCATCTATGCATGATGGTGTAAGGAATCGAGAGCTGGCTTGCGTACAGCCCACGCGAATCGAGAAGCGTACTCGACAACCCTCTGCACCTTCAAGTGCTATGAGCAAGAATTACCGAGAGAAGTACCGGACAAGGTATTGATTAATAAGATCAGGGCGTAACCATATTTGCCAGCTCAATCGCGACTCACCCCCTAACCGGTGGGGCGTGACTCGTCTCCCCCAGAGCGTTTCTCGCCCTCCAACGATCTGCTACCAGCGTATCGATCAGCAATTGCCCAAAATGATAGAGAATCATCGGTAGAATGCTAACTCCGCAATCGATCGCAATTTGCAGTCCGACCATCAAGGTTTTTTGCGATCCCGAAAAACCAACTGCTATCTGCTGACCGTCATTCAGAGCGAATCGCCTAGCTAACCGAACTCCGAAAATGAGTGAGCTAATGTGGACAACTACCACACATAAAATAAGTTTTGAGACAAGAGTGAACTCGCTCTGTATTTGAGATGGCTGCAAACTAGAGGTGAATCCGGTTGAAACCGCCCCCCAAAAAACGATTGAAAGAATCCCAAATTGAGCTGCTAAGCTAAACCGAGATTTATTCCGATCCGCCCAGTAGCCAGCGCCTAACCAGCGGAACAGTTGAGACATCATTAACGGTAGAGCAACCAAAATTGCCAGTTTGTTCACCTGCATCCAAGGATCCACTTGAACCTGCAGATCAAGGGCTAGCCAAATCCCGAGCGGTACGACCAACACGCAGCCAAGGTTAGTTACCACCGTTGTCATCATTGAAACCGCATCATCCCCACCCGCTCGCCGCGTCCACACGGAAGCAGAAGCAAGGGTGCTTGGGACTATCGCGGTGACGAACAAACCACCAAATAAATCGTACGGCAGGAACCACTGACAAGGAAAAACCAACAGTGGCACGATCAGGGTGTTGACAAATATTGCTAGCAACGAGGGTTTCGGGCGACGCAAACCATTCCGAATTTGATCCGCGGGAAGCGTGATTCCCATCACCAACATTACACAGAAGACAATCAAATCTCGAATGAAGGTGAAATGCAACATGCCGTGGAATTGAGCGGCTTGACCGTACCCAACTCCGAAAGACACGGTAAGCAGACCTAAAAACCAATGCCGCTTGAATAATGAAACCATTCGCCAATTTCCCGGAACGCTCTATCCTCGAAGTTGTAGCTCCACCTAATATCGTAGACAGCGTTTCGTTGATGAAATCCAGTCTCATGCCGACTCAGTCTACCGAGAAGCTTTAGGACCTAGCCTCCTA
>JADHOA010000038.1 GCA_016779185.1 Rubripirellula sp.
GTCCCTTGCCTCTAGCCCGAAATGATCGAGACTGATCGGGGAAATCAGCCGGTTTTGATCTCTCAGCGGGGTGGGTAGGTTAGTGAAAAGGATTGGGCTGACGCTTTTTTTCCCGTGAATATTACGAAACCATGAGGTTTCAGCTCCCCGGCTCCTCTCTATCGTTGGCAATTGCGCAAGATCGGTCTAACATCGTGTTTGTCGGTGGCCGCAACCACTCCACCTCGATCGCTTTTCGTCACGTTGCCTTCTTTCGTAAATATCAGTTTTCTCCTATGTCGCAGCCATCGGATTCCCAGCATTTGGAAACTCTGTCTCGGGTGATGCAAACGTTGCGTGAGAGAGCTGAGCAGTTACCAGAGGGCTCGTACACGACGAAATTATTGCGGGGTGGACCGGAAAAGATTGGCGAGAAACTACTCGAAGAATCTCGAGAGTTGATAGAGGCGGCCAGCGAATCGGGGCCGGAGGGACGGGACCATTTTGTCTACGAGGCTGGCGACTTGATCTACCACACTTTGGTCATGCTGGCGTGGCGAGGTGTGGATCTTGATGAGGTGGCCGCCGAGTTGGCACGTCGCGAAGGAACCTCGGGTTTAGTGGAGAAGGCGAGCCGTAAAGTTCAAGATTGACTGAAGCTCAGATTGAATAAAACCTACTGTTGTTAAAGATCCGTGTTGCTGAGACCCAGAATCGATTTGGTATCGATCCGAACTGCTAGGGCGAACCTCGTAACGCTCTGGTAGGTGTCGGCAAGGTGATTACATTTCACCGTCACGAGAAATTGACTTGATTTTATCGTTAAAAAAAAGCGATTAACGTCACCAAAGAATAAAACTTAGATTGGATGAGCACACCGTTGGACGGACCACGAAATCTCCGAATCGGGCTTCCTAGCAAAGGTCGACTGAGTGAAATAGCGTCTGAGCTTTTCGAGCAAGCTGGCATCAAATTTCGGCGTCAGAGTCGAGGGTTGTTTGCGAAGGTCAGCGGTCTGCCAATTGATCTCGTCTTTTTACGCACCGACGATATCCCGACGCTTTGTGCCGAGGGAGCGATCGACATGGGAATTACCGGCAGCGATCTTGTCGAGGAGGCTGACGCGGCGATTGATGTGCGAATGCGTTTGGGGATGGGAAAGTGTCGACTGGCTTTCTGTGTGCCGGAGGACTCGGATATCCAGTCTGCCGCTCAGTTGGATCAGTCAAGAATTGCCACAAGTTTTCCGTCGGTTACGCGACGATACCTTGCGGAACGTCAGGCCCAGGCGCACTTAGTATCACTATCAGGAAGCGTGGAGGTGATGATCCAACTTGGAATCGCCGATGCGATTGTGGACTTAGTGGAGACCGGCAGCACACTGGCGGCGAATCGTCTGCGAATTCTCGAGGAAATCGGCTCCTACGAGACCGTTTTGATCCAAAATGATCGCTGTTCTGATCCAATTACGGCCGATCGGGTGGTTCGACGCCTCCAAGGCGTGGTGATTGCACGCGACTACTCGCTGCTGGAGTACAATGTTCCGAAGCTAAAGCTCGCTGAGGCGGAACAGATTACCCCCGGTTTTAATTCCCCAACGATCAATAGTCTCGAAGATGACCAGTGGTGTTCGGTAAGGGTCATGGTGAAAAGACGCGATGTGATTGAATCCATGGAACGACTGGAGGAACTCGGTGCCTCAGCAATCATCGTAACTCCTATTTCTAACTGCCGGCTGTAGCCGAATTCACGAGAAGTTCATGAGCGACACGATACCCGAAATTGACGTTCTAGCGGTTGCTAAGTTGCAAGAAGAAAATGCCGATTTTCTATTGCTCGATGTGCGAGAGGAAGCGGAGTATGCCACCGCGTCAATTGAGGGGAGTTTGCTTGTGCCAATGAGCCAGTTGCGGTTGAGATTCCATGAACTCGAACCGTATCGTGATCAGCTGATTGTCGTGCACTGTCACCATGGGATGCGAAGTCTTCAAGTGGCAGAAGCTTTGCTAGAAAATGGATTCACGAATGTTCGAAGTATGAAAGGTGGAATTGATGATTGGAGCGTGAGCGTCGACTCATCCGTTCCTCGCTACTAATTGCGTCTGAATCTGCGAATTCTGTTTCGTCTCCAACGCAACCAATTCACGTTCCGGTCGCAACCAATTCACGTTCCGGTCGCACCTAGTGCACGGTCCCGTCAAAGCACTAGTTGGTTGCACGGGGTTGGGGAGCGATCTGCCACTCTCTATCCTACCTCTTCATGCATGAGCGGTTCGGCTTACAAGAAGAATCGGATCGATTCCGATCTTTGCGTGAACGGTTAGTGACCCAGATCGAGGGGTTTCCTAGATCTGTCAGCCTTTCAAGTGACACTGGTTCTGAACTTCACTCGCATTCTGGGATTCATGCAACCGCATCTTTGATGACGCGATGCAGGTTGCGATCACTTGATCTCGATTCGAATTGCGTCTTGCGAAACTCTGGCAAAAGGCGGCTGAGGATCCACAACCGCTTGAAAGTTTAGAGGCACCTGGGGATTTAGAGGTACCTGAGGATATCGTTTGCGAAGACGATCGCCATGAATGTCAGCAGGGCCAGTAGTCCGGCGACGGTCAGCCTGAATTCTAGTGTTTCGTTCGCCCGTTTTCCTGCCACCAATTCGTAGATCAGGAAGACCATGTGTCCTCCATCAAGTGCGGGAATTGGCAAGAAATTGAGGATCGCGAGGTTCATACTCAACATGGTCAGGAACATCAGTTGGCGTGGCAGCCCTTTTTCCGTTTCCTTCTTGGCGATGTTCACAATCTCTAACGGACCTCCAACATACTTCATCTTGATTTGGCCCTGCGGGACCATTTTCAAGAAACGTAAAACGTCATTGAATCGGCGTCCGCCTTCACGAAGACCCAGTGAGCATGCTTCAGCAAACGAGCCTGCTTGCTGAATCGCCTGTCGTTGTCCGAGAATCAGTCCACGATCAAAAAGGAACAAATCTTCCGTTGTCACTTGTACCGTGCTTTTGATGATTTGTCCGTCCTCACCACGCTTTGCCGCGACGGTTAATGCCGTTCCGTCTGGGAGTATCTGCAGCAGGTCACGGAGATCATTTAACGGATTTGCTTCCGAAATTTCCCATCGATTGACAAGTTGCTCAAGAAGTTCGGCTATTCGTTCGTTATCAAATTGGCTCGCAACCTGTTCTGCAGCTTCTTGTGATAGCTCGACCCACTGCAGTTGATCTCCGATTTGCAGCGAGGCGTCGTTGTTAGGGTTCTCTGGTGTTTCGGCCTGTGAGTCATCCGTCGCATCAACCGTGGCATCTTGGGGTGAATGCGAGTTAACCTTCGAGACAATGGCCAAAGGCTGATAAGCGAAGCCAACGGAGTTGACGGCAATTTCACCCCTAATGCTGGATGTTGGGCTCAATGTTTGCGCTGACTTGGACGGTGTGATAGTGAGTTCCACCGTCTCGGCTTCGTCGCCTTCACCACGTTGAACCTGCAAAACCAGTGGCCCTTTCACACCAATTAGCTTTTGGGCGGCCAAATAAGGATCCAGGTTGGTCTCACCCGCGATGGAAAGAATTTGGTCTCCAATTTTCATTCCAGCTTGTTCGGCCGGTCCATTTTGAATCATGTTGACAATTGGGCCGATTTGGTAACGCAGGCCCAGTGTCTTGGCTTTTTGCGGCGGTAATGCAACGGTGTGTTCGGATCCATCCGTGCGTTTGAGCGTCAACGTCACTTCTTGATCCGGATGGCTATAGATTGTGTTTAACAAAGCCTCAGCAGGGACAATCGACTCGGCATCAATTGCGATACCATTGAAAGCGAGGATTTCCGCGTTCGCATCTTGGTTGCTAAAGACAGCTTGGGCTGAGGAAGCGGGAACAAGTTGTGGGTTCGATCCTAGGATCGCAGCGTTTGGAATTGCGATCCCAATCATTCTTGCTTCTTTTTGAAGCGGGCTGGATTGGGTGGTGAGCGTGAATTGTTTTTCCCCATCGGCATACCGAACACCCACCGTCATCGGTTGGTCAGGTTGTTCAAGTCCGCGAGTTAGGATCTCCTTTCGCATCTCAAGGAAATGCATCTGCGGATCGGTCCAATCTCCGATGGAAACGACCTGACCGCCCGGTTCGATACCAGCCTGCCAAGCCGGTCCACCCGGGGTTACCGATCCCACAATGGCCGGGTTGTACTCTACACCGACTCCAAACGCGATTGCAGCAAAAATCACACCGGTGATCATATTCATGACCACCCCGGCGCTGATGATGATCATACGTTGCCAAACCGGTTTTGCCGGAAAGCTTCGAGGATCAAGAGCGGGGGTTTCGGAGTCGAGATCCTGCTCACTCTCAACTTGAATCCTCTTTGCCTCTTCTTCCTGTTTTCGTGGGTCATCGTCTTGGCCAAGCATTTTGACGTAGCCGCCAAGCGGGATGACACCGATCCCGTACTCGGTTTCGCCATATTTGAATTTGCCGAGTGTTCTGGGGAATTTGATCGGACCGAGACGCAGTGGAACGTCAAAGCCAACGTAGAATTTTTCGCATTTCACACCAAAGGTCTTGGCCGCAACGAAATGTCCTAGTTCGTGGACAAAGATCACCAAACCGATACCGAGTGCAATCCGGAGCGCGAGGTAGAAATTGTAAACCAAACTGCTCAGTAACCCTGGATCATCAGCCACTGCTTGAGCCAGAGGCATCACGTCTGCAATCCAATTGATCATCTAGATATTACCTTTTCTCTCGATTCTTTTTTCGATTATGTGGTCAACTTACTCGATGCAGCGGAAATCCTGAGCTGTCGTCAAAATATTGCGATGCACGCAGTGGTGACCGATCTTATTGTTGGAGTTGCGTCATGTTTGTACACAGGAATACGTTCGAACCAATCCAAGCGTCCGCTAAGCTGCTTGACCTTTTTGCCTCTAGCCCAACCAACTCGTGCTTGGAGGTCTTACCAAGGTGATAAGGCTTCCATCGCCAAAGCGGACTATTTTGGTGGAATTGCAAACTGGGTGATCACGTCGTAGTCGGCTTATGAAATAAGATTCATTCGCCTACGCAACTCCTTTCGCGCCCAGTCGTCCAATTGTAGAAGACGTTCTAACGGGGGGGATGGTTCAAAGTGGTGGTGATGGAGGACGTCTTTGCAGCCGTCCACGATGTCAGTAAACCGAATTTTCCCGTCGAGGAACAGACCGACCGCTTCTTCATTTGCCGCATTTAGAACCGCCCCGGCGGTTCCGCCGACTCGGGCAACTTCAAATCCTAGACCTAGTGCGGGGAAACGTTCTAAATCTGCGACTTCGAGGTCCAAATTCCAGTTCTTTTTCAAGTCGAAAGGGGGTGAATCACATGGTAGGCGGTCTGGGTAAGTGAGTGCATATTGAATGGGTAGCCGCATATCCGGCGGGCTCATTTGCGATAGCACTGATCCGTCCGCAAATTCGACCATGGAATGAATGATCGATTGTGGATGAATCATGACTTCGATCGCGTCGGCCGATAGACCGAACAACCATCTTGCCTCAATGATTTCCAACGCCTTATTCATCATCGTGGCCGAGTCGATGGTGATTTTGGGGCCCATGTCCCATGTGGGGTGTGCGAGGGCAGATTTTGGAGTCGCCTCCCTCATTTGTTCTTTGCTCCACGTGCGAAAAGGACCTCCACTCGCGGTGAGAATGATTTTTCTGGGTGGATTGTTCGCACCCTGAATGCACTGAAAAATCGCCGAGTGTTCGCTATCGACCGGTAGCAATTCAGCATGACTTGCCGCAAGTTTTTCCTGAACGACCGGCCCTGCCATCACCAGGGTTTCCTTGTTAGCCAAAGCAACGCGTTTACCGGACTCGATGGCAGCGAGCGTGCTTTCCAGCCCCGCCCGACCAACGATTGCTGCGACCACGGTATCAACTTCGGCTGCCTGAGCGGCTTGAACCAAACAATCAGCTCCCAAACCAACCGCGTCGGGCAACAATTCTGAATTCTCTGCGAGAAAATCTCGTCCAAGACTGGGTTCCGAAAAAAGCAGTTTGCATGGGGCGATATTGGTCCCCCAGGTGGTGGCGTCTGATTGAATTTGGAGAAGTTTTTTGGCATTCGAGTGGGCCGATGCGCCCCAAAGATGCCAGCATTGCTTCTTATCAACCTCGTTGAGTTGACGCAGCACATCCACCGTAGCGGTTCCAATGCTGCCGGTGGCACCAAGAACCAGCACATTTTGAGTGGTGGAATTCGATGGCAAAGAATGTTGATCGGTGGCCGAGGGCGTCATGTTGATGGGAAAAGCCAGAGCGGGTGGGAGAATTCGGTCGAGAAGATTACACGTTTTAGCAGATAAGCTAAGCCGAAAAAATGAAACAGTTACCCAACGGGCAGTTGAGGTGAATCTTTTTCTCAGGTGGATTCAGCGGAATGTTTTGCATCGCAATCGCAAAAGTTGGAGTGAAACCGTTTGCCGTCAAACGAATTGGGTTCTTTTCAACCTTGTTTAATCTTTCCGAAATGATTGGGGATTACCGAGTTTAGCAATGTTTAGTGACGAGCCTTACAAATTGGTATCTGGGATTTTTGTCGTCAATTGGCTCACCCTTTTCATCTTTAGGCCGAATGTTTTTCATGCAACATCACTTTCAGAATCCATGGCGAGACGGCTGATTCAGGCTATCACAAGCCGTTCAACGCGCCGCGTCGCATGCCCCCGCTTGTCTCATATGATGATTGAACAAAAAATGCCATGAGAAACAGCCCCGGATGTTTGGGATAAAGAAACGCCAAGATATCCACTTGATTACAATGGTGTGTTGAGTTGACCCCCGCTACGCTTTCGGCCTTCATTTTCGTGCCGAGTTTAGGTCGCATGATGTGATCGATCGGGACACGAAAAACCTTTTTTTTGAGTCAATCATGAGTGATGAACCTCCTAAAAACCACAGTTCTCAAGATGGAAGTAGTGGAGGTAGCGTTTGGTTGGTTCTGATTGCTGTCGTAGCAGCCATCATGTTGAGTGCGTTTCTATTTGGTAACGCAGACCGCCGCTTGCGTTATCCCGAGATGATGACCCTCCTTGAACGCATGGCAGATGCAAGACGATCTGTCGAGATGTCTTCGGATCTCCAAGTTGCTCCGATCGCTAGCGACAGCACTTCGAAGACCCAGAGCGACAGCACTTCGAAGACCCAGAGCGACAGCGCTTCGAAGACTCAGAGCGATGGGGTGACGGCGATCGATCCAAAGTCGTTCGATGTTTCAAGTTCATCAGTCGAAACGACACAAGACACTGAAGATTCGGTAAACCCCGAATCCGGCGCCACGAGCCATAATTCCTCGGAAGGAGCAACCACTGTCGTTACCGGTTCCCCCAGCGACTCAGGCGAAAATCTTGACGTGATCGTTTCGGAGACTCAGGCCAACAAAACCACCGTAGTTGATCAAGATAGTTTGCCGAGTGACACCGATGTCGAGTCGCGGAAGACCGATGGGGCGAACAATACGATTCAGAGAGATGCATCAAGCAAGGCAAAGATCATCGTCACCTCGATTCATGATGATGAAACGCTTATCGAGTTGAGTGATCTACGAGACATTTTGGTCGCTGACGAAGCCGTCACCGGAACGGTCATGTACCGTTCCTTAGGAGCTGGGGGAAAGGATCAGAGTCGCGAACCGGTGCGTGTCGATTTTCAAGCGGTTCGCGATGTTAACAACGACGCGGAGCATCAGCGTTTGGTTCAGTATCTCGATGCCTCTGGAGTGACGTGGGACAATGCGCGGCCGAGTCGCTTGTTGCAGGATCACTGGCCAGAATTATTAATGATTGGCATTCTTGTAGTTCTTGGTGTCGTGATGCTCAAACGCATCGGAGGTGTTGGATCACCAATGTCGTTTTCTCGCAGTCGAGGGAAACTTTATGGTCAGGAGGATTTATCGATTAGTTTTGATGATGCCGCGGGAATCAACGAAGCGGTCGAAGAGGTTCGTGAGGTAGTCGACTTTTTAAAGAATAGTGACAAGTATCACTCACTTGGTGGACGGATCCCGAAAGGCGTGCTGTTGATTGGGCCCCCGGGTACCGGCAAGACGTTGCTCGCCAAGGCGATTGCTGGAGAAGCGGGAGTGCCTTTCTTTGGGCTATCGGGGAGTGACTTTGTCGAAATGTATGTCGGCGTGGGTGCTGCTCGAGTGCGAGACATGTTTCAGCAAGCGAAAGGTCGTTCGCCGTGTATTATCTTCATTGATGAGCTCGACGCCCTCGGGAAGAGCCGCAGCGGTTCCACCGTTGGCGGGCACGACGAACGAGAGCAAACCCTGAATGCTTTGTTGGTCGAGATGGATGGCTTTGATTCCAACGCCGGAGTTATTGTGATCGCTGCAACCAATCGACCCGAAACTCTCGACCCTGCGTTGTTAAGACCAGGGCGGTTCGATCGACACGTTCTTGTGGATCGACCTGATATCGGTGGGCGAGAAGATATCCTCAGGGTGCATGTTAAAAATGTGAAACTTGATGAGGTGGTAGACCTCAGGGAAGTTGCATCCATTACGCCTGGGTTTGTAGGAGCCGATCTTGCCAACCTGGTTAATGAAGCGGCACTTCTCGCGGCTCGTCGCGAAAAGCCTGCCGTGGGAATGCAGGATTTCAACGAAGCAGTTGAGCGAGTGACGGCTGGGCTCGAGAAAAAGAATCGTCTCATGAATGAGGACGAAAAAATTCGTGTTGCTTATCACGAAGCGGGTCATGCAATCGTCGCAGCGGCCTTGCCGAACACGGATCCGGTTCACAAAGTGAGCATCATTCCTCGTGGCATTGCGGCCCTTGGTTACACCATGCAACGCCCAGAGTCCGAAAGATTTTTGGTGACCAAAGGTGAGCTTGAAAGCAACATGAAAGTCTTGCTTGCCGGAACCCTAACCGAGGAAATGATCTTTCAAGATATCAGCACCGGCGCGCAAAACGATCTTGAACGCTGCACCGAAGTTGCTCGCGGAATGGTGATGGATTATGGAATGAGCCGGCTAGGAAGAATTAATTTTCGGCGTAGCTCGCGATCTCCATTCCTCGGTGGCGGTGGTGGCGAAGGCTACCAGATGATGCACAGTGAAGAGATGGCCAAGCTGATTGATAAAGAGGTGGCTCGGATTATCGACGACGCGCTGTCACAGACTCGAGAGATATTGGAGCAGCGTCGAGAAGTTCTTGAGGCGGTGACGCAGAGGTTGCTGGAGATTGAATCCATCGATAATGATGAATTGATGCAGTTGATTGAAGAGCACTCGACAGGACCTTGGCTCGTTCCGGGGACTGTCGCCGAAAAACCGCGTGCTCAGATACGTTGCATCGAGATCGACGCTCCATCGACCAAGATCGGAGAGTCGTGATTTTTAACAAGTCGCGATCGACGACTGTTAATGCATCCTTTGCAAAGCACTTTTTAGAATCACATTCCAGTACTCTTTATCCAAATGTGATTCATGATGGTGGTTAGTGGTCCATCAAAAAATGTTTGGCAAACGCGAAAGACGCTAAGCCGAATAGGACGACACCCTATTTCACGGTTGTCACCCATCGCGTTCATCTCGAACAACCATGTCGATGCTACGTGTTGGTTTGATCGTTTGAAGTGAGTTTCCATCGCTGCGAGATACATTTCATTACCAGGCTGGTGATCTCGTCACCGATGATCCGCTTGCGGGGCTGGTGGGTGAAATGAAGCTTGGTGATGGAATGAAAAGGTGCGGTTGGGTAATGTCGATTATGCCGGTCAGAGGATTTCTGCATGGATCGCTCCTGAATAGATGATCGTTCAGCGAAGCCCTCTCGTTTTTTCATGGAACCTGCAAATTCCGCATGCACACTATCCGAGTAGTTTCTTGTTTCCGATTTCCGGAGTCACTGCTTGTTGCAGGCATTGTGATCGATTTGGCGAATGCCGCGAGACCATTCTCGGGAACCAATCGCTTGAAAACTGGCAGTTGCCTTGCCTGAACCATTTCTCTTTTCCTGACGACTGCTATGGATGTTGAAATTCTGGACTGGCCAGACGGATGGCAAGAATTCGAAACCTCTGCCTATCCACAACTCAACGCCCACCGTTCCGCGTGGATAACCGGGATCGCGAACGGTCTTTCGCATCAGTCATACTTGATTCAGGCCAAAGAGAATGATTCGGTGGTTGGTTTGTTGCCTTTGATGCTCGTCAAAGGGCCTATCTTTGGACGCTTTCTTGTCAGCCTTCCTTACGTGAACACGGGTGGCGTTTGGGCAAGAGATGAGCAGGTGGCTTGTCGTTTGATTGATCGAGGTTGTGATCTCGCTGATCAATTAGATGTTAAATACCTTGAGTTGAGACATGAAGTTCCGGTTGCACATGATCGTCTCAATTTCGAGCGTACCGATAAGTTTCACATGCGACTGCAGTTGCCAAGAACTGCTCAAGAGCTTTTGAAGTCCTTCAAGAGTAAGCATCGAAGTCAGATTAAAAAGTCTGGCGACTATGATCTAGAAGTGGAGTTTGGTGTAGAAGATCGATTGGACGATTTTTATTCCGTATTCGCACGCAATATGAGAGATCTAGGCACACCCGTTTTCTCCAAAAGACTCTTCGCATGCTTGCTGCAAGAATTCCACGGCGATGCTGAAATATGCATTGTCCGCATGGACGGTCAGCCGATTGCCTCAGGATTGTTGGTTCATGCTGACGGCATCTCGGAGGTTCCAAGTGCAAGCAGCCTTCGTGAATTCAATCGCACCAATGCCAATATGTTGATGTACTGGCATCTGCTGCAGCGATCCATCGAGCGAGGTAGTCGCGTCTTTGATTTTGGACGAAGTAGTGAAAGTAGTGGCACTTACCGTTTCAAACAGCAGTGGGGTGCGCAGCCTTCGCCCGCGGTTTGGCAGTACTATGTGAGAAGCGGTTCGCCGGAGGAGATGCGTCCTGATTCAGATGGCAAGCAGCGTCTGGTGAAAGTGTGGCAGCATCTACCCGTTTCTTTGACAAAATGGGTCGGGCCAACCATCGTTCGCGGAATTCCTTAGTGCTAAATGTTTAAGTCGATTTCAGTTTCTAAGTCATCCAAACGATTGCTTTTTTTTGTAGCTAAGTGGAGCGATATTGGGTGATCCAACCATCCTCTTTTTGAGTTTGCAGCTGAGGGATCCGCATCCCTCGCCGCGGATAGCAGATTAGCAAAGCTTAACGTGCTTTTTTGGGTTTTAGCTGGGTGAATAGAACAAAGGCACGGGGTGATGCTTTCGTTCGCGAATTCACGCCCAACTTCACGTAACGAAGATCGAAGCTAACGAGACAGACGCTGTCTCAATCCGATAAATTCTTTTTCCAAGATTCACGGACGCAAATCCGTTTTTTACCGCTAATTCATACTCGGTTTCCGTCCAACCGCCTTCAGGGCCAATTGCGACCGAGATCGTCTCTGACTCCGGTCCGTTGAGAAACGAAAGCGGTGAGATTCCATTTTCGCTCACATGGGCAATTAGTTTTGTTTGAGAGGATTCTTGTTGAAAGTAATCGTGCGACTTCGTGGTTCGTCCAATTTCGAGTAGATGATTTCTGCCGCTTTGTTTACAGCCTTCGATGATCACCTTTCTCAATTTATCGAGTGAGGACTCGGTGGGGCCGCGTTGTGTGCGTTCTGCCATGATCGGAGTGACGTGATGGATGCCCAACTCCGTTAGACGTTCGATTAACTCTTTCGCTCGATCAGGCTTAGGAAGAGCAATTCCCATTCTGACCTTTTTGGCAGGTTCGCGATCGATCAACTGCGGTGCTTGTGATTCACAGATGCAGTGGTTTCTATCGACTTGCGTTACGACAGCATCGGATTGCAAACCCTTTCCATTGAAAAGTTCAATCGCATCACCAACCTTGATCCGCATCACACGAATTGCATGCTGAGATTCAGCATCGGGTAGCGTTATTGTTCCACCTGTTGATTGAAGTTCGGGGATAAAATAGCGTCTGGTCATGAATTGAGATGTTTGGCTAAAGATGATTGAGTCAACATGTTTCGGTAGTCTAGCTCAACGTGTTGAGCAACACACCTCGACTTCGCGTCTGCTAAGGAATCGGGTCTTTCGAGACTGGTTAGCCGAGCAAGACAACGGGATCCGTCTAGGCAAGACCGTTTGACGACGTGGCGTCACTTGCCTTTGGCAGTTGTAAGGTGGTTTAGCCGTTGTTAGGTGATCAAGACGCTCGAAATACCATGTTTTGGAGTGGTGACGGAGTTCCAATGCCGTGAGATTCAAGTTTTGTCGTATTGGATGCCGATGACCAAGAATCGGTGTACGGTACGGCGTGAGCACCGCAGAGGCTGCAATACATCTGCTTAGGAAAGATTGTTGGATAAACAATCTTTCTCGTGGGGCAGTCAACAGTCGGGCGATGCAGTGAACCTTTGGGCAAACTCGGAATGGCTTGGTAGGTCATCGGTTTGCGGATTTCTGAACTTCTGACGATGCCCTCTTGGTAGATGGATTATCTGAGACATGGATTATCTGAATTACTGGGGCATTGTCAGTTCACCCTTTCGTTTAAGCAAAGAGAGCCAGCTTTACTTTGGAGAGGCTCATCGAGTTTTTTTGGCGGACCTGATCCAAGTTGCTTCGCAGCCCCAACGGATCACTTCCTTTCTTGCTCCACGCCATTCAGGTTTGTCGACGCTTCTTGGTTTTTTTGCAGACTCGCACGGGCTGGGCAAACAAGCGGTGCAGATGGCCGTCGTCGGGAAAGATCTTCACCAAAAAGATTGTTTGCTGCGAGTGCTGATGACAGCGATCGGAGCGTCAGGAATCTCTGGGCAGCATCAGGCAGTTTGTTCTGCTGCAGATAAGATCGCATTAGATCATCTCGCAGGGATTCGGTCTGTTCTGGTGTTGGACCGACCGTTGGCGTCTGCGATGGAAGTTGCCATCGAACTTGCTGGAAACTGTCAACAATTACATGTCTTGATCGCCGGTGATTCGGAGGTGTTGGATTTGGTGCCAAGCAGAGTTCATCAAGGCAACAAGATCGATTTGAAATCCTCGCTCGGTTGTTTGAGTTATGCTGAAAGCTTGGAGTTTATTCGTTCTTCTCTCAGAGAAGTTGGCGGTGCGGATGATGTTTTCAGCGTATCGGCTCTAGATGCCCTTTTCCAATGTGCTGAGGGTAGAATTGGATTAATCAGTCACCTTGCATATCAGTCGATGCAGCAGGCCTTCGAGTTTCGAATTCGCCAAGTCACTTTGGAGGTCCTCGAGTCAGTGCTGCACACACCGGTGCGACAGGCTGCCTAGGACTCGTCAAGTTTGAGTCTCACAGGGGTGATAGGTATCGGGTCATGCGAGTTATGACGTCTTTCCCACGGTAAGCGGTTTATCTGACCAGTTTTCCGGAATCATTTTGCGGTAGCGTCCGATGTTGCAGATCTTTCGGGTAGTGTTGAGAGAGGAAAATGGTGCAGCCCGCGCAGCGCGTCGTACCCTACCTATTCGCATACACTGATCGTCAGAGAGTAAAATGAGTGGATCCGTTCGCTATCAGCCAGACTGGTCCGATTATCAACGGTACCGCCCCGTCATCCTGTTAGGCGTTGGTGCTTTTCTTTTGCTTATCCTTGTCTACACCGGCATCTACACCGTTCAGGCCGAATCTCAAGGTGTGGTGTTGCGATTTGGTAAATACATCAAAACCGTTGAGCCAGGATTGCGATTTAAGATTCCTTTTGGTGTGGATCTTGTGGAGATTGTTCCAGTTAGGCGTCAGCTAAAACAGGAATTTGGTTTTGCCACATCAGAGGGTTCAACCAATCCGACGCAGTTCTCGACGGAGCAGTCCGCTGAACGCAGTATGGTGACGGGAGATCTGAATTCTGCAACCGTTGAGTGGGTAGTGCAGTACCGTGTACGCGAACCCAAGCTTTATCTCTTTCAAGTTCGTGATCCAGGTCTCACACTTCGAGATTTATCTGAATCCGTCATGAGAACCGTTGTGGGTGATAGAACTGTTGATGAAGTCATCACGATCGGTCGGCAAGAAATTGAGGTTGAAGCGTTGGCCAGCCTGCAGGGTCTTGTGGATCGTTACCAGCTAGGTTTGAGCATCGATCAAGTGCAGCTCAAGAATGTTAATCCGCCACTGCCCGTTCAGCCTTCTTTTAACGAGGTGAATCAAGCGCAGCAAGAACGTGAGCAGATGGTGAATGTTGCCAATGGCGAATACAACAAGGAAGTACCTCGGGCTCGTGGTGAAGCAGAGCAAAAGATACAGGCATCAGAGGGTTACGCGGTCAAGAGAATCAACGAGGCACAGGGAGATATCGCTCGTTTCAATGCGATGTTTTTCGAGTACCAAAAAGCACCCGAAGTGACGAAGCAGCGAATCTACATTGAGACGATGAAAGAGGTCCTTCCCAAGTTAGGACGAAAAATTGTCATCGACGAGGATGCAAGTCAGATCCTGCCATTACTGCAGTTGTCTACGGACGCAGCTAGGAGTTCCAAATGAAACGGGTAATTGTTTCCGTGGCACCGGTATTCATCGTTGCTGTTTTGTTTTTTGTTTTCAATGCTGCTTACACAGTGAATGAAACCGAACAGGTGATCATTACGCAGTTTGGTAAGCCGGTTGGTAATCCAATTTTGGAATCCGGATTGCATTTCAAAGTCCCGTTCATCCAAGAAGTGAATCGCTTGGATAAACGGATTCTCGATTGGGATGGACGCCCGAGTGAAATGCCAACGAAAGATAAAACGTACATTGTTGTTGATACGTTTGGCCGTTGGAGGATTGATGATGCAGAGCAGTTCTTTCTGCGTTTGAGAGATGAACGCAGTGCTCAGTCTCGACTCGATGACATCCTCGGCAGCGAAACTAGAAATGCAATTGCAAAACACGAATTGATTGAAGTGATTCGTACCACCAAGGATCGGGAGCCGATGCAAGATACGGTGATTCCCGATGTGATCGAAGATGCGAGCGGTCCTGGAACCATCGGAGTCTTGTATAGCATTGTGAAGGGTAAAGCAAAAATTGAGGAAGAGATTTTAGAAAAAGCTGCTTCGAAACTATCTGATTTTGGAATCGAATTGCTGGACGTTCGGTTCAAACGTATCAACTATAACGAAAGCGTGCAGAAGCGAATTTATGACCGGATGATCAGCGAGAGACAGCAGATTGCGGAAAGGTTCCGCAGTGAAGGAGCCGGTGAGGCGGCAAAAATTATTGGCCGTAAAGAAAAGGATCTGCTGGAGATCGAGTCCGAGGCCTATAAAACAGTTCAGGAGATTCGCGGCGAGGCAGATGCGAGCGCGACTGAAATCTATGCCTCTGCTTACAATCAAAGCGAAGATTCTATTTCCTTCTATCAGTTTATTAAAACGATGGAGACCTATCAGGAAATGTTGGATCGAGATAGCACCATGGTCTTCACGACACAGAGCGATATTTTTCAGTTCCTAAAGCGAATTGAAGTGAAAGATACGCATTGATTTCTTTTCTGCCGAGAGATTGTTCGTTATTGGTCGTCGGTTGAAGCTGTGCACGCCAGCGAAGCATATTTTGTTAGGCCAGCGAAGCATATTTTGTTAGGCCAGCGAAGCATATTTTGTTAGGCCAGCGAAGCCTTGTCTTGAGGCTAGATTGGCGGTGCAATTTAGGTGACTTGGGTGTCGACTTCCGAGGTTGCACTTATTCACTACACCCCCAACGAACCACCTTCGCCTACCACTGCTGGGACTCATTTCTTTTTGGGTACGTCTGCGAAGATGCATCTGAGCAGTACCGGTCATCAAGGTGAAAGAACTTCGTTTTTCGAAATAATCGAAACCTTTTTCGCAAGTTTTCGCAAAAAATCAAATGTTCGACTCATCCTTGCCGATGACTACTTCGTGCGGCGGCGATCTGATCGGCATTTTTCTTGTCATGGGGCATGCCTAGGGACTACGGTTTCGGGTGACCAATGTGTTCAGGGGACAACGATTCATAGAGGTCACACTGGAATTTTAGCCGTGTTCACTTTTTCATCGGGTCCTCGTGGTCATGCTGGATATTGATCATCGCTATCAGAAAAAGGCGTTGATTTCGGTTCTCATTGTCTGCGAGGTTTCTTTCTTTTTGACTGGTTGCTCGAGACCTTGGTATCGTCAAAAGGCAGATCAAGACGCGTATGCACTGATTCGTGAAAAGGGCGGCTACCTCGACCACTCCAGTATCTATCCATCCGAGCAGTCTCGACTTGCAGATCCCTATTCGATTGACGAGCCACCGATGCCGAAAGATGATCCGGCTTCGCATCGTCTGATGCACAAGGTGGATGGGAAAGATGGAAGTGACCAGTGGCATCGCTTTGGCCAGATCGAGACGATTGAGCCTGTCGGCTGGCAAGACTCAATGCCCCGAAACGAAGAAGGAAAGATTGAACTGGATCTTCGCGGAGCAATCTCTGTTGGGCGGCTGAATTCACGAGAGTACCAACGGCAGCTTGAAAATCTCTATCTCTCTGCGCTCGACGTCTCGCGCGAGCGATTTCGATTTGACTACCAGTGGTTCGCTGATGGGATCGTAGATCAAAATTACCGAGGATCAGGGATTGGTGGTCGCAGTGAAACGGGTTTAGACACTTCTGTCTTTTTTAGAAAGACGCAGGCGGCTGGCGGTGAACTGGTAGTTGGGCTGGCCAACTCCCTGCTTTGGGATGTTTGGGGCTCCGGTAGTGACACTTTTGGATCTACCCTTGATTTTGCACTGCGGCAACCCTTACTTCGCTTTGGGGGAAGAGCGAGAGTAATGGAGCAGCTAACTCAGAGTGAGCGAGATCTTTTAGCGAACGTTCGTCAAATGCAGCAGTATCGACAAGGGTTCTATGTTCGCTTGGCGACGGGACGCGCGAACGGTAGCGGCCCCTCCACAGGATCACGCATTGGTCAGTCAGGCTTGGGGGTCGTCGCGGGTTTTCCCAGCGGTCGAAACGGTGCTCCATCCGCCGGCGGTTATCTGGGGCTATTGCAAGATCAGCAGGAGATACGGAACCAAGAGGCAAATGTCGTCGCTCTCAGAGATAGTGCAGCACAACTCGAGGCAGCATTTGACGCGAACCGAATCAGTAGTCGGCTCCAAGTCGATCAAGCACTGCAAGCCTTACTCAATGCCCAGAGTAGCTTGCTCGCTTCAAAAGCTTCGTATGATAGCCGAGTCGATGCCTACAAGATTTCTCTTGGGTTACCGCCTAGCTCACCTATCACGGTGAAAGATCCGCTACTCGATCGATTCATTTTGATTGATAACAGCTTGACCGATTTGCAAAACAATATCGCTAACGCACTGCTTCGGATTCGACGTGGTCGAACGAATCCTGACGTCGACAGAATGAAGGGGCAGTTGATAGAGCTTCGAAAGCTCCATCCCGACATTGATGCGCAACTTGAACTTGCCAAAAAAAGTTTGTCTAGTTTGATCGACCGTATTCCAGACCGCTTGAAGCAATTGCAGCTTGTGGGGCAGCAGGTCGTTGATCTTGATGCAGATGTGGATCCGCGTGTTTATGACCCTGCGCAATTCACCGAGCGAGTTGATTACCTCAAGGAAAGAATTCCACAGATCATCCAAGAATTTTCGGAGACCCGAACGGCGTGTGATCACCTTGAAATGCAGTTTGCTGAGGACGAGCCTGCTAATTCACATACACGGTTGGTTGATCTAACGACACAGTTTTCGGACTTGCTGTTGGAACTGTCTTTGGTTCACGCAGAAATTAAACTTCAAGGTATTTCTCTTTTGCCGATCAACTTGGAGCCGAAACAGGCGCTGGAGATTGCACGAGAAAATCGGCTTGACTGGATGAATGCACGATCCAATCTGGTGGATTCTTGGCGAAAGATCGAAGTGGTGGCCAATGACCTTCGCAGCGATTTGGATGTTGTAGTCACTGGCGACCTCGGAACCAAACCGAATCATCCAGTAGCATTTGATACCGATTACTCAAAGGTGCGAATGGGATTGCAGTTCGACACACCAACAACTCGCTTGATTGAACGAAATCGTTACCGCGCTGCTCTGATTACCTATCAGCAGGCGAGGCGAGATTACATGCTCTTTGAAGATAGTGTTGAGCAGAGTCTTAGGAATACATTGCGTATTGTCAATCTAAGTCAGATCAATCTTGAAGTTCGGCGGGCTGCCGTTCGTGTTGCTATCGCACAGGTGGATATCGCAAGGCTCCGTTTGAATCCACCGGTTCGTCCTGATCAGCCAAGTAGAACATCGCCCACCGCCGCACGCGACCTTGTTTCCGCGTTGACCGATCTTTTAAACGCGCAGAACGACCTGCTCAATGTTTGGGTGAGTTATGAAGTGCTACGAGTGCTGATCGAATTTGAAATGGGGATCATGGAGATTGATGATCAGGGCATTTGGATTGATCCCGCTTCTTATGATAATCTGCACTACGAGTCTCTTCCCGTTCTCGACCGAGTTGATCAAGCAGCATTCCTCGGCGATTCCTCGATCAGCATGAAAACAGGAAAAGCCTCCGCGAACGACTCAAAACAGCTAACCCCCGTGATCGTCGAATTTCAAGAATGAGGCCCTTGCCGATCATTGAAAGAATTTGTTGCAACACGGCACGGGTGCAGATCGATAGGGGTTTTGTTCAGATTCCCATGCTGTTTTGCGAGGGCAGCCCTCCACTGGTGGGGGCGTTTATGCACTTTTGACCGGTTTTTCCGAGGCTAATTTGCTTTGTTCAGCAGCGGTTCCACCCTGATGCGGGGTCGCCTGTATGGAAAAGATTGCCGCTTGAGATATACTTTTAAGTCTCAGTTTGTGTGACCGTCTGTTTCAGCAATTGAAATGAAACTTAAAAGGGTTAACCGGAACGGAG
>JADHOA010000039.1 GCA_016779185.1 Rubripirellula sp.
AGACCGACGAGGATGCCGATGATGGCAATCACGACCAGAAGTTCTACAAGCGTAAAACCGCTGGACGCTTTTCGTCGTAATGACATGAAAACCTCCAAATGAAGAATAGAAAATGAAGAGGGTGCCTCGCTGATGAGGCCGTTTCTATCAGGCTGTATGAACAGCCTGATACTAAATTACACCACAACGGAAGTGATTTCACAAAGTTTAGTAGTGGAAATCCTGCAATTAATTAGGACAAACGGTGACTGAATCTCCCCTTGGTCCCCTCTGATGGGGTGCGGGCTGGTGGTTTCGTGAAACCGGTTTCAGTGTGGTGCTGACTGCGTCCCGCAAGACCGCGTTTTCAAACCACGATTAACTCACCGTTGGCTCATCGAAAGAGAGATTGCGGGCAAATCCAGAAATTGGCTGAAGATCATTTGTTTCAGGCGACAGATTCAGGGATGGGTCCAAGTTATCGAGTCCCTCGATCTTGCTCGGATCGGATGACTGTATCTACCCGCAACGAACAGACACGGTAACGCAACTCGGAGGGCGGAGTGTTCAGATAAAAGTCGAGTATCCTCCAGCCTCGAAAAAAGTGTCTTTTAACGAAAAAACGTTGCTTGCTTGGCAAACAACGTTTTCAGGTCGGAAAAGCTTGGCTCGAAACCAATCGCTGGACAAGCACAAGTTGATTTGTGAATGGATCCATTCGCGATGGTTTTCCGCAACCATCGCGAACTCTTTCACTAATTCAGCTCAGCTGTTGTGAACTGTTAATGTTCGACATTAGTTGCCGGGCGCTGAAGATCCTTCTCCGGATTTCATTGCAGCTTCGTACTCACTCATCTGACTTGAGGTGATCGATTCTTGGCCGGCTTCCATCTCGCCCTCGACCACTTTGTTGCCGGTTGGGCCACCACAGCCAATCATTGAACATGGGAGAGCGACCAAAACAATTGCGAAGAGCATCTTTTTCATTGAACTAATCCAATACGGGAAAAGATTAAAAACTAAGAACAAATACCGCCTGCGCTTGATTTAAGCTCAGCATCCTAGAGTCGAATCATAACAGAACTCAGCCAAGCAAGTGACCAGTTCCAAAAATCCACAGCCCATTTTTCCCTCAGGCTTTCGCGTCGATTCCCCCCAGAGCTTCGCGTCGATTCATTTGTAGTTCGAACTTTGTTTTTCTATCAACCAATTCCCATTGATTTCTTTACGATCATCGTTTGCCGCATCAGAGGACGCAAGGTAGAGAGACTTTCCTACACGCACCTTGCGAAAAAACGATGGACTTTCGGACTTTTTGACTCACCTTAACGTGTGACGCCAGTGACAGGATCGCTCGGTGCATTCCAGCTTCTATAAACCACTATTGATTGGGTGATTGGGAGCGATACGAATCAGCGGAGGTGAGGTTCCATCTGTCCTTCCACAATGAGAAAACGCTTCGCCGCGAGATTCTGGAATACCTGCACCTCTCCGGTGGGCCACGTGACGGTAACGGAATCCACGGATTTAACTTGACCGAGGCCAAAACGAACGCATGGTTCGTCACTACAAAGGTATCCATCGCCAGCAGTCACCCACGCCGTCGTTGCTTGTCCGTCCGTCTCAACGGTGATTCGAGTACCGATCGCATCTCGCTCCGATTCGGTGCCTATCAATTCTAGTTCGATACAGTTGCCGCTGGTGATGGTTTGGTTTTCGAGTAGGGCTGCCGGTTGATCCAAGTGGTTCACAAGTAAATCTGTTTTGCCGTCGCGGTTGTGATCCAACGCTGCCATTGAGCGTCCTAGATAACTACCCGACCAGTAATTTGAATCATCTTGAACTTGTATTTGCTCGAATCGAGTCCCACGATTCATCAAGAGCTGTGGCGGCATTTGAAAACCCTCGCCATAGGGTGACATGTCAAAAATATGTCCATTGGTGACAGCAAGATCTAACCAACCATCGCAATCAAAATCCACTGCCTTCGTGCCAAAACCAACATACGGGGTGCTCGCTGTATCAAGCTGGTAGCGAATCGCAAAATCCGTGAATCCGCCAGCTTGGTTCTGGATGTAAAGATTGGCGGATTCTTCGTGGAAATTTGTAATGTGCAAGTCCAACGCGCCGTCACGATTGTAATCGCCCGCTGCGATTCCCATGCACCCGTTGGCTGCTCCACTAAATCCATTGGCAACTCCCAACGCGTCGGCAGAATTAAGCAGTCGGGGAATTGACTGGCCATCGTTGAGCGGTTGGTACCGTAGGAAATGATTCGGTCTTACGTCATTTCCGACAAACACTTCATTGCCAATTTGTTGATCAAAATTGGTAATGATCAGACCAAGAGAAGTTCCTGGTTTCGCATCCTCGCGTGTGATGGACTGGACTTCAAAGGAACCGTCGCCTTGATTTCGAAACCAACGATCCGATTCTGCGTAGAATTCCAGTGGCGATGGCTGAACTTCTTTTCCATTGTTATCAATCTCTGGCAGTGCGAATGCCCCCTCCATTTCGATGTAAATGGATTCGAACAAATCAGGCAATGCATCTCCATCAAGATCAGCAATGCCGAGTGAAGTCGTGAATTGGTCGGTGCATTGACCGAGTTGTTTTGTGCTTTCACGGAACGTGCCATCGCCATTATTGATGAGTAATCGATTCGCTCCGAGGCTTCCAATGTAAAGATCAATCCAGCCATCTTGATTCACATCCCCGGCGGTAACACCTGAACCATAGTGGTAGTCTTGGGCATCTGCGGAACCCGTGACTTCGTGATAGTTTCCCATCTGATTGCGAGTTAAAACATTTGATCGGGTGCATTGATCAGTCGGTGGCTCACCGGAACCTTGAGCAAAATAAATGTCTGGCCATCCGTCTAAGTCATAGTCAATCACAGCGATTCCGCCGCCAATCGATTCGTGTATGGGGATGGAAGCTAGGTTGATTTCCTTATCTTGGTACCACTGAAAGTTGAGACCCACTAACGATGCCACATTGCTTAAGGCGGGTGATGCGAGTGGTTGAATCTCGGACGTAGCTTTTGGCGCATTCATGGCAGTCTCGCGTTTTACGAGTTGCTCGTAGGGTAATCCGAGTGCGTAATCATTCGTGGAAGCTCCAATCATCGCAGCTTCTCGAGACATCGACCTCGCATCTGCTGACGCTAAGAGAGCATTTCGCTGTTCATTAATCGTTTGTTGTTGCTGAACTGCA
Source organism: Rubripirellula sp. (assembly GCA_016779185.1). Taxonomy (GTDB): domain Bacteria; phylum Planctomycetota; class Planctomycetia; order Pirellulales; family Pirellulaceae; genus Rubripirellula. The sequence continues at coordinate 3,196 of JADHOA010000039.1, forward strand.
GAACTTGGGAAAACAAGACTAGCCCAGCCAAGCGATTCGAAAGGTCGTTCTAGTTCGATCATTTGTCGCATGAATTGTTTTCGAAGATCCAATCGTTCTTGATTTGCGGATGAGCTTAGGAGTTGAAGTGAATCGGCGGTCGCTTCGGTTTGAGCCATCGCTACGCCGCGTCGACGGTATTGCTCGGCTTGATCGGCTTTGCCAATGGCGTCAAAGACCTTGGCAAGTCTTTGCATGGTGCGACGGTCGGTGGGATTGCGTCGAATCGCTTCGAGTAGGCATCTCGCCGATGTTTCGTAATGACTTTGATCAAAGAAGTAAATTCCCAGTGCAGCCCAGTAATCACCCAACGCAGTGATCTCTTTTTGATTGATCTCGGCATGCCACGCTTGAAATTGATCCACCGACTGAGTTTCTGCAAGCAGTCGTCCGTACAATGCGTCATCAGCTGATGATCGATCCGTTGTTTTTATGATTTCTTGGAGTTCGCTAATCGCTTCGCGGAATTCGCCTTTCGTGAATTTCCAGCGAGCGATGCCCAAGCCCGGTTCAAACCATTTCGCTGGTGTATCACCGGGGGCAAGAACGCTCGGATAGGAGTCCGTGCGACGAATCAAAGAAGCCAACTCTGCTTCGGTGGCTTGACCCGCGCGACAAAGCATCTCTGCCTGCAATGAGGCTTGCTCTCGCTTTCCGATTCGATTGAGTAATAGCCAGGCTCGGTGTCGCCACAGCCAATTGGTGGGGACTCTCTCGATGGATTGCTCTAAAAGGGTTGCAGCGTCGCTGAATCTTCGCAGTCTGTACATCGCGTCCAATTGAACGCTCACAGATTCATCGATTAGCCGCGATGTTGTATTGATTTCACTGGCGTATTGAATCGCAAGTTCGTCATTGCCTCTGCCCACTTCAGCTTTGGCGGCGATAAGAGTTGCTTCCTCGCTGTCGGGCGATCGGACGAGTTCTTTGGCGGCAGACTCCGCTGCCGCGTCCCAAAGACGACTCGCAAGTTTTTGTCTGGCTACCGCTAGATGATCGACCGGTTCCGTCGCATCGGAAGTTTCTGCTTTGGTATTTGAATCCGCAGATTTCACTGCTTCAGGTTTTCCTGCTGAGTCGCATCCCCCAAGCAGGACGGCGACCATCAGTATTTTGATCGCTGTGTGTTGTGGCATTTTTTTCTCGATTTTCACGGTAAGGCTTGTGCGGAATCTTGTGGGTGGGAGAAAAGGGAGGCCACTTGCTCAGTGCTGAATCTTCGGAATCTCATTGCCCGCCGCATCTAGCTAAAGCATGAGAGTGTTCTGTTTTGCGATAGGTTCGATGGTTAAAGGGATGAAGTCTAAGACTGTCTTGTTTGTGTGTTTGCCCTTGTCTGGCTGTGCTACCACTCATAAGGTCGATCTTGATTTTCGATGACGAGAATTGTTTTGTTCGTCTCGTAGGGTCCTTCAAGCGTTTGCGTTCTTCCCGAAGGCCAATGAATCAAGATTGTTTTGATTTGATTTTGGTTACCAAGCCCAAAAAATGCAGTCTGCTGATTGCGTGCAAAGAATCCGTCGCCTGCCGTTACCCACTGTATGAAACGTGATTCTGGTGTATGCAATTCAATACGAGCACCGATCGCATCTCGTTCACTTGTTGTACCGACGATGTTCACCTGAAACCAATGGTGTTTGGTTTCTGTTTGATTGATCAGTAGAGCGGAAGGTTCAGCTTGGTGGGTGACGATTACATCTGGTTTTCCGTCTCGATTCCAATCCAGACGAGCGAGTCCGCGTCCAACATGAGGAGTCCTCCAGTAGCCGGAAGGATCTTCTACTTCGGTCAATGTGAATTGATCACCTTGGTTGATGAATAACTGGGCAAGTTGTTTGTATTGCAGTCGCGTGTCAATCGAGTTTTCGATGTGGCCGTTGGCAACAACAAGATCTAAATCGCCATCTAAGTCATAGTCAATCGATTGCGAACCAAAACCAAGCACGTCTTGGCTGGGTTCGGCCAGACCGTATTGTAGGTTCACGTCTCGGAAGAATCCGTTGTCATTTAAGTAATGGCTAACACTTTCTCCTTGAAAGTTTGTGATATGGAGATCGAGCCAACCGTTGCCGTCAAAATCACCGCTGGCGATTCCCATCGACGCGGTTTTGGCACCACTGAACCCATAGGCACAGCCTCGTAGCATCGCAGTGTCTTTCCACTGGTTTGAATCTGGTTGTTTTTTCCACCATTGGTTTGCATCGACATCATTTCCCACAAAGATTTCATTCCCTGGTTGATCATCAAAGTTTGCGACGATCACACCCAGTCCTGCTTTTGCGTTAGTGGAGTCTTGGTTGAGTTCGCAGTAGGTTAATTCTCCATCTGCCCCCTGTAGCACAATCCTGTCAAAAGCAGATTGGAAGTCCTTAGGCATGAGTGTCTCAATCACTTCACCGGCCTCATTTTTTCGAGGTCGTTTCGATAGCCTTTGATCGTGGAGGTAGTTGACTTCGAAAAGGTCTGGTAGGTGATCGCTATTCAGGTCGGCAATCGCCAATGACGTGCTCATCAGTGTCTTGTCATCTCGATTGTCAATGGTTTGTTCCCCAAACGTGCCGTCACCATTGTTGATCAGCAGCGTATTCGTACCAATGTTTGAAACCACAAGATCCGGTAATCCATCTTGATTCCAGTCACCAACGCTTGCGCCGAGTGAGTATCGCTTTGTGTCTGTTTCGCTCACGAAAGAGACATCGTTTAGTAAACTTTCCGTGGTTCGATAGAGTTGATTTCCGGCGTCGGCGACAAAGCCTGGTGGGTCCGAGGCGCCTTGCGTGAAATAGAGGTCTTGTTGGCCATCCAGGTCATAATCGAGTACCACGGCTGCGCCGCCGACCGACTGGTAGACAGAGAAACCGCGATCTTGAGGTTCGCGGGCGATGCGGTACGCATGCCGCAGGCCTGCCGATTGGGCGACATTTGTAAAAGCTGGAGTGATCATTGTTGCTGTTTTGCTCGACCTTTGCGACAAGACACGTCGAGTTGCCTTGGGCTTTAATTCGGTAATGTCAGGAAGCGGAAACGAGTCAAGTTGCAGACCGCAGATTCGAGAGGCTAAGTCGGGAAACGTATTGCCTGTTTGCAAACATTTTTGAAGTTCGGATTGAAGTGTCAGCATCTCTGGTGGTCCAAGGTTCTGACGAAATCCAGCAAGTAGTCTCCACATCGCCGCTTCGGCATTTCGATGGATCGACGCCAAATGGTCAGCCAGTCGCAGCATCGCCATCGTATCGGTGCTGCCGGAGTCGACAACGCGATTATTCTCGGTGGTAATCGCCTTGAGGATTTGAAACCGCTCCTCGATCTTCCTCGCGCTCTCTGCATCGTTCAGTGATTCGAGAACGGATCTTAGTCTGCTAATGGATCGAAAGTCGGTGGGGTCGCGCGCAATCGCTTCGACCAATGCACGTCCCGATTCTTGGATGCGATTTTCTTGAAGCAACAGTAGTCCGAGTGCGGCCCAATCGTCTGCGAAGCGTTCGGTTTCTTTACCGCGGTGGCTCAACCAAATTTCAAGCCCTTCATTATCTTGAGCCTCGGCCGATGCTCGACCAAGAAAAGCGATCGTCACATCCTCTAGGTTTCCGTTGGCGACGGCTTTTTTCAGGATCTCGGTTGCTTTGAGGTAAGACTGATTGGAAAATTCAATTCTCGCTTCCGCCACTTGTCCAATTGGCCAGTAGGGACGGTTGTCGCTACGTTTTAGGCTTGAGTCGAGTCCATTTGTGTTAGGGAGATTCTCTCGTGTTGCCGATTCATCCACTGGGTCGTGCATGGCGTCACCGATGCGAATCAATGCATGGAGTTCGTCTTGCAGCACATTCCCAAGTTCGCAGAGTTTGCGAATCGATTGAGCTGCTTCTTGTCTTCTTCCCTGCCGGTTGTGGAGATAAGCTAGTTTTCGCAGCGCTTCGGCAGCATCCGGAACGACTTCAAGTATTTGTTGATATTTTTTCTCTGCCTCGGAGTAGCGTTTCAGTTCGAAACACCAGTCGGCGGTTTGCCCCAGTGCAGGCAATCCTGCATCAGGATGGTTCGCCGGTATTGCCTCCATCAACTCGATGGCATTGCTGAGTCTCCCCGACATCGCAATCGTGGTGGCCAATCGAAAGATCACTTCTGCATCAGTTGGGTTCGATACCAATGCCGATTTGAGCAGTTTCTCGGACTCGGCGAGATGACCCGCCTCCAGTTGCCGTTCGGCGCTGGCGATCAATCGATCGCGTTCCGATCTTCCTTCGTCAAATCGTTGTTCCGACGATTGGTCCTTCAAGTCAGTGGTGGAATGACTCGGCTTCGCGCCGCTCTCTTGATTCGGATTCTCTGACAAGTTGTTTTGAGAAGATGGGATGTTGTTTGGGGATGACTCACTTAGGTTTGCAGCACCATTCGTCTCATTTGATCGATCTCCCCCGCAGCCCGCCAAGATGATCAAGAGCACGACGTAGAGTAGATTCGATTGAAAGAAACGAAAAGTCATAAGAGATTGTTGATGTAACTCGTAAACACAGTCGAACTCGACCTTGCGGAGTAGTGCAAGCCGCACGGTCCGAGATTCGTTACTGTTGAAAATGAAAGAAATGTCTCTGTGTCAGTCGATTCCGGCGATTTTATTGAGTCTGGAAAGTTGCTGTGATTCGATCTCACGAATTTCGTAACGCAACAAAGCTTCATTTCACTCTGTTTTGTTTCGTTTCAGCTGTTTTGTTCTCCGTGCGTTAGTGATTAGCGGCAAAGTTGGTGATTTTTTTATCCGAACCGCTTGTTATAAACGAAACGTTTCATCACTGTTTTCAATGATCAGCAGTCGCTCGTTGGTGGAAATGTTTTCAAAACGCTGAGTGATTCCGCTTGGCCAGTTGACTAGGATGAAATCAATTTTTTCCGTTTCCCCCAATCCGAAACAAAGCAAGCTGTGATTGCGACAAAGGTAGCCATCACCCGAGGTTGCCCAGCACGTGACATTCTGATCATTGAAGTTGACGGTAACCTTCGCACCTACTGCGTCTCTCTCGGATTTTGTACCGATCAGTTGCACCTGTAGCCAATGATTATCGGTAATCGTCTCGTTTTGTAGAATCGCTGTTGGCTCATTAATATGAGTGATCACAAGATCTTCCTTCCCATCATTGTTGAGATCACATTTTGCCATTGCTCGTCCGACATGAGGCGTTGAGATGTAACCCGAATTCTGACTTGAATCAATTTCAGTCAGTTCTTTTCCCAGGTTTTTGAATAATTGAAATCTCTGTAGGAAGTCGCCGCTCATTTTCTGATAGCGATCGATGTGTCCATTGGTGACTGCGAGATCAAGATAGCCATCAAGGTTAAAGTCAATTCCTTGGCAACCAAATCCCAGGACCTCATAGCTCGGAACTCCAAGACGAAACTGAGCGGCTCGGTCTTGGAAATTTTGATTCCGCGAAAGGTAAAGACATGCGTTCTCGTTTTGAAAGTTAGCGACGTGAAGGTCGAGCGATCCGGATTGATCGAAATCTCCCGAAGCAATGCCCATGCTAGCCGTTCCACCACCATCAAATGAAAATGCGACTCCCAGGGGCATCGCAACATCGTTCCATGTTACCGGTGCGTTATCCTCTAGGTTTTCTGTTTGTCGTTTCCATAATTGGTTAGGGGATTTGTCATTGCCAACAAAAATATCATTCGTCCCATCACCATCAAAGTCCGTAACCACCAAGCCAAGCCCGCGATAAGTGGTGTCAGGGTCTTGGTGTGTGGGGGTGAATCGAAAACCGCCTACTCCATCATTGATGCCGATTCGATCTCGCGCTGGTTCGAAGTCAGCAGGTCCAACTGCCTCAATAACTTGTCCATCGCTGTCACGTTCGGGACGCATATTGATCAGTGGGTCTGAAATGTAATTTGCTTCGAAAAGGTCTGGGATTGAATCACCATTCAAGTCTGCGATCGCTAGGGAAGCAGGCATGTTTTCGAGATTCCCGGAACCTGGAATAGGCGTCGCGGTGAAGGTGCCGTCGCCGTTGTTAAGGAAAAGTAGATTGATGCCAATGTTTGCGGTGATTAAATCGGGAAAACCATCTTGGTTCCAGTCACCAGCGGTGCAGCCAATGGTGTAGGCCAAGTCGTTGGTCGCAGCGAGTGAGGTGACTTGCTCAAATTCCCGTCCATGATTTCGAAACAGCGGGTTAGGTTCATCGCTTCGGAATTCAGGTGCGTCAGCACCGCCCTGTGCGAAGTAGAGATCATGATTCCCATCAAGATCGTAGTCCAGAACGGCAACGCCGCCGCCTGCTTGGTGGTACATGGCGAAACCAGATTCAATCGGCGCGGTCGCAAGTTTGTATTGGTGGTCAACGCCAAGTTGTTTGGCGACATTGTTGAATGCTGGAGTCGCATCCGAAATTTTCGTCGCGAGATTTAACGCGAGTTTATTCTGATTCACGACTTGCGTTAGCTCACCAAGTTCCGGAAGCGGAAACAGATTGATATCCATCCCGCAGAGATTGGTTTCAGTGTTGGGAAAGCACTGGTTGTTGGCGACAAGTTGTTGGCGTTGTTGGTTCCATCCGTTGATGATTTCAGCGTTTTGACCACGGTGAAAGGATTCCATCATTTTCCAAAGAACCGCTTCAATGTTTCGGCCCAGTCCTGATAGCTGGGATGCGACCTCGTCCATCGCTTGAACATCTGGAGTTTCACCATCGGAAATTGCGTTGTTCGCAAGCAAAACTTCTCGACTTGCCTTCCAACGATTCTCCCACGTTTCAGCTTGTTCCGTTTTCCCGATCAGTTCAAGCATTTGGTGTAGGCGGTTCATGCAGCGAAAGTCAGTTGGGTCACGAGCAAGGCCTTCAAGCAGTGCTCGGCAAGCAGGCTCAGCCTTCTGCTGACTTGATAGGTAGGTTCCGATCGCAGCCCAGTACTCTGAGTACTGTTTGATGGTGGGGTATTGTTGTGTGAGCTGAAGCCAATTCACAAACTCGTCATCGTTTTGGGATTCTGCAAGGGTCCGACCATAGAACGCGATGATAGATGCTGGGATCTCTGCTACATCGTTCTCTAATGCTCTGGATTGATCACTAGAGTTGGGCAAGATTTGTCGAGGATTGCAGGAGCTACGTAAAAGTTCAGCCGCTTCGGCATACTTTCTCTGAGTGAACAAAATTCTTGCCCGTCCCCAGTCGTTCAGAGGAGAGTAATCGGTTTCGTCGCTAACGACTGATGGATCGCTAATCGGTGCAACGCCCGAATCTTTTCGGTTCTCGGTTGCATTGTTTACCTCGGAGTCATCCTCTTCTGGTACGCTCATCGCATCGCTTAGCACAATCAGTGCATGAAGCTCGTCTTGACGCACATCTCCGAGCTTGCAGAGTTCTTGCAGATGCGTCGCTGCTTCGTGACGTCTGCCCTGCCGATTGAGTAAGCTCGCTAGACGTCGATGCGCGATGGTTGCTTGTGGGGCAATTTCCAAGATTTTTTTGTAGCGATTCTCCGCATCGTTATATCGCTTCTGTGTCATGCACCAGTCGGCTGCCTGTCCCAGAGCTGGTAGTCCGGCTTCCAGATTATCGGGTGAGATGGAATCCAAGAATTCAATGGCCGTATCTAGGTCGCCCAGCGAGGCCGTTAGATTTGCGATTCGAAACAAGACTTCGGCATCAGCGGGATCAGCAAGTAATTGCTGACGAAGAATCTGTGATGCCTCGTCAAAACGTTCTTCGGCTGCAAGTTGGTCGGCTTGGTCGAGCCGCTGCTGTCGCGAGCCCATCGCTGAGGTGTCAGTTTGACCAGACGTGAGATCGCGATCTTGCGGTTTCGAGCCCCCGGTTGTCTGAGGCTGCAATGCTGATTGGATACCACCGGCGTCCTGAGGGGTTGATTCAGTCGATCTACCATTTGCGATTTCCTGAGAACCAATCTCAGGCGGCTGGATCTCAGGAGGCTGGGATGATAAGTCACATCCGCTCGACAGGGTCACGGCAAGCATTGCGAGAGTGAGATACCAAAAGGCAGCATGGTTGGCCAATGCGTCGAGGACAATGCTTGGCTGAGCCGGACCACGCGTCGCAACTCGCAGTAATCCGTCTTGGTTGCGATGCGCAAATGCTGCTCGATGGTTCCTCGATTCAGTTAAGACATGTTGCGTTTTATCTGTTCGTTGGTTCGTCAACACCGTCGGTTTTCCATGTCGTCATCGAGGATTTTGAACACTCGGAGGAAGTGGTTTTAAAACGCGTGGCGGTCCATTGAATGGTCCAGATTCAAGCCAAATCTTTTTTCTATGCGATGAGGTCTTTGCACCGCTCCCCTCGTTTGGCTGATTGCATCAGCAAGAGCGGGTTTGTTTTGAGTTTGAAGCTTCGATGTCTGGTCATTGTACGGAAAACAGCAAATCACGTTGGCGAACAACCGGTTTTGCCTCTCTTCGTTGCTTGCTTCAAATCATGACGTTACTCAATTTTGCCAGCGGTTCAGCCTCGGAAAGTTGGGGGGCAGACGTGACAATTTCAATCGCAATGGATGAGTTTTACCGCTAAACTTCGGCTTTCCGGTTTAGCCAGAAGGCTGTCTGAATCGTCCGTTTCGCGAGTCTCGCCAGATGATGCAACGCAAAATTAAAAACTTTAGCGTCAATGTGAGTCAAATCAGGGTGATACAGGTTTCATTCTGTCTGACTTTTTCATTTTTGCTTCTCGCGGGATGTCGCCCGCAGGGGCCCCAAGGGGAAGCGGTTCTCAATGAGACTCAGCGTCCTAGTGGGCAGACCGATCAGTCGGCAGGAATGATTTCTAGGAAGTCCGAAGCGGTAGATCAAAAGAATCGATTCGATCAAGCGGTGGAGTTGCTGGAGAGTGGAGATTTCGATCAAGCTTTAAAACTGGTTCAAGCCAAAACTGGTGGCTGATCCTGGAAATGCAGAAGCTCTTGAATTAGCGATGGCGATTCATGGTCGTTCGGGGGATTTTTTGAATGCGGCAGCAGTCGCTAGGCAGCTATCAGCGGTGGATAAGGAACATGCCGCAGAAATCCTCCTTGCTGCTTTTGATATGCACCTGCAGGCGGCTGCATTCGAACTCGCAGAAGAAGACTTGCTGCTTGCTGAGAAGGCAAATCCAAAGTCAGGTCAAGTGCAGCGGCGACTTGCTCAGTTTCTCAATGCGCAGGGGAGGCGACACGAGGCGAGCGAGCACGTTATGAATCTCATTCGGCTGAGAATGATTCAGCCGGATGAGTTGTTAAGTCTCGTTGATCGTCGAGGCCCGTTCTTTTTGGTCTCCTTTGATCAATTCGCCAAGCCGGGGCAGCCGACACTCTTTGAGCTCGGGCAGATTCGCTTTCGTTATTCAGCGACTCGCAGTGATCGGGAAGCGGATCTTCGAGAGATTGAACAACTGGCCAATACATTTCCTCGTGTTGCTGCGGTTTGGGCGTTCTATGGACGACTGCTGGCGGAACTAGAGAAATTTGAACAAATGGAGGATTGGTCCAGAAAGGTGCCCGAGGGAGTACAGAGTCAGCCCGAATATTGGAATGCGATTGGTTTGTGGATGGTTCACCAACAGAGGCATCGCGAGGCGATTCGAGCCTTCACCGAGGCACTGAATCTTGACCCGGGCGATCGCGAGTCGATGCGATCGATAATGTCCGAACTGCTAACAGCCGGAGAAGAAAAGCGAGCAACAGAGATTCGACAACGTTTGGGAGACCTTGATCGATTTTTCCGGATCGCAAAGGAAGCGGACGATCAGGATGCGACATGGATTTCTACAATGTTGCAGGAGCATGGTCGAGTTTGGGAGTCGTCGGCTTGGTATCTTTACGCGGCGCAGGTTGGGAATCAGTTGAGTCGCGTGATCGGCGAACTCGATCAACGTCACGCGTCGATCACCAACTGGGAGCAAGGTGCAAAAACGGAGGCTATCCAACAAGCGAAGCTACAAAAACTGCTCGGTTTCAATACACAGGATTGGCCTATGCCAGATTTATCGACGATTCAGTCAGTGTCAAAAACAAATCTTCCTGACGACTATCAGCAAGGTCTTAAGTTAGAGGACACGGCTCCTGAGCGTGGCTTGATCACATCTTTTGTAAGTGATTTTCCTTTGGATGGTCGGCCGATGTTTCCCCATCAAGCAAATGGTGGAGGGATCGCCGCTTTTGACTATGACCGCGATGGACGTTGTGATCTTTATTTTGTGCAATCCGGAGGCACTCCGACACAGCCGGGAACGTCGCAGCCCAATCAGCTTTTTCGAGAAGTTGACGCAGGTCGCTATATCGATATCTCAGAGTTCTCTGCAGCGGACGACCGCGGGTTTGGGCAGGGCGTCTGCGCAGGCGACGTCAATCAAGATGGTTTTCCCGATTTGTTGGTTACTAATATCGGTCGAAATGCAATTTATCTCAACCAAGGTGACGGCACCTTTCTGCTCGGCGAAAATTGGCTGCCAGAGTCCAATGCCAGAGTTTCCTCGGTCAGTAATAGCGTTGCCAGCGATCGTTCGAATTCGAACGCCAGCTTGCAAGGCAATTGGACATCCAGCTTGGGTCTTGCTGATCTCGATGGCGATCAGCTTCCCGATTTGATCGAAGTCAACTACATCAATGATGATGAAGTTTTTAATCGGTCCTGCACCGACAACTATCTGGACTGTCAGCCTCAGGCATTCCGTAAATGCGCCGACGTTATCTATCGCGTTAAAAACGATGGCGGATTCGTTGTTTGGCAAGAAGGCTTGCTGTCGGAGGTCACACCCAAACTTGGGTTCGGTATCGTCGTTGCCAACTTTGATCGAAAGCACGGAAATGATTTCTTCATCTCTAACGACGGCGACTTGAATCACTACTGGGTGAGTACCCCAGATCCTAGGACGTCCGAATCTAGTGCCGCTGAATCTAGGGACACAGGATCTGACAGCAGGCAAGATCGATTTAGACTCAGGGAGTCGGGGACTCTACTGGGATGTAGCATTGGTCGCGGAGGAAACAGCCAGGCATGCATGGGGGTTTCATTTGGTGATTTTAATCGGGATGGAACCATCGATTTACATGTCACCAATTTTCTTGAGGAACCGGTGAACCTCTTTATGCAATCCCCGAATGGGACATTCATCGATGAGGCGATGAAGTATCAGCTTGCGGATCTATCAAGAACCGTCCTCGGTTTCGGCACACAAGCGGTAGACTTTGATAACGATGGTTGGCTAGACCTTGCAATCTTAAATGGCCATGTGTTCGATGGACGGGTTGACGATCTACCTTTCCAAATGCAGCCACAACTCATGCGAGGAAGTGAAAGTGGGTTTGTTCCTCAGGACGCAAATTACTCTGGTAAGTTCTGGAAACAGAAGGCTGTCGGACGCACTCTGGCTCTGCTTGATTCAAACCGTGATGGTCGAATGGATTTGGTCGCCAATCACCTCGACCAACCGATCGCATTACTGGAAAATCATTCGAAATCTCTTCGTTGGATTCAAGTCGAGTTGATCGGTACTCATGCCGAACGCGATGCCGTTGGCGCGGAGGTGGTGGTTTCCGCTAATGGTGAGCAATGGTATGGATGGCAAACCGGAGGTGATGGCTTGATGGCAACCAATGAGCAGCTCCTACACTTTGGGCTTGCGAACGCAGAGAAGGTTGACACGCTGGTCGTGAGATGGCCCAGCGGAGAGAAAGAAGTCTTTGCAGATTTATCGGTTGATCGCCGGTATCTTGTGGTTCAAGGTCAGCCCACACCTTACGCTTATTAGTTTTTACGCGAAACAGAATGCTCGTCATCTTCGCTTATCGACTTCGCAGTATTCCCGCTGCGTATCTTAAGTGAAACCGCGTCTTGATTGATTGTTTCCCTATTCGTCAACCTCTTAGTCGCTGGTTTAACCTTTCGTTTTGTCAAGCAAGGTTGCATGGCGAATTCGGTTCAGTCGGCAATTTATTCAATTGAGAAATGTCGTTTCCGTAAAGGAAAACGCTTGCTGTGTCTTGTTCTCGTTGCGGGTGGTTGCTGTATCAACTACCTTTCCATTAAATCATCTTGTCCTTCGACTGCTAGGTAGGTCTCGTCCGTTGCGAGATTCCGAAAAGTTTGTTCAAGACCCGTTGGCCAATGAATGGTGATCGATTCAACGGTCGATCGCTGGCCAACGCCGAAATGCAATTGATTTTGATTGCTGCACAAGAATCCGTCTCCGCCGGTCATCCACGCGCGCCATGACTCATCGCGATCTTTGACCGTGACTGTTGCTCCAATCGCATCTCGCTCACTTAGGGTGCCAACTAGTTCAATGCGAATGCTATTGTCACCAATCGTTTCCGTTTGATTTTCAAGTAATGCGATCGGTTGGTCGAGGTGATTGGCAATCAAGTCCATTCGTCCGTCTTGGTTCCAGTCGATCAACGCGAGCGTGCGTCCGAAAGCTGGTCGAGTCCAGTAGTTCGGTTCCGAGCGACGGTCGGGTTGCACCGCGTTGAACCCACCGGCGCCGCCCTGAAAGAGTTGGGGACGCATCTCGTAGGGTTGTCCACGTTGGGAAAGATCGGTGACATGTCCATTGAGTACGGCCAGATCAAGCCAGCCGTCGTGATCAAAGTCTGCCGCTTGCGCTCCCCAGCCCACGGTGTCGACGCTATCCTCAAAGAGACCGAGTTTGTAATTGCCCGGCGTGAAACTGCCGTTGGGTTGTAGCAAGTAAAGATCCGCCGCTTGCTTCCAAAAATTAGTGACGTAAAGATCAAGTTGCAGATTGCGATCAAAGTCTCCGAATGCAATCCCCATGCACCCTTGAGCCAAACCGTTTTGTGATGCCGCGCACCCGAGGATCGACGCGCTTTCAACGAGTTGATTCACACCTGCTTGGCCACTTGTATTTTGCCTTACCCAGTAATGGTTGTTACGAGTGTCGTTGGTAATAAAAATCTCGTTGCCAAGTTTTTGATCAAAGTCGGCGATAACAATGCCAAATCCGTAATTCGACTTCTCTTTCATCCCTGCACAGGTTTCATTCCACACAATTGATCCATCCGGCTGGATGCTCAATAAGCAGTCGGCAGCCGGTATGAATTGAGCGGGGTTACACGCGATCGATCCGCTACCACACGAAACCGTCAAGCCGCTTAAGTCATCGAGATAATTCGTTTCAATAATCTCAGGAAGGTGATCGCCGGTGATATCACCACATGCGATCGACGTGGTCCAGCCACCACCTTCGCGAGGATGGGTCGGCAGTTTTCGCCGCGTGAATGATCCATCACCATTATTTTGATAAAGAACATTAACGCCTAGATTTGCGACGAGGATGTCTAGCCATCCGTCTTGGTTCAAGTCTGCTGCTGCTACTCCTTGACCGTATCCGAGGTTGTCAATTCCCGCGGCCTTACCGATGCTTTGCCAGCGGCTGCCACTCTCATTTCTAAAAAATTCATCTTCAAGATTTGAGTCATCGGAAAATGCATCTCCACCACCTTGCGTCAGGTAAAGATCGGGCCAACCATCAAGGTCATAGTCGATGACACCGACACCTCCACCTGTGACTTGATGGATGTACAGTGCATTCGATTCGGTTGCCTGCCCATTCTTGTATTGGAAGTCGAGTCCGATCTCCTTTGAAATGTTGACCAGCGAAATCGCTTTGGTTTGCCCCGTTGCCGGCTTAGCAAGCGACGGGCTGGTTGGTTGAGTAGAAAAGTCTTGGGCGGGAAGAGGCCATTGGGTGCGGTCTAGTCCGCAAAGAAGGAAGGCTTCTGATGTTCGTTGTGATTCTGCGTTTTGCTCGATGGATTCTCGAAGAACCTGCCTGCTTTTTTCGAGTTGTTGTATTTCCGAGTCATCAGCGCCTTGCTGTTTGAGAGCGATAAGACGCCAAGCAAATGATTCCCATGGACGGTTGAGTTGTTCGAGCAGGTCCGCCATTCGATGCAGTTGCTCGGACGTTCCACGTTCAAAGCCGAGGGATTTCGCGATCTTTGATGTTTCTCCAATTGCTTCGGAGCGTTGAAGGTATTCTTGCGCTAATTCATCTTGCCCCAGTTGCTTTAGTAACTGAGCGAGAGCCAGATAAGCGGGGCGATTCGTTTGGTCTCGAAGCACCGTTTCCAAAAAGCACCGTACCGCCTCACGCGGACGATTTTCTAATTCCATGAGGATTGCCAGTGCATGCCAATACTCTGCTTCAATCTCAATTCCCAATGGAACCTGCGCTAGCCACTGCCGGAGTTTTTCTTTGTCTTGCTGATCGGAATAGACACGCCCCAAGAAAGCTTGGATCTGAGTGGACTCGGGGAATGCTTCGGCCAGTTTGGCAGTAAGCCGAGCTGCGCCTGCGAAGTCACGTTGACTTTTTAATTCTCTCGACATCACCAGTAACGCTGGAACGATGGCAGAGCCAAAGTCAGGTTTGGGCATCGACTGATCCAAAAACGGGTTTCCCAGAGTGGTCATTGCGATGAGTTCTTTTTCCTGAATCTGCCCCGCTTGCGCCAGCGATTCCAGATGCACTCCCGCTTCACGGCGTCTTCCTTGATTATTCAGAAGGGTGGAAAGACTTCGTAACGCCTCAGATTGATCACCGGGAAAAGTAATTAGCTCATCTAGTTGTTTCTCAGCCCGCGTGAATTCTCCTAAGTCGATCAACCACTGTGACGCTTTCCAGAGTGCTTGAGCTTTTTTTTCTGGTTCGGAATCATCGACGGCTTCAAGCGTTTCGATGGCCTGAGTCTTGCGGCCAGAGGTTGCTTGGATTTCAGCCCAGATTAATAAAACACTCGGGTTGTTGGGGGTGGAGATCAGAAGTGGACGCAGTTCAGCTTCCGCAGCAACAGGATTTCCATCGGCAACGAATTGTTTCGCGCCCGCAAGACGCTCTTCGGGTGTCTTTGCTTTAGCAATCCATTGAGATTCTCGTTGCCGTTTTGCCTGAAGAAGTTCTTCGGCGGTAGGCCCATCGGACGCGGAGTCGCATCCGCTGCAAAGCGTTAAGGCATAGATCAAAAAGGCAAACAAGCAGTCGATACGCCAGATTCTATGGAGTTGCTTCATCAGTGTTCTCTGAGAATAAATGGTGTGCCTTCGCCTTCGATAAGAATCATATCAACACCTGTTGGAACGGCATCGAGTTGTTCGACGAGTCCAGATGGCCACGTGACCATGATGGTTTCGACGCTTTCTTGGGAGCCAACGCCAATGGATATTTTTCTTTGGTTGGAACACATGTATCCGTCACCCGCAAAAAGTTGATGGTGAAGTTGTCTGCCATTCACCTGCAGCGATAAACGAGTTCCGATCGCATCACGCTGACTGTTTTTTGCGATAAACTGCATGTTGATGGATTGCCCGGTGTCAATTGACCGATTGATTAGCAGACTTGCGGGAGAGTAAAGGTGCGTGATCACCATGTCGCTGAGTCCATCGCGATCGGCATCAAGTGTGACAAGTGCTCGACCGAGATGGTCGTTTTCGAAATAGCTGCCAAGCGTTTGGTTGACGACGGGTATCCAATTACCCAGAGGGTCCATTTCAAATAATTGTGGTTGCATCTTGTAAGCGATGTCTTTGGTTTCGACGTCATCAACATGGCCGTTGGTGATCATCAATTCTTGAGTGCCATTG
>JADHOA010000040.1 GCA_016779185.1 Rubripirellula sp.
AGCGAAAGTGAGTCTGGCGCAAACGCGAATTAGGATTTCACAAAGCAGTGTGCACGGAGAGCTTCCAATCAAACTCGCGAATCACCTTTTGATCGTAAATATCTTTCGATCGAGTGATAGCTTCCGTTGTTGCCAATGAATCATCCCAAAATAAGCCTGATCTGTTGTTTACTAAGTGTCACGGTACTTGCGGTGACACCTACATCGCTTTCCGCAATGAAGATCATTAAGAAGGGTGACGCGGTTGGTGTTTTCTACGTGATGAAAATCGCCGGCGCTGAATTGGATGGTGTGAAATCGGGACAGCGTCTCTGCTATCGCTGCCGTTACGGCACTCGACCAATGGTAATGATCTTTGCGCGTCGAACTGGCAAGCCATTGGCAGAACTAGTTCAATTATTAGATCAGACGATTTCGGACAACCAGCAGACAAAGCTGAAAGGACTAGTGACATTGCTTGGACAAGACTTGGAGGAATTGAAAGAGACGGCGAATCGTCTGGCTGAATCGGCCAATGTCTCTGAGGTCCCCATTGCGATTGCATCAGAACAAGGAGTTCGGGCTAATCAGTACCAGTTGCCTGAAGAAGCTGACGTCACGATCGTAATCGCCAAAGATAGTCGAGTTCTACACACCCTAACTTTCGATGCTGATGAAATTGATCTTATGGCATTCAGCCAAGAAATCCAGCAAATCCTCCGCTAAAAATCATCGTTAGTCTAAACACGCGGTTTCCGTTAACAGCCTGCGGCACAAGCACGATCAACGAAATGCGACCGCCTTCATCAGGATCCCTTCTCCCTGAAGATGTAAGGAATCCATTTATTTCGATGCAAAATTGGTAGCAAGCATTTGAGTAGAGTGGGACGGATCATGCACCTTCTTCGACCTTTAGCGCTGTGCCAACGACAAAGCTAGACTTGACGATCTGTCCAATCACATTTCCCAATCTTCATGTAGATGCAATTCGGCTGCAATCTTTGTGAAATCATGAGCCTTCGAATTCACATTAGGAATCACCGAATAAACTCGATGATAATCCTCAAATTGGAGTCCGAGGGTGTTGAGAATCACGTCAATTGAGATAGGCTGAGCCCTGAGCGACATCGCTAAAAACAGCGAATTGCTTTTGATTGACCCGATCGGGAAACGATTTGCTAATTATTTTGAGAACCGTGCATTGGCTACACGCATTTTGTCTTTTTCTATTTGAGTTGATTTGATTCACCCACCGCCATGAAACCATCACTATCTGATCGTTGGGCGGAAACTGTGCTTAAACGGCGGGCGTGGATTCTGCTTGGCTGGCTGATGCTTGCCATTTCAATCCGTTCGGTGGCACCTTCTTGGAATGAAGTTGCTTTTGATGGTGATTTCGAATATTTGCCGGCAGAGATGAGTAGCGTTGCTGGCGGTCACCTTCTGGATGCCGCATTTCCGGAAGTGCGTAGTAGAAGCCAAATCGTTCTAGTGCTTGGACGCGACGAAGAACAACTCACCAAGCAAGATGAGATTGTCTCATTCGATCTTCTTCGGCGGATACATCATCGCTACGGTGAGGTTTGTTGGAAACGCGCTATTGACCTCGGGTACGATGGTGGCCCCACTGAAAAAACTCAAGCAGGAAATTGGGCTGCACTTGCCAAAGAATCGTTCGACAGAGCGATTGATGCAGATGATAATTTTTATGCTCGTGTTGAAGGACTACTATCCGACGACTTGCCCAATCCCATCGAACCTAGGATGGCTATCGCCTACTATGATCGCGGTAGCCTATTGGAAAGTATCGGTAACGCCGAAGATATGGTGGGAAGCGACTTTGAAGCGGCCCTCGTGCTGTTTCCGGATCTCCCTAAAGTCACGCCAAGGATTGAGGATCGTGACCTAAGCGTTTGGGAACCGTTGCTCGAACTCGTTTCTTATGATGACTCGTTAATCGGCACGAGCCTCAGTCATCCGAATGCACGTTTGCTGGTACTTCAATTATCAAGCGAACTAGCTGCGACCGGTAACATCGCAATGATCGAAGCGATGGAGCAAATGCTGGATGACATTCGCAACTACAGCATGCAGCATACGAGCCCTGGTCTTCAGCTTCGCATGACAGGATCCGCAGCAATTGGCGGTGAAACATTGCTCGCATCGCGCGACGCTATTCGTTACACGGAATGGATTACCGTGGCAATGATTCTCTTGATCCTGAGCGTGGTCTATCGAGCGCCACTGCTGGTCGCAGTCCCAATGATTTCGATTGCTTTCGCGGTCATCATTTCAACTTCATTGGTCACTTTACTGACGCAGTGGTCGATTGCTGAAATCATCCCCGGCCTGGATCTACGGATCTTTACCACCAGTCGAATCTTTGTAGTTGTGATCTTATTCGGCGCAGGAACCGACTACTGCCTGTTTCTCATTGCTCGTCTCAGGGAGGAGGCGATGAGAATGCCTTGGCGTGACGCATGCCAAATATCATTGCGCGAAGTCATGGGCGCGTTGACAGGTAGCGCCCTGACAACGGTGGTCGGCTTAGGAATGCTTTGGATCGCGAGCTACGGAAAATTCCATTACACCGGGCCCATCATCGCAATCTGCCTCCTGATTGGCCTACTGGTCTGCACGACCTTGACTCCAGCATTAATCTTCACGATCGGACCGAAAGTCTTCTGGCCAGCAAATGTTTCGCCGGATGCAGCCCAGCCTCGAATCGGATTCTTTCAATCTCCCAGCAGTGCCGTTTCACCAGCCAACGGATTCTGGAGTTGGATTGCACTTACGCTTACAAGACATCCCATCACAACACTCTCCGTCGGCATGAGTTTGCTATTCATTCCAGCTTGGCATGGAATCCAGAATGAGCAGAACGTCACTTATGATCTAAGCAGTCAACTCGATGAGGATTCTGAATGTCGACAAGGATTGGCACTGCTTTCCAAGCACTTTGACATCGGAAAAATCAATCCCGTCACCATTCTAATGCTGCGACCTTCCGCGACGACTAGCGAGGCATTCGAGCAAGAAATCCGAGAACTAGGTGATTCTCTCTACTCCGTCGAAGGTGTTGCAACAGTACGGTCGGCAGACGATCCCTTGGGTGACTTCCCGCCGGATCGCAACATGAGCCTTCTCAGCAAGGATGCGTGGCGAAGAAGAGCGTTACGTAGCCACCGCATCTCACAACGCCATTTTTTCTCAACCACTTCGACGTACAAGAATCGCTTGGCCCGATTAGACGTAACGATAGATGGAGACCCATTTTCGGAGGAAACGGTAACGATCGTGAATCGACTGCGTGATCACCTCGACCAGCTATCAACGATGCCGTCATCTGCGTGGAATGGCGCAAATGTACTCTTAACCGGAACGACTCCATCGATCATTGACCTGCGGACGGTTACGCTGCAGGACAATCAAAGAATTAAGTTGGCTGTGATCGTTGCGGTGTTCGCCATCCTGATGGTGGTGATTAAGCGACTAGAATTGTGTCTGTATTTAATCGCTACCGTACTAATTAGTTACTACGCGACACTCGGCCTTACGCTGTTGTTTTTTGAATCTCTTTACGGGGGCAATTTCGTCGGGCTTGACTGGAAACTTCCCCTTTTCTTGTTTGTTATTCTTGTGGCGGTTGGGCAAGACTACAATGTCTACTTAGTCACTCGAATCGTCGAGGAGCAGCGGCGACTGGGATGGCTATCAGCTCTGCGGCGGGCCATTACGCGAACGGGTGGTATTATCACTGCATGCGGGCTCGTAATGGCCGCTACCTTCCTAAGCATGACCTCATCCGCTTGGCTTCCATCGTTGCTAGATCTTCTGTCGATCAGTCACGATTCAAGCGGTAGAACTCTAAAAGGCATTACCGAGTTGGGATTCGCGCTTGGATTGGGCGTACTAATTGATACCTTTTATGTTCGCACGATCCTTGTTCCTAGCTTTGTGGCAATGCGTGGCAGTCGTATGACGGGTTAGATTATTTTCTTTCCCCGCTGCGGATGTCAGGTTCATTGAAAACAGCGATCTCATCAAGCTTTTTCTTGTTTGATCGGACAAGGTGCAGTCGATCTACCCCAAGTGCCACTCCAGAACATTGGGGTATACCTTGACTAATCATCCGAGCTAACGAATCAGGCATCGGCGTTATGGATTTTCTTCCTTGATTCCGCCTCTTGATTCGCACCTCTTCTAACCGTTGAATCAGCAACTTCTCGTCTCTTAATTCATCGTAACCATTTGCCAATTCAACACCGCGGAAATACAGTTCAAATCGCGCAGCACACTCATCGTCATCGCTTGAGACTTTCGCCAATGCAGCCTGACTGAGAGGATAGTTACGAAGTACGACTGGATTCTCGCACCCGAGATCGGGCTGAACATACTCACTCATCAAATAATCAAGTAGTCCGTCACGATCGTCCGACATTGAATCAGCCAAATCGGGATCTTTTTCAGATGCGAGGTTCACCAAATCGGCCAAAGGTGCATGGAGAGGATCTAAGTTGAAAGTTTTTTTAAACGCTGTTCGATAGTTGAGGACATCACAACTCGAAGAACCAAGAATTTGACAGGCCAGTTCACCCAACAATTCAATGCATTCTTTTTCAGTAGCACCAACTTGATACCACTCAAGCATGGTGAACTCCATACGATGCAGATCCCCATATTCGTCTGCTCGAAATGCTGGAACGACTGCATAGATCGATGGAGCATCGGCAGCCAAAAGTCGCTTCATATACAACTCAGGCGAAGTCTGAAGATAGAGAGATGCTGTTTCATTCTTTGATTTCCCTGCACCTAATGCCCCTACCTCTAACGGATCAATGTAAGGATCGATGATCGCGTAAGGCGACAGGCAAGGAGGCTGCACCTCCCAAAATCCTTTCGAATCGAAGAATCCGCGGAGTTCCTTCAGCAGCAGGGCTCGATCTTTCAGTGCTTGGACGTTGGCCATCTTTTACGTTTTAAAACCCATTCAACGAAAGAATCAAAAATACATCGATGCGTTGATCGTAGCGACTACAGCATTCACCATCGGTGATTTACTTGATCACCTAACAATCTGCTCAGGAAAACCTACCTAAAACGATTGGGGCGTTCTCTCAGGCACGAGTCTGCGGCTAAACTATTACCACGAATTCCTCGCAAATACTCGGTTTAACGAAGCACACGAATGAAGAGCAATCAACGCTCCAATCGATACGCTCGCCAAATCCAATTTGGCCCGATTGGCAAAGATGGACAAGCGGGCATCCGTCAAGCGAATATTGCTATTCTCGGCTGTGGGGCATTGGGTACCGTGGCCGCTGAGATCCTCGTACGGGCAGGCGTTGCTAAATTAACACTGATCGATCGCGATGTCGTTGAATGGTCTAACTTACAGCGACAAGCCTTATTCAATGAAACAGACGCGGAAAATGGGATCAGCAAAGCCGAAGCCGCGGCAATGCATCTGAACCGCATCAACTCCGACGTAGAAACTCATCCAATCGTCGCGGATATAAGCTCGGCGAATATTGGTGAATCACTAAGTACGGCAGATTTAGTGATTGATGCAGCAGATAACTTTTTACTTCGCTTCTTGCTCAACGACTGGTCACTAAAACACAATAAGCCTTGGGTACACGGAGGCTGCGTTGGAGCCACCGGGCAGGTGCAAATTTTTTCCGGCCTTGGCGGTCCATGCTTTCGCTGCCTTGTACCAGAGGTACCGCCAGCCGCTTCGGTTGATACGTGTGATACCGCAGGGGTGCTAGGCAGCGCGACCCATGTAATTGCCAGCCTGCAGGCGATGGAGGCAATTAAATGGATCTCGGGGAATCAAGTCTTCAATCGTCAAAAACTTCTGTCGGTTGATCTATGGAATAATCGGATTCGTGAATTAAAGATCCCCAGCCAGCTAAGACAGTCGTGCGTTGCGTGCGGCAAACATCGCTTAGATTTTCTCGAAGGCGAGAACGCCGTTCACGCAGAATCTTCAATCACACTTTGTGGTCGGGACGCGGTACAAATTCAAACCAACGACGTGAATATTGATTTTACAAAACTTGCCCATCGCTGGCATTCCGTTGGCAAGGTGCAACAAACCCGCTTTTTTATACGCTTACATTTGAACGACGAGCAAAGCCTGACGGTCTTTCGTGACGGAAGAGCTGTGGTGAACGGAACGGACCAGCCATCGCACGCACGTACATTGGTTAACCGATTTATTGGCGGTTAACTCAGCGAACAAAACTACCCTCATCAAGTTCATGAATCCAAGCGCTGACTCAATCAATATGGCACTCACCCAACAAGCTACAGATTTTCTTGAAGAGCTGAGAGCGCAAGACAGTCCGCCGGTAGAAGCACTACCTCTAGCTCAAGGACGTCGAATGTTCGCGTCTCTGACGCGCTGGTTTGGAGACAAGCCAAATCTTCAATCCGTTTCCGACTACTTATTTCCCGGAAACACTAAAGGTCGTATCTATCGCCCAGAGTCCTTAGATGGATCTAGCCAACAAGCACAACCGGCAATCATGTACTTTCATGGAGGCGGCTGGGTACTCGGCAACCTCGATACACATGACTCACTTTGTCGAAGAATCGCAGAGCAATCAAATTGCACGGTCATTGCGATTGATTACTCTTTATCGCCCGAGATGCGTTACCCTGTCGCGTTGAATGAATGCTATGAC
Organism: Rubripirellula sp.; assembly: GCA_016779185.1. Taxonomy (GTDB): domain Bacteria; phylum Planctomycetota; class Planctomycetia; order Pirellulales; family Pirellulaceae; genus Rubripirellula. The sequence goes on from JADHOA010000040.1 coordinate 6,672, forward strand.
GCAACCCTGCATGTGATCAATCACTCATCAGAATTCAATATTATTCCCGAACGAGTCGCCGTTGCGGGTGATAGCGCCGGAGGGAACTTGGCAGCTGCGGTAGCGATGAAATCGCGAGATCTTTCGGGTCCCGCCATTGACCTACAAGTTCTAATCTACCCAGCGTTACTGGTCGATTTTAATCAACCGTCTTATGAACGATACTCGGATGGATTTGGGCTCACTCGCGTCCGAATGAAATGGTTTTGGAACCAATATCTAGGCAAAAACAAGGTCGATCAGTATGCAGCTCCTGGCATGGCAGAGGATTTGCGAGGACTGCCTAGCAGCCTGATCGTTGCTGCGGAATGCGATGTATTACGAAGTGAGGCAGAAACGTTCTCAGCGGCGTTAATGAACGCAGGCGTCCCGATCGTTTACAAACACTACCAAGGGAATCTCCATGGATTCATCCATTTCGCTGGTATATTTGATGACGGCCTAACCGCTACAACGGATGTTGCGAAATACTGCCAACAACATTTGTACCGGTAATCACTGGATCCACTCCACACTGCGGCAGCGATATTCCAATGAGACCAGAATACAATTACACCCTGTTAGACTTCTTAACCCACTTTGGTAGATCATGCACATCGGGTTATCTTCGGCAATCTGCGATTCACAAGCGGCAAACATTCGAATACTTCGCATTCTGGATCTTGATCACAGCAATATCTCTAGGCATCGAGCGGCCCGCGCTGTCACAGAGCAAGAATAGCCCAGTAAGCGACTGGCGAGCTGGTCTATCCAAAGTCGACATCACTCCGAAGTATCCGATCCGTTTATCAGGCTACGGTAGTCGCAGTGAATCGACTGAACAGATCGCAACACCACTGCATATCCGTTGCCTCGCCCTTGAGAACCAAGCCAATGAGATTCACTTGATACTATCGGTGGAATCAATTGGCCTTCCTGGCGAAATGACTCATCAAGTCACTAAAGCAATCCAAGATCTTTACAGCATACCTCGAGAACGAATCGTGGTTTGCTCCACCCACACACACTGTGCACCCGCGCTCGGAAAGCAGCTTAGCAATATCTTTTCAACTCCGCTCAATGAACAAGAAGCCGCAAACGCTGAGCAATACGGTTTATTTCTGATTGAACAAATCACCAAGTCGGTTGAGTATGCCATTGAGTCGATGCAACCAGCAGACCTGTCATATGCTTGCGGCAATGCAACCTTTGCAGCAAACCGAAGAGTGCTTACTAACGGAAAATGGTCACAATTTGGCATCCAAGACGACGGGCCAGTCGATCACAGTGTTCCATTGTTAAAAATCCAAAACCGAAAGGGCGTCATACTCGGATTGATTTTCAATTACGCTTGTCACTGCACGACCCTTGGTGGTGACTACAACGAAATCAATGGAGATTGGGCGGGATATGCATCGAGAATTCTGGAACAAGAATTCCCTAATGCCGTTGCGTTGTGCACCATCGGCTGCGGCGCAGATGCAAATCCCAATCCACGGGGAAGTGTAGCTGACGCAATCGAACATGGACAAACTCTTGCATCGGAAATTAAACGCCTTGCAGACGGATCGAGCGAGCCAGTCACTAGCAACCTCGAGGCACACTTTGACTACGCTTCTCTGAACTTCAACCTTCCTACCCAAGAAGAACTTCGCGAAAGGTTAGATGATTCGGACAATCAGACGAGAAGGCATGCGGAAAGGCAACTAGCAATTCTGAAAGAACATGGACGATTGCCGGCAACCTATCCGGTACCCATCCAATCATGGCGATTCGGCGATCAGCTCGGAATGATATTCCTCGGCGGTGAGGTGGTAGCAGATTATGCTTTACGCATCCGAAAGGAGTTGGGGCGACCCAATCTCTGGGTAACCGCTTATGCAAATGATGTCATGGGCTATGTAGCAAGCGAACGCATGATCGCCGAAGAAGGCTATGAGTACTCGAGAAGTAGCATCTACTATGGACTTCCGGGACCGTGGGCCTCGGGCACCGAAGACAAACTGATTGAGCGAATGTCAGAGGTCTTCACTGACCGGGGGCGATCCAAACCACTCGATACGAATAATGCGATTCAAAGCTTTGAATTACCCGAAGGCTACACAATTGAGCTAGTAGCATCAGAGCCATTAATCCGAGATCCCATCAACCTCGCCTTCGATGCCGCTGGAGATATGTGGGTCGTGGAAATGGGAGGCTACCCCGAAAAAGAAAATGGAGGGCGCATCAAACGGCTTCGAGATCAAAACCACGACGGTATGTTCGATGAAAGCATCACGCTACTCAAAGACCTAAGTTTCCCCACGGGCGTACTACCCTGGGGAAATGGTGTTTTAATCTCCATTGCTCCGGATATTGTTTTCGCAGCGGACACGAACGACGATGGCGTCGCTGATCTCGTTGAGCCGTTGTACTCCGGATTTGGACTCGCCAACCCGCAACATCGAATCAATGGTTTTACGTACGATCTAGATCACTCCGTGCATCTTGCAAGTGGTGATAACCTGGGTGACATCAAAAGCGTCAAGACGGACGAGGTCATGAGTGCATCAGGACGCGATGTACAGGTTTGGCCCCAAGACGGAAGGATGAGGGCAACGTCGGGCAGGTCGCAGTACGTCAGAAGTCGCTCTGATTGGCGAGAATGGTTTGGAAATGATAATTCTCGACCGCTTTTTCATTTTCCAATCGAAGAAGTTTACTGGAGTAAAAACCCACACATTAAATCTGCTGGACATACACATCAACTTTTTAATCCACCCGTTGCTCCGCCAGTTTATCCGTTAACCAGCACCTCTGAACGCTTTAATGATCTTTTTGCGGCAAGCCGCTTCACCTCAGCCTGCAGCCCCATTTTTGCGAGAGCACCAGGCTACGACGCGTCTGAAATCGACACAAACTTCGTAAGCTTTATTTGCGAACCGGTTCATAATCTTGTTCATCGCACAAGGCTTGAAAATGTTGGAGCGACCTATCGTGCGAATCGAAATAACGATGAAACTGGTCGTGAGTTTCTAAGGTCTCATGATCCATGGTTTCGTCCAGTACGAGCCGCGATTGGGCCAGATGGCTGCCTTTACATTGTCGACATGTACCGCGAAACGATCGAGCATCCAGAATGGATTCCCGAGTCATGGCAAGAGCAACTGGATCTTTATGCTGGTGCAGATCGCGGTCGAATCTACAGAATACGACCACCGGGCAATGCAAATCCACTTCCAGATTTGACGAAGCTGAATGGCAACGAGTTGGTGAGCACGCTCTCTAGTGATATCGGCGCTCTTCGCGATCTTGCACATCAGCGACTGATTGAAACCGGCAACAGCGAAACAACCGCTTCTCTCAAACGAACCATTAGAGAAAGAGATTCATCACCCCAAGCACGCGTGCACTGCGCCTACATTCTCGCCCACGCGAATGAGCTTCAAGATGAGATACTCCTGGAGCTGCTCGCCAGTCATCACGCCGGTCTTCTTTACGCATCTCTTCCATTGGTCGAACCGCGTCTCAATAAGAGCGATTTTTTTATCGGGTCGCTCAAAAAACTTACCAATCACCCCGACTTGAAAGTTGTGCTACGACTCGCTTTAACCTTAAGTGCCTGCAAACACGAACAAGCAGGTGATCTACTTGCTTCGCTTGCGTTTCGAACCGATCTCGACCACTGGACTCAACAGGCAATTTTATGCGCCTCGGCTGATCACGCTGACGCGATTCTCGATGGTTTGCTGAAGCAGGATTCTTTGGGACCAGTCTTAGAATCACCCGTTTTTGTAAGCAACCTCGTTCGCACGGTTGGTGAGCAAGGCACAAACATCTTTGAACGTTACGGATTCGTGTTGGAAAACGATGAACTGGCTGAAAGCACCAAAATAAGATTTGCTGTCACGTTACTCAACGCCCAACAAATTTCACAGGATCCGGCTCAGAATCACTTGCTACGCACACTTTATAACGAAGCCATCTCATTAGCCTCGAACTCAGATCAATCGACGTCAGACCGCCGCACTGCATTGCAGTTACTCGGCATTGGGCTTGGAACACCAGAAAAAGAATCCCGATTACTACTTGAACTGATTCATCCCTCGAGTCCGTCCAAACTGCAAGAATCTGCTATTGATAGATACATAGAGATTAATGGAAATCATTCCATTAGCAGCCTGATCAGCATTTGGAATTCGATGACCAGTCAACTTCGATCTCATTGTGCTGGGCGAATTCTCGAGCGACGCGGCACATCGGAGCAACTTTTAACAGCAATTGAAGAGCAAGTCATACAATTTGATTCGTTACCAACATCTGCACGCCAGCAACTCGCCCAAACTGGCACGCGTTCCATGCGAGTCCGCGCGCAGCGACTCATGGAGCAACCCGGCGATGCCGACAAAAAGAGATTAATATCGCATTACCAATCGATCGATCCAAGCCATGGCGACGAAGTGATGGGAAAAGAGCTTTTTAAAAAGCACTGCGCCGTTTGCCATTCATCGATGACAGGTGAAGACCCAATTGGAGCTAGCCTAGATAACCTTTCAAAGGTGGATACCGAAACCTTACTTACTGCAATCTTAGATCCTAATCGTGCGGTAGATCCGCAGTACCATCAATACCTAATCCAGTTGGACGATGGACGAACAATTGCAGGCCGAATTCTCAACGAATCTGGCACTAGTATTTCCGTCGCAGTATCAGATGGAAAGCGTCACGAAATCAGCCGTACGGAAATCGAGTCGATGAAGAACATTGGAATTTCCCTCATGCCTGAAGGTTTAGAACAGGTACTACCGCCTGAGCAAATGACCCATCTAATTCGTTACCTACAAAATAATCGACAACGGAAATAAGGATTGAATTCCATGAAACCAACCGACTCCTTAAAACGACGCGATCTATTAGCTTATGCGGCTTTTGGTGGTACGGCGATCGCGTCCTCGGTGCGAGGTGCAGAGCAGAGAGTGGAGGCTGAGCAGAAGAGGAAACGCTATGACATGAAGAAATCGATTAACCTGTGGGCGTTTCCCTATCCTGACCGAATGTCACTACGACAGTGCATGGAGTTAGCGAAAAAGGCTGGCTTTGACGGAATTGAACTAAACTATGATCTAGAAAGCGACCTCTCACCAAATAAGGGAACGAGAGACTTCCAAGCAATACGTCGCATGGCAGAAGAAATTGGAATCGAGATAAGCGGAGTGTGCTCTTTCTTGTTTTGGCCATATCCACTCACCAGCAATGATCCCGCTGAACGCTCGAAAGGACTCGAATTAGCTGGAAAAATGACACAGGCCGCCCACGACCTAGGGACCGAAAACTTATTAGTTGTACCAGGTGCGGTGCATATGCCTTGGAGAGAAGACCACGATCCCACTCCAAATGATATCTGCCTAGCTCGTGCGAAAGAATCTGTCGGAAAACTGCTACCGCTAGCAGAAAAACTGGGTGTCTGCATGAACATGGAAAACATTTTTTTCAACGGCTTTCTGATGTCGCCGATGGAAATGGTCGATTTTGTCGACAGCTTCGGATGCCCAAATGTCAAAGTGCATTTCGACACTGGCAATATCATGGAGTATCAGTTTCCTGAACACTGGATCCCAATACTTGGAAGCCGAATCAAAAATGTTCACCTAAAAGAGTACACCAAAAAAGGATCTGATCACTCACTTGAAACCTTTAGACCACTACTCGATGGAACCACAAATTGGCCAGCAGTCCTCGAAGCGTTTGATAAGATCAACTACGATGGCTTTTTAACATTTGAATACTTCCATGCTTACCAACACTTTCCGGAAGCACTGATCTATCAAACCGGAGACTCACTCGATCGGATGCTTGGTATTAAAGTGGGTTGACTCGTGTTCAATGCAATTGACACGGCATTATAAATCCTGACACCGCCTCGAGGATGCACCTTTGTTTGAACTGATCTCGGGACTAAACAACAACCCTTGATCCATTCACGAGACCGTGTCATCCATTTTCGAGGCAATTCCTTAGTTGCCAAACAACCTTTGACTGGTGGCTAAAATCGTGCAGGAAGCGAAAAAACAAGGATGAATCAACAACAAGACTTGAGCGAAAAATCACTCAAGCTGCTACAAGATCGATTTGGCATTCGACGATTTCGGCGTGGGCAAAAAGCAGTCATCCATCGGATATTGAGTGGGAAAAACGCTGCGGCGGTTTTCCCCACGGGCGGTGGAAAAAGCCTCTGCTACCAACTCCCAAGCCTACTGCTACCAGGGACAACCGTGGTGGTATCCCCGCTGATCGCCTTGATGAAAGATCAGTGTGACTCACTGATTGCGAAAGGGATTTCTGCATCGCGATTGGATTCTTCACAAAATCCTGAAGCGGTACGAAAAACCTTTAGTGAACTTCATTCGGGCAGAACAAAAATCCTTTATCTAGCGCCGGAGAAATTCTTTAACGAGCGATTTCTCGCATCCATTCGCCAGATCAACATTTCTCTTTTTGCCATCGACGAGGCGCACTGCATCAGCCAATGGGGACACCACTTTCGACCAGATTATTTGAAGCTTGCCGAACTCACTCGGGAACTCGATGTCGAAAGGGTCCTCGCATTGACGGCAACCGCAACCCCGCAAGTCTTAATCGACATTCAGAAAGGATTTCGAATTCGCAAAGCCGACACGATTCGCACTCCGTTCCATCGTCCGAATCTGACGCTAACGACGAAGTTCACGACGAAAGAAAACCAGTACCTTCACCTTTTAAAACAGATTCGCGAACAAAAACCTGGCGCGACACTCGTTTACGTCACGCTACAACGAACCGCTGAAGAAATTGCGGATCGATTATCAACTGATGGAGTAGATGCAATCGCTTACCATGCGGGAATGGACAATGACGTCCGCGCAGCAATCCAAAAACAGTTCCTCGAATCGACAACAAAAACCATCGTCGCAACGATCGCATTTGGGATGGGAATCGACAAGTCAAACATCCGCTATGTGTATCATTTTAATGCCCCAAAATCTCTTGAAGGCTATGCACAAGAAATCGGTAGAGCTGGCAGGGACGGCAAACAAGCAATCTGCGAAATGCTTTTGACCGAAGAGGACCGTATCGTGCTTGAAAACTTCAGTTATGGCGATACACCCACTCGCTCCAGTATCAAACAGCTGGTGGAAATCATTCAAGGACAAGCGGAACGCTTTCATATTTCACATCACAAATTATCAAATGAAACCAATATACGGTTAACCGTCCTGCGTACATTGATGACTTATTTAGAACTTGAAGGCTGGATCGGGTCGACATCGCCACGCTACGAGACCTACAAATTAAAACCTTCTGTCAACTCCAGCGTCATTCTCAGTCGTTACCACGGGGAGAATCGTCGACAAATCGCGGAACTGCTGGGTTGCCTAACCAAAAGTCGCATTTGGTTCATGCTAAATGTGACAACTGCTGCGAAAAAACTAAATCTATCACGCGAGCAAGTCGTCAATCTGCTTAATTTACTGCAGGAACACGATGGTATCGAAATCAAAGCATCCAACCTGATGTTCGGCTATCGCTGGAAAAAGAGATTCGGAAGGATTTCGAATGTGATTGACCGTTTACATCAAAAATTGGTGGATCGGGAAACTGACGACATTGAAAGAACGGCGATGGTCTTTCGTTTTGCAACGTCCGATGATTGCTACGCCAAGTCGCTCTCTAAACACTTTGGGGATGAGCTGAAACTAGGATGCGACAATTGCACTGCATGTCTCCAGACTGGCGAATCGCCCGAACACTCAAATCTCCGACAGCCAAGGTCCATCGGAAGCGCAGCAACAAAACTACTTGGGGAAATCATTGAACAGCACCCTGATTTATTCCATGCAGCGAGAGACAGGGCTAAATTTCTCTGTGGTCTTTCGACACCGCAGATGATTCTCAAACGAATCACGAATCACTCTGCCTACGGTGTTTGCGACTCAATCCCTTTTCCACTCGTGCTTGAACAGGTTGGTGGGGACTTATCGGAATGACTACCCTGAAAAACAAAGTTTTTCCTGCAGCTATGCCGCTCTGGTAACCGATTCCCCTGATGAGGCTATTGACGAGAAAGAATGCTTGTTGATAGATTTCTAGAGAGTTGGTCGCAGGGGACGTCCTGCGAAATCCAACAAGCCGTAGGGGGATTAGCTCAGTTGGGAGAGCGCTACAATGGCATTGTAGAGGTCATCGGTTCAAGTCCGTTATCCTCCACTTCTACGACATTCAAAAAGTAAACCATCAGCCTTAAACGCTGGTGGTTTTTTTTTGCCAAACGCAGCCAACAGGTAAGGGCGCAATCGATTTGAAAAGACCCCGCGTCTTGTCGGCAGTGGACAACCTAAAGCCAGCCAAAAGCAAACATTTCGAGACAACTTTCTAGACCTTGAATTCAGAGTGCGTCAGTGGAAGAAGAACTGCTTCTGGATCTCGAAGTCATTCTCGAAGCATCTGCCAGCTTGCGCCGAATACGGCAACTGCATGTCGTTCTATCGGCCGCATCGATTGATTCACGAATCGGGCGAAGGCACAAGAACTGGACGCTGATTACCTCTCAACACGATGCAGTTTTGGCTCGCACAGAAATTGACGCTTATCTGTCTGAGCAAGTGACGGAAATCCGCATAAAGTCCGGTGCAGAGATCTCAACTAGATCCGCCTACATTGGAGTGATGGTCTATCTAGCAATCGTCAGCATCACAATGTACTTACAAGAGACAAGTCGCATCAACGATGCTCTGCAAAGGGCAGGGGAAATGCAGTCAAGTGGTGTGCATCTGGGTCAATGGTGGCGTTGCTTCACTGCACTCACCCTTCACCATGATGTAGCGCACGTTGTAGGCAATCTCGCAATGGGTGGACTTTTCGGGTGGATGGTTAGTAAACGCCTGGGCGCTGGCTTGGCTTGGCTCGTAATTTTAACTGCAGGAGGACTAGGAAATGGACTCAGCGGCATGATTCGCGACCCGGGGCACGTCTCCATCGGAGCTTCCACTGCGGTGTTCGCAGCGCTTGGACTACTGACTGCTGATTCAAGCTTTGGCAGAAGTCAGACCCATGAATCAAACCGACGACGTTGGCTTCCGATGATTTCTGGCGTGGTCCTTTTCTCGTGGACGGGGTTAGGTGGTCCCAATACAGACGTCCTGTCCCATTTGATGGGATTTTGCTCAGGAATCGCGATAGGAGCGATCATAAGCCTGAACGACTCCATGGGGACGAGGCTCATCAAACAGCATCAAGGCTGGTCCGCGATTATTGCCATCATCCTTTTAGCTACAAGCTGGTTGGTCGGATTCGCGTCATTGACGTGAGCTTGATTCAATGACTCCAAATCTCACATTGCCTTTCAAGCGATGATTTCATGGATTGGCTCCACTTCTTCAACCCCGACCAGCTTTTGATCCAAGCCACCAAAGAAGTAGGAAAGTTGGTTAGGATTCATCCCAAGTTGGTGTAGAACGGTAGCGTGCAGGTGCTTCACGTGCAGCGGGTTTTCCACCGCGCTTGCTCCAAGCTCATCAGTTGTACCGAAACTCATACCACCCTTAATGCCGCCACCAGCCATCCACATGGTAAACCCATAGGAGTTGTGATCCCTCCCTGATCCATTGGCGTACTCAGCTGTTGGCTGACGTCCAAATTCACCTCCCCATACAACCAAGGTTTCGTCCAACATGCCTTGCTGCTTGAGATCACTCAGCAATCCGGCAATCGGTAAATCGGTACGTCCAGCATGACGGTTATGATTCAGCTCAAGATCACCGTGAGCATCCCAGTTATCATCGTTGTGCGCTCCACCACTATAGAGTTGAATGAACCTTACACCACGTTGAACTAAACGCCTTGCGAGTAAACATCGCGTACCAAAATCTTTTGTCTCCTCACGATCGACACCGTAAAGTTTCAGAGTTCGTTCATCTTCGGTTGATAGATCAACCGCTTCGGGAGCCGTAGATTGCATCTTGTACGCTAATTCGTAACTAGCAATTCTCGAGGTCAAATCATCGTTGCCTAATCGCTGACTAAGATGGGTTTGATTCGCCTGCTGGATGGAATCAAGCAACCTCCTTTGCATCTCAAGGCTGATCCCCTCCGGTGGCGCCAAGTTTAGGATTGGTGCACCATTTGTTCGAAAAACCGTACCCTGATAGGTAGCTGGCATGTAGCCACTACTCCAATTCTTCGCTCCGCTAATTGGACCCCCTGACGGATCCAACATCACCACAAAGCCTGGTAGATTCTCGTTTTCACTACCGAGCCCGTAATTGACCCATGAACCGAGAGCGGGACTTCCTGACAAAACCTTTCCGCTGTTCATCATCAACATCGCCGATCCATGAATAGGTGAATCAGCGGTCATCGAGTGCAGAAACGCGATATCGTCAACGTGCTTGGCAACATTGGGGAATAGAGAACTCACCCACTTTCCACATTCACCATGTTGCTGAAACTTCCAGCGAGGCTCAACGATCCTACCTCCTTTTCGATGTCCCCCGCGGCCAAAGGTTTTGACCTCAACGGTTTTACCGTCCATCCCATTCATCGAAGGTTTGTAGTCAAACGTGTCGATATGGCTTGGCCCACCATACATGAATAGAAAAATGACGGATTTGGCCTTAGGAGCAAAGTGAGGTGGTTTTGCAGCCAGAGGATTAAGACTCGTCAAATCAGCTGCATCAGCATGACCAAAGAAACCATCTTGTCCCAGCATCGAACTGAGTGCAGCGGCACCAAAACCACCGCCAGTCTGCCAGATGAATTCTCTTCGTGTTCGCCCACAAAAATCACTTCGTTTACGGCTCATCGTTTTCTCTGAATTTTCTTTTAAAACAAAATGGCATGCCCAGCGAATCATGATCGCCGCCTACAGACCACAGTTCAGGAATCAAGTCGACAGGAGCTTGAGAACAATCGAAGCAGAGCGACTGAACCAGCTCACCAAACAGGTTTGAGCTAACTAGGTTCTCTAGATAGCGATTACTTTCTTAATCAAGGAACAAAAACTCATTCCAATTGAGAACAGACAAACAAAATAGTTCGATCGCGCGATCTCGACTCACCGAGTATTCGGTCTGTAAGTCAGAAATCAATTTAACACCTCTTTGGGTCTCTTCCGCTGTAGCATCGCGGGAGAGCACCGCAATGATCGCCTGATTAACAACCGCAGAATCTTCTATCCCCTCTTTTTTCAGTGACTGTGCAAGTCGACCTGCTTGCTGATGCAAGAAGTCACTATTGAGCAGAGCGAGTGATTGAGCGGGCTGGAGTGTCATGAATCTTTCTTCGCACGTTAAATCGGGATCAGGAAAATCAAACGCAGTGAGAAGCGGTGTCAAAAGGGATCGCTTCACGTGAATGTAAACGCTTCGCCGATTCTGATCCTGTTCGCCGGACTGCCCCCAACCACTACCAGGCCGCGACTGACCCGCTAATACTTCTCGGCTTAATTGTGGATAGAAGCTCGGCCCGTACACCTTTGCGTTCAGAGAACCGTTGGTCATCAAAATGGAATCCCTGATTTCCTCAGCACTTAATCTGCGCATGTCAAACTTCCAGAACAGATCATTATTCGGATCAACCGCAACCGCATCTTTCTGAATAGCGGACGACATCTGATAGGCGCGACTTGACATAATGAGTCGATGCATCTCTTTGAATGACCAGCCACTGTCAATGAATCGCAAAGCCAACCAGTCGAGTAATTCAGGATGCGTCGGGGGAGTTCCGAGTTGGCCAAAATTGTTTGCGCTTCGCACAATTCCTCGTCCGAAATGAAATTGCCAAATGCGATTAACCGCTACTCGAGCAGCTAACAAGTTTTCGTCACTGGTAATCCATTCCGCCAATAAACGTCTTCGCCCCGACGACTTCTCCGTTGGCTTGAAAGATGCTAACTCAATCGGGTTGGATCCAAAAATCTCTGGAAAATCTGGAGCGACAGGGTCACCTTTTACATGAGGGCTACCGCGTTGCAAAATGAACATTTGTTGCGGTTGCTGCGTTCGAGCGAGCCCCATCACCATTTCTCGAGGTGGCAACGCTTTACCCTCTTCTTCAATCGTTTTCTGTTCTTGTTTCAGAGATTCATAACGAGTCCA
>JADHOA010000041.1 GCA_016779185.1 Rubripirellula sp.
GTGATGGTCAAAGAATTTCGCTGTCGGCGGTTTGGCCGAAGCCAATGGTTGTTGCGATTGATTGCGAGCTGCGCCATTATCTCGATGCTGCTCACCTTCCTTGCGACCACCTCTGCTGAATCGTGGGGAGTGACAACGATCGGACCACTACTGGTTTTGCTTCAAGTCATTTTGGTCGTTGTCATGACACCCAGCCTTGCGTCAGGCTTGATCAGCGGTGAACGTGACAGCGGGGGCTGGGAGATCCTGCGCATGACACCGCTTTCAACATTCAGGGTCGTAACAGGAAAACTATTGAGCGTTGTTTGGACGCTGTTGATGGTGCTGATGGCGACTCTACCAGGATACGTCATGACGGTATTGATCAAGCCAGACCTCGCTCCACAAATACAAATGGTTTTGATTTGCCTTTTTTGGATCACACTTCAGACACTCGCCATTAGCGCAGCTGTTGGAAGTCTGTTTCGATATGCAGCCGTCTCCACCTCTGTGACCTATGTTACCGTCATCGGGTGTTTTTTAACGCCGATGCTCGTATGGCTCGCGCGGGAAGCTCCATTCGGGCACGACACCGTTGAAACCGTTCTTCTCTCCACGCCCGTTGGAGCCGCTTTGAATGTCATTGGAGCCAGAGGTTTCGAGGACTATCAGCTTTTGCCTACCGCTTGGTGGATATCCGGAATCATTTCCGCAGCAATGTTTATCGTTTTGAGTATTCAAGTATGGCGACTAAATCGAGCAGTCTGATGCAAACCCAAACAACTTCGCACCGTTGGCTGGCCTGCATGCTGGTGCTGCTAACGCTTGCATGCTTGACGCCGAACTCGTCAAACGGCCAGATGCCGTACGGAAACTTTGAAGACTACCCATTGGATCTTCTCCAAAGACCCAACCTACTATGGGTTTCAGACCAAGAAATTATTTTTCCAGAAGGATTGATTACACTTTGGGAAAAAGCATTGGATCGCAATGAACCGCAACTTAGCAGGCTCGTGATCGATTCAGCTGCCATCGCCGTTCAGCGTGGCCTCAGTGATGTCTTGGCGTTGGAACCCAAACTCATTGAACTCGCGAAGCGCGACAATCTTGATCCTAAGCTTGCTGCTGCAATCGCGAACGCTTTGGTAGATTTCAACGCAACCTCACAAGCACCCCTCCTTGTGAAACTCGCCACAGATTACGGCCCATCCGTGTCAAGCATCGTCGAACCCGCTCTAGCGGAATGGAAGTCAACTGAGCTGGAGGACGTCTGGACCAATCGCCTGCAACAGGGTGACGCTGGCGAAGCTGAAATGATTTATGCCATCAAAGGATTGGCAGCGATCAAATCGGACCAAGCAAGCGAACTTTTACAGCAGATTGTATCCGATGAAAAACGGAGCGCGGCGATCAGGTTGATTGCTGCCCAGCAACTTGCCATCATTGATAGCTCGGGGTTGCTCGATCTGGCAAAACAAATCTCAGCAACCTCCACTCCTAACCATTTCTATACCCTGCTTGCAATCGAATTCCTTGGACGACACACGGACGAAGCAACCATCGCATTCTTGAACGGTACGCTCGACATTCAATCGGACGCAGTACAATCGCATGCGATACGAAACCTTTACCGCATCAATCCTTCCCTGGTTGAACCACTTGGCGAGCGATTCAAGAGCAGTAAGGACGCCAATGTTCGACAGCACTTAATTGACGCGTTGGCCGACGCAGCATCGAAAGAGAGAATTTTCGAGTTAAGCTACTTTCTTAATGACATTAACCCTCATCTTCGTCGATCTGCAGCTGCCCACCTGCTGAAACTAGCGGAACGGCCAGAGCTGACAGAATCGGTCATCGAGGCAACGGCACAAATTCAGTCTGGCAGCCAATGGCAGGGCTGCGAACAATCAACTTGGGTGCTTGGAAAACTCAAGTACCTTCCCAGCGGCGCGAGAATGGTCGAATTGTTAGGCCACGAACGGGGTGATGTCAAAGTCGCTGCCGCTTGGGGGCTCAACGAACTCAAAATGCCCGAGCATCTACCTGCAATGCTTGAACATGCCCAAAGCGTTTGGGACGGATTCCAATCAGGCCAACTCAACGCAATCATGCGCGGCATCACGCCGCACCAAGCGTTATTATTTAATGCGTTTGGCGACCTGCGTTATTCGGAAGCGGAGCCCTTGTTGATGAAGTATGTTCCCAAAAATTATGACATTGGAGTGGATGCTCGAGTCGCCGCAGTGTGGGCCCTGGGAATGCTTCACGAGGACGCAGTTGATGAGAAGCTTGCCGCAGACCTGGTGGGACGGCTGGAAGACAACGGACAGTTCCCTGAGATCGAAGACGTTCGTAATATGTCCGCGGTCTCTCTGGGAAGAATGAGAGCAGAATCGGCATTAGATTCACTCAAACGATTCGCAAATGAGGGTCTGACCGGTTGTCACTGGGCTCTGGAAAGAATGATCGGCCAGGCCCCCCCTCCGTTGCGTGCTAATCGCGTCTTACTCAATGACTGGTTCCTTGCACCAGTACCGAGAGACACTGACACGAAATCGGACTGAAACCAAAATCGGAATGCTATGAATAGGACGATGGCAATACGTGTCCATCACCACAGCAAAGAAGAACCCTGAAATCCGCAGAAAAAAAATGCGATGAAAAAAGAGGTGCAGAAAAAACGACCGGCGAGTGTCCCCGCCGATCGCCACTCCCCTCTCTTGATGTTTCGCTCAGCTTCCTTAATCGCTGCAAAATCTTAACCCGCCTATTCACACGTTTTGTGCATAGGCAGCAGATAGCGTGCCAATCTGAAACCACTTGGGGATTAACAAGCATCTGTGGATGATATCCATTCACCCACCATCTAGAACCGTGATTGGAAAGTGAAACCGTTCCGGGTGATCCGCCAGCAAGATCATGTGTGACCAGCCCAGTGCCCAAATGATTATTTCATGCAAAATGCGGTCCGAGACCAACACACCCCTGCTTGCGTTTAGTGCACCAAGAAGCAGGATGCCTTGAAATCATGCACCCCACTGAAGGACGCCATAAAAACGAGATAACGTCAAGCAATCTTGGGCATAAAGTAAGAACGTCAAAAACTTCATCCGAGAACATCGGCAGAACAAGATGACGCTTCATAACAACCTCTGCATTTTTCAGTGTTGGCAAAAACGGTCTGTCAACTGACCGTTCGGCTCAAAATTCGCTAAGTTCAACCAACTAGAACAAATGACCGTGGTGGTTATTGAGAAATCAATGAGTTCGAACACCGTCCGATCGCAAATAACGTCATCAGCTTAGCTCCCCAGCATGCCATCTAAGACCAAACGCCAAAAAATCGACAACGACGCCGTCTGTAGGACACCAGCACAGCCACCGGGTGTGATTGGACTGTCAACTCTGGAAGACATCACTCAAGTGATTCTGCATTCAGAGGGTGTCGACGAAACACTTCAGAATATTGTTCATCTGGTTGCGGGACGAATGCACACCGAGGTTTGCTCGGTTTATTTGCTTGACGAAGAGACCCTCACGTTACGAGCCTCTGAGGGCCTTTCATCGCAAAGTATCGGTAACACACAACTCAAGGTGGGTGAAGGATTGGTGGGTTTGACCGCAGAGTCGGGATCCGTCATTAACCTGAGCGACCCTGAGCAACATCCAAAATTTCGCTACGTTGCGGGATCAAATGAAGAGCGATTTCACTCTTTTCTTGGAATACCACTTTATGAGCGATCCACACTTCTCGGTGTAATGGCCATTCAGACCATTTCGGCACGCGAATTTTCGGAAAGAGAAGTCAGCACACTCAGAACGATTGCGTTCCAGCTTAGCTCTGTTATCGCTAACGCGAAATTGCTCGAATCCATCCATCGCACTGCCGCACAGTCGGATTTGATACAAACGAGTTCTAAACTCCGCAAAGATCCGTTTCTTGAGGGAACCGGCTTAGGAAACGGCGTCTGTTCAGCTTCGGCATTTCTTTATCAATCACTGACCTCAGACGCCACATCTGACGAAAACGGCTCGAATGTCCAAGACGAACAGAGGGAGTGGCACAAGCTGGTCTCAGCGATCGAGAAATCAAAAATCGAGACGCTTTGTCTACAAAAGGCGGTCACCGATCGACTGTCCGATCGAGAAGGAGAGATTTTTCAATCTCACCTGATGATCCTCCAAGATCGTCAATTTCTGCATCGCCTTGAAGCTCAGATCAATCTTGGAAACTCTGCTAACCAATCCGTTAAACAGGTGATTGAAGATTACCAGTCAGCGTTCGAGAAAATAACGGACCCTTACATTCGTGCGAGAAGCAAAGACATTGAGGATGTTGGCCGTCGAATACAGGCAGCGTTAACGGGGAGAAAAGACGACACCCCGATCTTTACAAAGCCAGTGATCATCGTTGCAAACGATCTATTACCATCGCAATTAGCTCTTCTTCCTTACGAGCAGGTAGCCGGCTTAGTTCTAGAAACAGAGCAATCCAATAGCCATGCCGCTATCATTGCTAAGTCGATGGGCATTCCAACCTTATGCGGGGCAAGAAATGCGACACGGCTTATCAAAACGGACGACTCCTTGATTGTCGACGCCAATAGTCAACGCGTCTACATCAATCCAGATCTAGCGATCAGTAATGAGTACGAACGTCTGATTACAGAGCAATCGAATGAGGCGATCTACCTAGATAGTTACCGAGATCGCGATGGTCAGACAAGTGACGGCCATGCCATTACCTTGAGAGCGAACGTCGGTTTGTTGAGCGATATCGCCTATGCGACTAAGACAAGATCGCAGGGAGTGGGTCTCTATCGAACGGAATTTCCATTCATGACACGCACCGATTTCCCAACGCGTACTGAGCAATTCAGTCTGTATCGACAGATTGTGGAAGCTTTCCCAAACGATCCCGTTACTTTTCGAACACTTGACATTGGAGGAGACAAGGCACTTCCTTACTTTCCATTCCCAAACGAAAATAATCCGTTCCTCGGTTGGCGTTCGATCAGGGTCACTCTCGATCATCCCACAATTTTCCAAACTCAGATCGAAGCCATACTGATGGCTGCACGGTTTGGCGAGGTACGCGTCATGTTCCCAATGGTCACGACCGTTGAGGAACTGGACTCATGCCTCGAAATCTTGGATAGAGCTCGAGCCAGTTTGGCTGAAGAAAACATCACCTATGGAAAGGTTGATGTTGGCGTCATGGTCGAAGCACCGGGTACGATCAGCATCGCGAATCACCTAGCCGCAAAGGTAGACTTTTTCTCATTGGGCACAAACGATCTGATCCAATACCTATTAGCCGCTGATCGTGGCAACCGTTCGGTTCGAAAGTACTACTGCCCCTATCATCCCGCCGTTTTCCAATCCATTCAAACGATGGTCACCATCGCAGAAAAAGCCAATCGGCCGCTGTGTGTCTGCGGAGAAATGGCATCAGATTTCTACACTCTTGCAATCCTTGTCGGCATGGGGGTGGATGAATTTTCACTCGCCTCTCCCATGATCAATCGAATGAAACGATATCTTTCTTGCTACAGTTACTCGCAACTGAGAGAAATCACCCAACAGGTATTAACGCTACCTACAAGCAGTCAAATTGAAGCGTTCGCTCATCGGACAATGAATTGCCACTAAATGAAATCAATCGACAAACGCATCACTCGCGGATCCTGAGAAGGGTCCACAAAGCAACTGGGCTAAAATGTCATCTTTCCATCAATCGGCCGAGAAAACCAACACTCTGTGAGAATAGATTTAGCCCGTTCGTAGCGATGTCCTGTTCGACGGTTGCGACTTATTCAGCCGTTGAAAAGTGAGACTTTGCTTGTTTATTAGGATAACCACCCGAGGCGATACTCTGCCCCGCACCGTTGCCCGTGTTGGGATCGCCGTTCAGGGGGACGGTTTTCACACTAAGGTAACGAATGATGTACCAGAATATGAAAACACTCATCGTTGCGCTAGTGACCAACCACCAAGTCTGATAGCGAATCCCTGTCTCCGAAACCGAGAGAAATGATTCAACTCCCGTCAAACCACTTGACGCGAATCGTTCAAGTGAGACGGACATCGCATTATTGGTGAAATGCACGAGAACCCCGGGCAGCACGCTTCCGGTTCGATAGGCCACGATTCCAAGCACGACACCCATCACGGTAGCGCAGATAGATTGCTGTAAAACACCGTGAGACGATCCGAATAGAATCGCCGTTGTTACGATCGCACCAAACGGTTTGCGGCCACGCAATAACCCACTGAATATTACACCACGGAAGGCAAGCTCTTCGCATATTGCTGGTGTCACCGCGATCAAAACAATCACTAGTCCCCAAGGAAGCTGTGACATCTGGTCGGCGATCGGCCGCATTGCCTCCTCTGCTTGTGCGTTCATCGGGTAAAGCGTCGTCACCGCCTCGCCGAGTAGCAAGTAGGTAGGATGAAATAGAGCTCCCAACGCCACGGAAATGCCTGCAGTTTGCCAAGAAATCCCTTTTAGCCGCAACGCATGAGTCGGCTTTCGACTGCTGAGTACCGCGAAGACCAATGCGGGTAAGAGAATGAACGTCACCTGTGGAACGATTACCATTTTTGCAAACGAGCCAGCGTCAGTTGGCATCTCGCCACCCGATAACTTCGCAAAAAACAAAGCAACTAAGATGACTGCGCCGCATAGATAAGAAATCGATCGAGCTGGAACCTCATCCCTCTGCTTCCAAGAGAGAGCTAACCAGCGACGGAGATCAAAGGGTTCTTGTGAGCCAAAAAGTACCGCTTCGTCCTCAAACTGTTTCCTCGCCCAATTCATTGCCAACCAAAGACATAACGAAGTCACGCCTAAGACCATCGGAACATGTAACGCAGCAACAAGATAATCGCCCTCGACGAGCGATCTCACCAACAGAAACATCCCTGTCACCGGAATCAAGCTTGTGCCGGCTGACAGTTCTGTACCTGGTAACATAGGTATCATCACCAACGGCAGTGTCACCATCATCAGAGGCATCAGATAGTACTGGCCTTCCTTACTACTTTTTGCCAGAGCTGCGGCAGATAACGCGACCGCACTGAATAGCAACGACAAGGGCACCAGGGCGATAAGCAGCCATAGCATCGGCAGCAGCGGTGGAGCACCAACAGCAGCCCCCGTACCAAGGGTTAGCTGTTTGAAAATCATTGAGCTGGTGACCAACATACTTCCGCAATTCAATAAAGCTGTCGCCATACTCGCCGTTGCAACCGCCCCCAACTTTCCCCAAACGATTTCGGCTCGCGATGCAGGGCTGCAGAGCAAGGTTTCCAATGTTCCTCGCTCTTTCTCCCCAGCGACCAAGTCGATCGCTGGATAAAAAGCCCCCGTTAGGGCCCAAACCAGCATGATGAATGGCAACATTTTGCTCCAAAACGCAGCCGACTTACTCTGCTGCGGCGCAACATCCACCTCGTCTAAGCGAAATGGATTGAGCACCGACTCATCCACGCCCGTCTGCGCGAGTTCCCCACGTACCCACAAGTTCTGCCAGCGAGTTAGCACCGTCAGAACTCGATCGCGGGCAATACGGGATTCATCGGAGGTCACGTCATAAAACAGCTTTAAATTTGCGACGTCCTGCGTCGTTCTTGCCGACTCATCGAGAAACTCAGGGGGAATTACCAATACAAGATCGAAGCGACCCTCCTGAATCCATCGAGTGGTCTCCTCCGTCACATCGCGCCCAAGCTTAATGGTCCCCCAGTCGTAGTGGATGACCTCGATGCTTCCGCTATCTTCTGCGATCCCCTCGGCAAATTCATCCCCGTTGAACAGTGGTGTGGGAACCTGCAGATGGTCCTTACCCAAAACACAAAGTGAAATCGGATGCTCACGCTTGAATTGTGATATCTGCAAAAGCACCATCCCCAGCAGTGGATACAGCAGGATTGGCAGGATGGCGATGGTAAAGAGCGTGCGTCGATCCCTCAGTTGATCGATCATCTCACGGCGATAAATGAGTCGGATCGATTTCCAACGCATACGCCTCGAAGCTGCAAGGGTGTGGCCCTTCTCTTGGTGATCACTCATCGCATCCCCTCCCCACGAGCAACCGCATCGGTGGGCTGGTGCGGGTTGAGTTCGGAATCAGCAAGCGGTTGGATCAAAGCGTTGGTTTCATCAGATTCGTGTTGACTGACAAGCGAGAAAAACAGTTCCTCAAAATCATTCTCTTGATGACGCTCTCGCAATTCGATCAACGAACCTCGATCTAAAATGGTCCCACGATGCATGATCGCGATTTGATCACAAAGTCTTTCCACTTCACTCATGATGTGGGTTGAAAAAACCAGACACTTTCCTTGCGTTCGAAGATCACGGATAATCGCAAGCAGATTCCGAGCAACCATCACATCTAATCCCAGTGTTGCCTCGTCAAAGATCAACACCGGTGGATCATGCACCAAGGCTCGCGCGATGGAAACCTTTTGTTGCATTCCCGTTGACATCTTTGCTCCAAGCACATTTCGGAAATCTTCCATCCTCAATTGCTTAAAAAGTTCGTCACATCGGACAACCACTTCGTCTTTGCTCATTCCGTGCAACTGCCCGAAGTGCTCGACCATCTCTGCTGCGGTCATTCGGTCATAAATTGCGGTATTGTTACTAACAAAGCCGATTTTCCGCCTGACAAGTTCAGGCTCATCAACGACGCTGTGTCCTGCGATCGTGGCGTTGCCGCTTGTTGGCGCCAAGACGGTACTCAGAATTCGCAACACCGTTGTCTTGCCGGCACCGTTTGCACCTAAGAGACCAAAAATCTCTCCCGACCGAACCTCAAAACTAACCTCGTCCACTGCAAGAAAATTTCCGCGGCTTGCATCGGGATAAACCTTGGTGAGAGAGGTAACGTCAATCATGTAAGCCGTCGCGTAAACTTGGACTACAAATGCCTATCGATCCATGAAAACTCTTAGGATCATAGGCGGATCGGTTGTGGTACTGGATCACCGGTGACGTCGACGCCCACCTTTTTCCCAGACAGTCACCGACAAGGAACCTGCGTACCACGCACGATCGTCTGGTCGCACGGTCGCACGGCAACTCATTGTTCGTGGGACTGCCATGGATCGAATCCCACGTCCGATTTCCACACCTGAATCGCACGCTACTGGAATCACAAGTCGCAGGGAGACACCTCTTCCGAGGTTATCCAGTGTGGCAGTGAAGGAAAACTTCCATCCGGAAAGAAGCAAAAAACTTGTTTGCTGCAGCCGGTCTAATCGTCACCCCTTAACACGAAACCTTACAACCGGACCTGATACAGAGCCAAGTGCCTCGATCTCTTCGGTTGCCAGCCGTGCGGCACCTTCAGCTGCTTCATGAGTCATGATGACGAGTGGGACGGGATCTAATTGCCGATTTCCATCGTTACTTTCGTGCTGGATTACCGACGCGATCGAAATTCCGTATTTGGCGAGCACATTAGCGATTGCAGCAAGCGTTCCTGGGTGATTAGCTGCCGGTAATCGCAAATAGAATCGTCCAACTAGCGTCTCAGCATCTCGTAGCAGCACCCGCGGCGGTTGATCATTTGAGAAGTAACGGAGTGTACGGAAAGTAATTTTTGTTCGTCCTACAGCCGTATCAATTAGATCCGCGACCACTGCCGAAGCGGTTGGCATCTGCCCGGCACCAAGACCGTGATAAAATACCGGTCCAACCGCGTCACCTACCACGCGGATCGCATTAAAGGCATCGCGCACTTCCGCCAGCGGCGTCCCAATGCGAACGAGAGTCGGAGCAACCGAAAGCTCGAGACCATCGTCACCAAGATTAGCGACAGCTAACAACTTGATTCGATAACCCAACTCGCGGGCGTAACGAAGATCGTCCGGGTCAAGTCCATCGATTCCCACTCGCGGAATTTCAGACCAGTCAACGCTGGCACCAAATGCGAGATGAGACAGGATCGCCAATTTCTGTGCCGCATCGGTACCATCAACATCCATCGCCGGATCAGCTTCTGCGTAGCCAAGACGCTGAGCCTCTGCAACAACGGAATGATAATCACTGCCGAATTCGTCCATCTGGGAAACGATAAAATTGCTCGTGCCATTGAGAATACCTTCCAGCCTTACAATCTGGTTGGCCGAGAGGCACTGACTAATGTTGGCAACAATTGGAATACCGCCTGCAACGGCAGCTTCAAACGCAATGCTGCGTCCCAACTGCTGGGCCCGCGTAAATAGTTCCGCCCCGTGAGCTGCCAACAACGCTTTGTTAGCGGTGACGATGTCCTTGCCCGCTTCCATCAGCTGCAACATCACGCTTCGAGCCGGCTCGAGCCCACCGATCAATTGAGCGACAACATGTATCTCTGGATCGTTGATCACATCCTGAATGCTATCGGTCAAAATGCCTTCGGGCAGGTCAACATCACGATATTTTGATAGGTCGCGCACGACTGCTTTCTTCAGCCAAAGCGTGCGGCCGGCATGTCGAGCGGTTCGATCACCGTGGTCCAACAACAACCGAGCAACGCCCGCACCGACAGTTCCAAGCCCTACGATAGCAACATTTGTCTTTTCCATTCCAGAATGTTACATCCTCCGCGGGTGAATCGGGAGGGTAGAAACGACGCAGCTCCTGTTCGCAAGGAAAATGGGTGCACAACACAGAATTGATCCCTACATTCGATCGAAGCGTTCCAAGTACTCCACGCCTATTACAACCGTATCACCCTTGGGTTTCAGATCCGCACACCCAACCAAAGCCCTGCTAGATCCAATCTTAACGGTGACCGCGTCGCGACTGATATACGGTTACAAAAAGGGGCAGCGGCCAAAAACCGCTGCCTAAAATCCAGATAGGAACTGCGTTTTCGCAGCGGGATCGCTACTTAGCCGTTGCAAAGACGATCAAAAACCTCAATCATTCCCGCTCGATCCTCGCCTTCGCGTCAATTGCAGCACCTCCTCAAAGCAATCAAATGCAGAACTCCTGGCCCATCGTCGAAAGCGTACTCGGCGTGTTTTTGGTAATCGCCTTGGGGGCCCTGTCTAGGCAAATCGGCTGGCTCAATCGAGAGTCCGATAAGTCACTTGCCAACTTGACCACCAATGTGCTGCTGCCCGCCTACTTTCTACAGAAAATACTACTATCAGATCATCCAATCCTAGGAATGGATGTCTTGACAGCACCACTCTTTGGATTGGGGGTTACCTCTCTCGGATTCGTTCTTGCCTTGCTTTTTTCTCGGCAACTCGGTCCCAAAATCGGACTCACCTCCGATAGCAGTCAACGCGCGTTTGCTCTGTGCGTTGGAGTATGTAACTACGGCTTTATCCCTCTGCCACTTGCCGAACAATATTACCCCGATGCATTAGTCGATTTAATCCTGCATAACGTGGGCGTTAATCTTGCTCTCTGGAGTGTCGGGATCGCGGTGATCAGTGGAACGATGCTCGGGGGTTTAAAAAAAGCGTTCCTGACACCCCCGTTCCTATCAGTGATCGTGGCGGTAATTTGCAGACAACAAATGCACCAGACGTCCATTCCATCGTCTGTTTCCACGTGCATTGAGAGTGTCGGCGGATGTGCAATCCCGATGGGCCTATTATTAAGCGGCGCGATCATGGTGGACTTTATCAAGGAAGCGACTTGGCGTGGAAGTTTTCGCATTGTCCTAGCCGCAATCGGACTACGGCACCTTATCTTTCCTGTGCTCATTCTGTTGACGGCATCGTTAATGTGCGATTCGACAACGATGCGTGAAGTGATGTTATTGCAAGCCGCTATGCCCGCAGCAATCTTTCCGATCGTCATCGTCAAACTCTATGATCACGATCTAGATACCGCGTTGCGAGTCGTTCTTGCTTCATCACTTTTTGGCGTTCTAACGATACCGATCTGGTTAACCGTGGGTGCTAATTGGTTGTTGCCGTAACACCCCAGTGAATCGCCTTGATCACACTGCCGAACTGAATATTTCATTCTCTACTTCGACGCCAAACCAACGGGTAACTTGTTGGAAAAACCCGATTACCGAAACCAGGCAATCGAATCAATCCTTGCACGAAAGGTCGCATCAACAGGGAGGTCAAAAATAGTCGACTCAACTACCGTGATTGAGTGGCATTCCACGCACGCTGCCTGACTGTCGCTCCACCGCTTAGGTTCTGCACACGATAACCGTGTTGAACGAGAATTCGAGAAGCAATATGCCCTCGGATGCCAACAGCACAGGTAATCACCCAAGGCTCGCCCTCGTCAGGATCTCCGAGTTCCGCAATACGATCTCTCAAGTCGTCTACCGGAATATGAACCACACCATCCACTCCGGCAAAGGGCTTAGCTTGTACTTCAGCAGCCGTCCTTACGTCCAAAACCTTCCGCCCGCTCAAATTCTCACTTGGGTCGCAAAACGCTTCAAATCCATCGAGCTGATTGCAGGCAACAAAAGCAGCGAGATGAACAGGATCCTTTGCCGAGCCAAAGGGAGGTGCGTAGGCCAGATCGACACCCGCAAGACGCCTCACGTCGCCGCCAAAATGCATGGCGGTTGCCACGACATCGAGTCGCTTATCACATCCACTACCGCCGACCGCTTGGCAGCCGAGGATTCGCCCATCATCGGGAGAGTAGGTTAATTTTAATGTCATCATCTCCGAGCCAGGAAAATAACCCGCATGATTTTTTGCGACGACCGTTGAGTGTTTAGCTTCAATCTGCAAACGCGCCGCAAGAGATGCGGTAAGGCCGGTGAACCCAGCGGTTACATCAAAAACTCGCACAATAGCGGTACCGTAAACTGGCTGCATGGGCTCGGCCTGATCCACCGCAGCATGTTGTCCCGCGAGCCGTCCAGCACGATTGGCGGGTCCCGCCATTGCGATCCGCGCGGTTTCGCCCGTTGGACCATAGGTGTACTCAACCGCGTCACCCACAGCGTAAATATCAGGATCGGTGGTCTGCATGTAACTGTTGGTGACGATTGCTCCACTACTGCCGATCTCTAACCCCGCATCGGAAGCGAGTTTCGAATTGGAGCGCACTCCGATACCCATAATGAACAGATCGCCTTCAAGCCGCTCACCGTCAGTCAGCACTACCGCCTTGGCAGTTCCCGCACCATCGGTCTCAAACGAATCGGCCGCCCTACCGAGATAAAGCACAACACCGCGTTTTGCCAATTCAGCCGCAATCGGCTCCGTCATCTCTGGATCCATCATTGGTAGAACGTAGTCCTGTAATTCAACCAATGACGTCGCCACACCGCGATGAACCAACTGCTCCACCATTTCAAGACCGATGAAGCCGGAACCAATGACCACGGCTTTTTTGACCGACCCTGAATCGACCAAGGCCTTAATACGATCCATGTCCTCCAGATTCCTGAGCGTCAGAACATTGTTAGATCGAATGCCTTCAACAGCGGGAATGATCGGACTCGCCCCTGGGGACAGAATCAATTTGTCAAAACCAAGCTCATAGGTGTCACCCGAGCCACGGTGCTCAACCACCACTCGTTTTTTTTCCCGATCAATCGACTTGACTTCCTGTGCAACACGTACGTCAATCTTAAAGCGTTTGCTTAGGAACTCAGGTGTCGCAACCAATAGCTTGGAGCGTTCCTCGATTTCGCCACCAATGTGATAAGGCAATCCGCAGTTCGCGAACGACACGTGATCATCCTTCTCAATCAGGATGATTTCTGCTTCCTCGTTCATGCGTCTCGCTCGTGTTGCTGCCGAAGCGCCACCTGCAACCCCACCGACAATGACAATGATTCTCTTTTTCATCTTGAATCCAGAAAATTCTCAAACAATGAATTGTTGTTCTTGCAAGGTTTCGCTGCCTCACCGAATTACCGACGTGACGGAGCAGACTTGACCCGTTCTGCCGCAACCACTCAGCACGGTGAAAGGTTTTATTCCATCACAGCATACATGAACAGGCCGACGTCTTATTCGGTGGATTTCGCGGACGACGACTAGTTGCAAAGCAATCGAGTTTCCAAACTGAGTCAGGTGAAACAAGCATCCCTGTTTCGAGTACTCGAAATCCACCTCGGATCATCGAAGCCTAGGTCGTAATCTTTAATCTCAACCCGTCGTACGCTAGGTGAACGCCTACTGGAAGTTCGTCGCTAACGCGATGGTGATCAAAATCGTGAGAAAGATGCGTCAGAAAGGTGTTTTTCGCTTGCAGCTGCTCAGCCAGCTTGATCGCTGCATCGAGGTGAAGGTGGGTCGGATGCGGACGATAGCGAAGTGCACCGAGCACTAAAACTTCCAAGCCGCTTAGAGCACTGATCGTTTCCTCTGGCATTTCGCTAACATCAGTGCAATAGGCAAAATTTCCGACGCGAAATCCCAACACCTCGAATCTTGGTCCATGTCTCAGTCGGACAGGTAAAACGTTTAGACCTAGTACCTCAACCCTTTGGTATGGCCGTATCGTTTTGAACTCAAGCTTCGGTGTCGCTCCGGGATGAGTGGGTTTAGTGTCAGAAAAGGCGTAATCGTAGGAATGCCGAATCCGACGCTCCACTCTCTGCTCACAATTCAGTGGAACGGGATGCCCCAGATGGAACGGAAACAATCGCAGATCATCCAGCCCAAAAAGGTGATCGGCGTGCTCATGGGTGTACATCACTTCGTGAACGAGTGAGACCTTTTCTCGGAGTAGTTGGGTTCGCAGATCCGGGGGCGTATCAATTAAAAGATTCCCCTCTTTCGATTGAATCACAATCGAACATCGCGTCCTGTGATTCATGGGATCTAGGCTGGAACAGACATCGCAAGAGCAGCCGAGTGCCGGAACGCCGACACTGGTACCTGTTCCCAAAAAGACGACTTCCGCCTCGCTGTTTGTTGACGGAATCACGTCTCGATCGGTAACGCGCAAATCGCCGCTCATCAGATATTGGTCCTAACGACTCTCAAGTGCTCCCGGAAACAAATCCGTTGTATCGACAGACTGACCATTGTAACAACCGTCTGTTCGTTTGACGGAACATTGTCTTGACGAAAAAAGAACGGATTCAGGCAAACCAAAACCGGAAATACACCATTAAAGGAGAAAAGTATTGACGGTATCACAAACAATCCGGCACGCCCGATCCTAAGACGAGCAAACGTCGTACAGCGAGGAAGAAAATGGGGCTTGGCAGATGTCGTTACACTCTGCCATAATCACATGACACGACTCTACTCTACTACCGTAATCGAATTGAGTCTCTGTCTGGTTGAACGGTGCCATACGACAGTGACTCGACAAGCAATCACCCAAAATTACCGAGTTGGTTTATAAGCGTTCAACCGCGTTAAACTGAACTATTTCCATCGCGTTCTGAGTCGCAAACCTCAAGAGACGATGGTAAAGCATCCGGTGATAAGCATCTTTTTTCTGTTGTTTCGTGCAGGCGGTAAGGGCTCATAACGTTTCCCAAGGGTACTGAAACGGGTTGAGTAAATGTCATCACTGGTAATCCGCACAGTCGGTAAGGGGCTACAAAAGCCTGCGACGCACCAACAGTTGAAACGATGAATTAACGATCAAGTCCCCGTATGAATTCTTCACTCAACTTGAATTCATCGCCTGGACGCAGCCACGAAAAATAGTGTTAAGAAAACTTTCAATAAAGGAAACAACATGATTAAAAACTTTTCCCACTCAGCTTTAGGCATCAATGGACGTCAAAGCGAACTGATCGAACTCGCGTTGACCTACGGATTCACCGGCATGGATATCGACATGCAGGACATGCTTCGCCGTAGCCAACGTACCGACGTACAGGATGCATCGAAGTACCTCGAAGCTGCAAAAATTAAAATTGGCGGTTTTGATCTCGGTATTGACTTAGACGCCGACGAAGAGTCGTTTACCGGCATCTTGGGCGGACTGCACCCGTTGAGCGACCTAGCACAGCAACTAGGCGCTAAACAGGCTTACCTACGTGTTCCTGCGTGCACCGATCGACTGCCCTACCACGAGTATTTCGACATTCAAATTCAGCGAATCGGTCAGGTTGCCGAGGTGCTTGAGAGCCGAGGCATTAAGCTAGCGCTCACCTTCAATGCTAACAAGAAGGAAGCTGAGAAAAAGCAGTTTCCATTCATTGTGAATGTAGAAGGCTTACTCGCACTCGTTAAGGGCATCTCAAACAGCAACGTCGGATGTTTAATTGACACATGGAACTGGGTTGTCGGTGGTGGCACCTACGAGCAGATCACCGCTTTACAAGTCGAGAAAATTGTTGCAGTTCGCCTCGGCACCATTACGGCTGGCGTCGACGTCGAATCCGCTACCCCTGCTGATCGCGTCTTGCCAGAAACATCCGGTCCGATCGACCATGTTTCTCTTATCAAACATCTGGCTGACGTGAAATTTACCGGTCCTGTTAGCCCAAGTGCTTCGAGCCAAAGCTACAAAGGCCAAACCCGTGAGAGCATCGTGCAACGCGCCCAAGAAGCGGTTGATGGAATCTCCAAAGAAGCGGGGCTTACCGTTGCTCCACTGCCGATGGAACTGATCGAAGACATCCCGTACGAACCCAACCCAATGGGCTAGATATCCGTGTACTAGGTCTTGATGTCGACGGCTTGTCGGAAGCCTCGATTCAAACACAACGAATAGAACGAAGAGGCAAGCGAGTTTTTCTCGCCTGCCTTTTTTTACGTGAGAGACTAAATCCAAATGTATTTTGCATACAAGAACGTCAGCGAGCGAATCAGGTAGGTGATGAATCTCTGAATCTCAATCTAATAATGCAGAAATCACCTTATCTGAGTCACTGAGATCCACAAACATATGATCGGGCCCTTCGCGATACAACTCATCTGCATCACAACCACCGGTCAGAACAGCAACCGATTTCGCACCAATTGCTTTTGCGCATTGAATGTCGGCGGGAGTGTCACCGATCACAACGAGTCTTCCACATGTTGCCTCTCGCTCGTCCTGAATATCATGGGATTGGTTCTCCGTCACCCATCCCTCCTTCTCGACCTCGACCTCGACCTCAGGCAAGAAATCTGAATTGGTTATCCGTTCTCTGCACCATAAACCCTTAACCTCTGAAACCGCGCGATTCGCCAATTCATTTCGGTGGTGATCATTTTCTCCACCAATCACCATTTCAAAGAAGCCACCTAATTCGAAATGGTTCAACTTCACCCAAGCTGCTTCCTCAAAGTTTCCGGTCATGGCGACCAATGCGACGTAAGGATGGTGTTGCTTGAGAATCGTCAAAAGCTCCCGGACTCCCGGATACAAGATACCTCGACAAAGTTGAATAGCCTCTGGCAACGCGGATAGATACTGATCGCGAACTGCGCGAAAAGTCGACTCGTTAACTTCGATCCTGTTCAGCCGCAAAATCTCAGAAACAATCGAACGATCTGTTCTTCCAGAGAACTCAACGTCACAGTTTGGCGACGAGATCGAAAAAAGCTCCGCTATCGCACTCTCCAATGTCGACCGCCCCACGTAGGTGGATAGCAGGGTCCCATCAATATCGAACAGTATTGTTGCTCTGCCGTTTCTCATATCGTTTTTATCATCAATCAACAAATTATGTTTTCTGCGATTATCCACCTACTGCTTACCATCACTCCTTATCGGGTAATGTTCATGGTTTTGGTTCGCACCGGTGGGAGACCGTGGTTCACAGGGACGCCAAGTGCATCGGGCAACAAGTGCATCGGGCAACCCGATAATACTCTATCCACACGCCCATCACGAAATGAAATATGGCCAGACAGAATATCTGGCTAACGAAAAAAGATACGCAGTACACGGCTCAATATTGACGTGTAAACTCCAATCTGCCCACACGCTGTCTGAGATTCGAAAACTACCAAAGCGTTGGTAGACGTACCAATATTGATCGCTAGTGAGACCCCAAGGCAACCTGTCGAAAAGAGTAGAAAGCCGGTAATATTTAAAGCGTTTGCGGTGATACCGAATCGGCATTGACCGGTTTAGACAATAAAAGAGCTTATTTATCCGCAAGCAATTTCGTGCTGCCTGCCGCACGAACCCGAAATCAACTTCAATATGCACTCCCAAACTTAGATCACACGACATGCTAGACAAGAGTGAGTCGCGGGTACGCGAAATGTTCCGTCAAATCGCTCCCCGATATGACCTCATGAATCATGTTCTTTCTCTGAACATTGATCGCTATTGGCGATGGCGCAGTGTGAGAAGGCTTCAGATTGCAGGGAACAGCCCAATTCTTGACACTTGCACCGGAACCGGTGATTTAGCATTGGCCATAAAGCGTCGGGCGGGCGAAAGTATAAAAGTTGTCGGTAGCGATTTTTGCAATGCTATGCTGCAGATCGCTGACCGAAAAACCAAGAAAGCAACTAGTGAAAACGAAAAGGCGACATTCATCGAAGCCGACTCTCAGGCTCTACCTTTCGACGATGACCAATTCCAGTGTGTAACGGTCGCGTTCGGGCTTCGTAACGTGACCGACACAATGCGTGGATTGTCCGAAATGCATCGCGTGTGCAAGCCGGGTGGCCAAGTAATGATCCTTGAATTTTCTCGACCCTATATCATCGGACTGAGACAACTTTATCAATTTTATTTCACCAGCGTTCTACCCAAGATCGGGCAGCTATTTGCAAAAAACGACAAATCCGCTTACCAGTACCTTCCGGAGTCGGTTGGCTTATTCCCAGATGGTGAAGAATTGGCCTCATTGATGCGCGAAGCCGGTATGGTCAATGTGCGTTACACACCACTCACCTTCGGTGTTGCCACCATTTACGAAGGTTGGAAACCTTAG
>JADHOA010000042.1 GCA_016779185.1 Rubripirellula sp.
GAAGCTCATTATCATCTTGCGAGTTTGCTCGATGAACTTGGGCAAGGAGATGAAGCCGAGGTGCATTGGAGAAGGTTTCTCGAACTTGCCCCAGAAAGTCCCTGGGCACAGGAAGCCAGAGACCGGCTGTTTGACGAATTTTCAGATTAACAGCGGAAGAATGGTGTTCTTGCCTGATCAATGTTTTGAAAAGAAGAAGTCTAGAATCGGATCGTTCCAAAGAGATGCTCCGGAGGATTCAGCGACTGATTACTGATCTTCTTGATCGACCGGCTCCGCGTTAATTCGTAACGCTTCAAACGCTTCACGAAAATTTGTTGTGTCACAGACAATCATTCCATCTCGGAGCACCACTTGCCGTTTTGCAGCTCTTGCAACTTCGGGGTCGTGAGTCACTAAAATAATGGTGATCGCGTCGCGTTCATTTAACTCACCAAAAAGTTGAATGACGTCACGGCTAGTTTTTGAATCAAGATTCCCTGTTGGCTCGTCGCCAAGAAGAATACTCGGTTCATTCACCAGTGCTCGAGCGACAGCAACACGCTGTTGTTGGCCACCGCTGAGTTGTCCTGGGTGATGTGATTTTCGATCACCCAAACCTACTCGGTCGAGCAAATTTGAGGCTCTTTCGCGTCGCTGTGATCGCGTCATTCCCTGTTGATAAAGCAGGGGAAGCTCAACGTTTTCTAAAGCTGATGTTCGGTTCAGTAGGTTAAAGTTTTGAAAGACAAACCCAATCTGCTGATTGCGGATTTTGGCTCGCTGGTCACGATTCATCGTGACGATTTCGTGGCCTGCTAGGCGATACGATCCGGAGGTTGGTCGATCTAGACATCCCAGCGTGTTCATGAGCGTTGATTTTCCGCTTCCAGACGCACCAACTAACGCCACAAACTCGCCACTTTCGATTTCTAAATCAACACCACGTAAAGCGTCCACCTGAATCTCCTCAAGCTGATACGACTTTCGTACTTCGCGAATGGAGATCAAGGGAGAGGCTATTCGTTGTGTTTCTTGTGCGAGAGTTGCCATAGAAAGATGAAGGTGTGGGTTGGCCGTTTCGGTTCCAACGTTCAAATCGAAAAAAAACAGCTTCCGGGTGTTCTCGGAAGCTGTTGTAGTAAATTTCTTCGGGGGATTATTCGCTTAGCATTACAGGTATTCTCGGTTCTTTACGAGACCGGGCATGGGGATGCTGTACTTGCCTTCCGCATTCGCTTGCAGCGGCGAGGGTGATTCAAGTGTTAGATTCTCAATCCCCGGTCCGAATTCATGATCGTGCTTCATGAACTTTTCGAGAGTGATTTCTTGTCCAGTGTGAGCAGCCATTCTACCCATCGAAGTCACCGCACTGGCCATCACTCCTCTCTCTAGCTCGTTGTAAGGTAGATCTTCTCGAATCGCATGGATCAGATCGTTCCACTCGACTTGATAAGGGTTTTGTGTTTCCGGTTGCGGGTATTCCCATTTCAAGCGGCTGTTATCGAAGTTGTGCCCCTCATAGATTCTGGCCTTCGAGGGCCAGTGAGAGGCATTGGAGATAACTGCCAGCCCTTTGGTCCCGTGTGCGAAACTAGCAAACTCACGTTTGCATCCTGGGATCGTTCTTCCGTCAACCAAAAGTTTGGTGCCGTCAGCAAAGGTGTATTCAATCGAGTAGACATCGAAGTTTTGGTCCACTGCATCACCACGATAGTGGCGACCGCCAGAGGCAATGGCTGAAACCGGCCAAGCGTTTTTCATCCAGCAAGATTCATCAATATTATGAATTAGGAAGTCGCTAACTGCCCCGCCGCTAAGCCAAAGGAATCCATGAAAGTGCTTGATCTGGTACTGTAGTTCAGGAAGGCTTCCGTCGTTTGGTGGTGCAGCAGCAGATCCCGTGGGGCCAGCCATGCGATAAGCCCGCATCATGGTAATGTCACCGATTTCACCGTTCTGAATTCGATCAAACAGTTCTTGGCGAGCAGGGCAGTGGCGACACATTAAGCCAACTGCGACTTTCAGGTTTTTCTCCATCGCAGTCTTGTTCAGCTCTAGCATGCGAACCGAAGTCGGAGCGTCAATGGTGACAGGTTTTTCCATGAATACGTTGAGGCCCTTTTCGACAGCATACGAGAAGTGAACCCAACGAAATGCAGGAGGTGTTGCCAAGATCACCACATCACCTGGACTTAGGAGATCCATCACCTTTTTGTAGGCATCGAAACCGATGAACTTGTTTTCTTCGGGGACATCCACCTTGGATCCCACCTCTTGGTTTCCCGAAAGAGATGCGTAAGTGCTGTTGAGATTCTTGTCAAACACATCAGCAAGCCCGACTAGCGTTGGTCCATTTTCAACGCTAAGGCAGTTCAATGCAGCTCCGGTTCCACGACCACCACAACCAATTAGTACAACGCGAATAGAATTGTTTTCCGCAGCGTGTACGCGAGGAGCCGCGGAGGCGAGTAGAGAGCCTGCGGCAGCAACTTTTCCGGTGTTTTTAATGAAATCGCGACGACTACCTGGATGCTGATTCTGGGTCATGTGGAATCCTATGCTGCGTTTGATTTTTATGATGTGAAAATAGATGGAAAGTAAGTAATTGCTTTACTCGTCTTCGGGGTCTTTTTGCTCCGGTGCCGTCTTGCTCCACTTCTCTGCCTTCTCAGTGTCAGAGGGTTCGAGGAGTGGACGAACGACGCGAAAACCCACGCTCAGAGCGTCCGTATGATACCAGATGCTTTGAGGTAGCTGCGGGTCTTGTTCTTTCCAATCTTCACTCGAGGCTTTCCGTGTGGCGCTACGAAGATTCTCTGGATCTTCATCCCAGCCACCTCCCCGAACGACCCGTGGATAAAGTTTGCTGGGTACGTTGAGTGGGTTTTCCGAACTCTTAGATTTTCCGTAGAAGTCTTTGGAGTATTGATCAAGAACCCACTCCGAAACATTGCCGTGCATATCGTGTAGACCCCAAGGATTGGGTTTCTTCTGGCCCACTTCCTGATATTGATCTTCGCTATTGTCATAGTACCAAGCGTAATCACCAATTTCGGAGGGATCATCGCCGAACGAGTAGGCGGTTTTGGTTCCCGCTCGACACGCATATTCCCATTCAGCTTCGGTTGGCAATCGGTAGTACCGCCCCGTTTTTACGGTGAGCCACTCGCAGTAGGTGCGCGCCGCGTGTTGGGTCATGCAGATTGCGGGATACCGGCCGCGTCCCATCCCAAAGCTCATGTCGGTGTATTCTTCGGTCGGCTTCGAGATGCCATCAACGAGGGCGTCACGCGGAGTTGCTGGTAGGGAAAGCATCTTGCGACGCAGTTGATCCATTTGATCTCCCCACGCCTCGTACTGATCCCATGTGATTTCAAATTTGCCCATCCAGAACGGCGAAATTTTTACCTCATGCAAAGGCCCTTCGTCATCAGCGTTTCGGTTCGCTTCACTCTCGGGGCTGCCCATCGTAAACGTACCGCCCGGGATCGGAACCATCTCAATTTTGTATTCCGTGTGCTCAATCGGCTCCGAGTAGGCTTTCATTTCTTCCTGATTGGCAGCGACCGAATCGGGCACCCGAAGAATTACGTCGGGATTTCGCTCGGTTGGTTCCACCGCCGTGCAAGAAAGCATTGTCGTAACCGCGGTGAATAATGCAAAAGCAGCGGCAAGTAAACGAATCATAGAAGACTTCATCTCTTTTGGTAGGAATACAAACGGCCCTACAGTTTAACGACGAAAGCCTGACTTTGGTACCAATTCCTACTCGCAAAACTAGACGTGAATCGGTTTGTTGATTTCACGAATTAAGATTTCCAATATTCCAGCCAAAACCATCCGGGCTAGGATGCATCTCGGCAAGAACTCGATGCATCAGAAATTGCGTCTTTCGTCAAATGCAGGCGATGCGGTTCTGGGTCACTGTTTGCAAAGAATAATTGCGGTTGTTTCGCTTCTGTGACGCTAGACAATCGTTGAGCAGGCATAGACGCGCTGAGTTTTTGTCGCGGAGCAACCCAAGGCAACACGGAAAATGAACTACCTCGCAAACATCATCACTAAATCGATCTATCGCCAAAATTCATTAGGCCAGCAGCGCCGCGATTGGCTCACTGCCCCCGCCAATTTTGAAGGGCCTTCCGTTGGGTGCAAACCGTTCTTCGTTGAAAGGAAGACCAGCGGCAGCGGCGATCGTTGTGTTGAACTCAGCGATGGAGACATGATCTTTTTCGACGCTAAATCCTTTTTTATCCGAAGCTCCGTAGACTTGGCCTCCTTTGATTCCCGCTCCGATTAACAGGCTGCTAAAGGCTCCAGGATGATGATCGCGACCACCATTCACATTGATATTTGGCTTTCGGCCAAACTCGGTTGTCAAAACGATCAGCGTCTCGCTAAGCAGTCCATTGGCATGGAGGTCACGCATCAAATTACCCAACGCATTATCGAGTTCACCCGCTTTGGAATCGAGTCGCCCGTAAATGTCTTGGTGCATGTCCCAGCCACCATAGTTGACTTCGATGAATCTCGCACCGCTCTGTACCAAGCGGCGAGCTAGCAGGCACGCCTGACCCAGCTGATTGTCACCATAAGCTTCGCGAACGTTTTGCGGTTCCTCTTTAATGTCAAACACTTTTAGGTGTTCACTGCCCATCAGTCGCCGAGCTTCAGAATACAGTTGGTTGTAAGCTTCAACTTGACGATTGTTGCGTCGATTTTGAAACGCTTCATCAAATCGACTTGCAAGTAACAGACGCCGATCAAAGAGCTCTTGCGGTAGGTATTTGGGTAACGCGGTGTTCTCAAGACCCGATGCCGCGTTAGCGATCGGAACAGGGGCAAGTGAAGGCTCGAGAAAGCCAGCGCCCGGATGTCGATTGGCGCCGCCAATGACGTAGTTGCCCGGTAGTTCCTGATTCAGTCGTCCGGCTTCTGAAACCATCCAAGCTCCCATGCCAGGATGTTGAATGCTGTTGAGTTGTTTGTAGGAGGTGCGCATCAGGTATTTTCCCTTGTCATGCGCACCGGTTTCGGTGCTTAGCGATCGAACAACCGAGATAGCACCCGCAAGGTAAGCGAGCTTGGGGAAGCGATCTCCAAATTCCATCCCCGGTACACGGGTTTGAATTGGCTTGGTTTCGCCGGCTTCCTCTACGCCAACTTTTGGGTCAAATGTGTCGAGGTGTGTCATCGCGCCATCCATAAAAAGATAGATGACGTGTTTGGCCTTGCCTGTGCTCGGTGCCATTGCACTGGCTTCGCCAAATAGACCTGAACTCGTAACAGAGCCTGCGAAGGAGACGCCAAGCGTTTGCTTGGCGAGGGTCTTCATGAATTCTCGGCGGTGATTCTGATTGAACTCGATGCGGGGCATGGAAACGGCTTTCTTTGCGAGGCGTACGAGTGGTGGATGGATGGAAAGAGTTAACGCGGGTTGCAATCGATTAGGGGATAAACAGGAATTCACGTGTGTTGAGTAGGCCCCACACGATATTCCCGTAACCAACGTTGTCGGCTTTTGTTTTCTGTAATTCGCCCGCGGCAATTCGCCGGTCCGCACCGGTCGGCATACGCGACAGAACGCTAAGGAAAATTGCGTCAACTCGATCACGTGTTGATTCGATGCTGAGCACATTGTCAACGATCGCTGATCCTTCTTCTAGCATCACGTGTGTGATAGGGCCATTGAACATCGCTAAAATCTGCGGAACGGTCGCGTCTTCTTGAGAGCCGTTAATCGTTTCTCGATCGCCCTGCCCGAATTGTCGCAGAAAATGTTGTG
Source organism: Rubripirellula sp. (assembly GCA_016779185.1). GTDB lineage: Bacteria > Planctomycetota > Planctomycetia > Pirellulales > Pirellulaceae > Rubripirellula. The sequence continues at coordinate 5,768 of JADHOA010000042.1, forward strand.
GCGGTAACGGAGAAGGTAATTCGCTCGCTCGACACAGAATATTGCCTTGGTAGGAGTGTGTGTTGAGATTTCGTTTGTAGGTACTCGCAAAGTACGTATCTTTAAACGTCTCGGTTTTTTGCAGGACTCGATTGTAGTTGTCTTGGGCAAAGTTTATGTCCAGGACGGGCGCTAGTTGATCATGGGTTGGTCGTTGAAACGGCCAAGGGTTCTGAACCGCGAGCGTCAGAATGGAATCCCACACTTGTTCGGCAGTCATGCGTCGAACCGCAGGGCCCGGGTAGTTGTATTTTTGGTCACTTGACGGATCAAAGTCACTCGCTTCGCGTTGATAAGATCGACTGTAAAAAATGCTACGCATGAATTCTTTGAGATCAAAATCATTCCGCACGATTTCTTCACTCAGGAATTCCATTAAAGCTTCATTCGAGGGTGGGTAAATATCCTGAAAGTCGTCGATCGGCTCGACCAACCCTACCCCCATGAAACGTTTCCAAAGTCGATTGGCGATCGTTTTACTGAACTGCTCATTTGTGTCGCTTGTAAGCCAAGCAGCAAATTGTTCGCGAGGAGTGCTGTCGATTGCTTTGGTGGGAATCTCACCCCAAAGAACCGCAGGTGCCACGAGTTCTTTAGGATCATGATCCGAATAGGCGTAGTCGTGAGGGAGTCGCATCGCAGCTTTTACTTCACTAACCATATACGTATTTGCGCGGACGAGCCGTTGGAAGTTGCCCGGTACACGGCCCTTGTCAAATTTTGTTCTTGCTTCGTTAATCAAGTCATTTGCAGGATTCGTTTTCTCGAATCCTGGATAACCTTTTAGCATTCTGGTGCGAGTGCCGTTGGTGAATGCTGCAAGTTGGTAGAACTGATACTGCGTCCAGTCGTCGAATGGATGGTCGTGGCATTGTGCACAGCCGATTTGTGTGCCGAGAAACACACGAACCGTGTTATCGACGTAAGGGAGTGGCATTCCGTCATCACGAAGCTGATAGCCGACGGCACCGTCTTCCCAGACTTTTCCGTTGGCCGTCAACATTTCGTAAACCCACTCGTCGTACGGCTTGTTGGTGCGAATGGAATCTTTGATGTAACTCAAATAAGGGTCGGCAATGATATTGGCCTGAGGACGGTCCGTTAGACGTAGTGTGTCGGCCCAAAAGTTGTACATGTTGCTGACATAGTCAGGGCTTTCCAGCAGCTGATCAATCAGATTTTGGCGTTTGTCCTGAACCGCTGATTCCAAAAAATCAGTTGCTTCCTGCAGGGTTGGGATTCTTCCAGCAATGTCAAGGTAGACGCGACGCAGAAAGACCTCGTCGCTCGCCATCTCATTGGGTCTTTGATCTTTTTCCCTAAGCCTATTTTCGATGAGCTGATCGATTTCGAGTGCAGAACCCTGTAAGCGACCTCGAGTGGAAGGGGATACTTTGGCGACATCCATCACGTGACTTGGCTTAGTCCTAACACTTGCCGGCAATTTGATTTTGGGTGCGGGCTGTGGTTTGGTGGGGCGTTTTTGAGCAGAGACGCTACCTGCCAAGAAACAAATGATAAACAGTGTCAGGGCAATGAATCTCATGATGATGCGCTGCATGGTCAGGGGATAGACTCAATTCACCATGCGATTCTAGAAGGAATCAGGTCAGGTGAACTACGAAGAGCAATCAAATCGGGGTTCTGATTGAATTGAATGAGGGAAATCTACGACGCGGTTACTGTCCTATTATGATCCTACGCAGCTAAGCGGTGAAGATCAGCGTGGACAAAGAAAGAAGTTCCCCCCAAACGTTTCGAAACGGGTATTATATTCGATCTAACCGGAACGTGATCCGTGTTCGCTGAGTCGGGAATTGTTGGGTTGAAAATGGATCTGACGAACGTTCGGTGAATACCCACTTTCTGGTTATCTGACTCCGATTGGTCCTGAGCCTACAACAGCATCCCTCAACAAGACACTTACCATTGCTTGTCACTTGAGAATAATTTTGTTCACTACCGCCGTCCCCGCTGTCGAGGGGTTCGAATGAACGTTTTACCAGTGACCAAGACGTTGGTGACTGAAGTTCATGAATTTTATTTTCATCAAACCGAGTATGTCATTAATGAAAAATCGTGTTTCACTATGGGCCGACGGCCATTTCAAAGCCCTTGCTAAACTTATTTTGTTAGGGGCATTTTTAACTTTGGGATTCATTGCCGAATCACGAGCGGATGATAAGTCGCCAGCGTCGCCTCCACTCGCTGTTGCAAAGACCCCATCTGGCTGGATGGTCACACAGGGCGATCGTTTATTCGCCGGATATCAATTGGATAGCAACGGGAAGCCGATTATTTACCCGCTCGTTGGTCCCGGTGGACATCGGATGACGCGTGATTTTCCGATGAAGGATGCTGGTCCCGATGAAAGAAACGACCATGATCATCACCGATCATTTTGGCTGACGCATGGTGATGTGAATGGGGTCGATTTTTGGTTAGATGATGAACACTGCGGAAAAATTGTGCATCGTTCGGGGCAAACCGAAACCAAGGATGATGGCAGTGTTGTGATCACCACCCACAATGATTGGAACTCACCCGAGGGTAAGCGACTGCTATCTGATATTCGTCGTTATCATTTTTTTGTTTCTGAGGGACGTCGTATCATTGATGCAGACTTTCTGTTGATCGCAAGCGATGGAGATGTCAATTTTGGAGACACCAAAGAAGGTTCTTTCGGCCTGAGAGTTGCCGGTACCATGAAGGCTGATGCAAAGAAGGGGGGATTGGTAACCAACGCAGAAGGTTTGCATGATAAAGATGCGTGGGGAAAAAAGTCTGCTTGGGTTAACTACAGCGGGCCCGTAAAAGGTGATACCGTGGGTATTACCATTCACGATCATCCCGAAAGCTTTCAGTATCCATGTCGATGGCATGTTCGTACGTACGGCTTATTCGCAGCGAATCCTTTTGGTGTCTACCATTTCGAAGGTGGAGACAAAACGGATGGGGTTGTGCTGAAAAATGGTGATGAGATGCGATTGAGTTACCGAGTCGTCTTAGAAACCGGTGAATTGGACGCGGAAAAAACTCAGCAAGATGCGAAGCAATACGCATCGAGTCCTCGCCCCACGATGAATTAGAGATGCCTTGGTATCCTTGGTCTCAGACCAGTTTTCCTTGAGCATTCATTTAATGGTTCACTGTTTCGACGGTTAACCTGAATTGTCTAGCAGGATAGAAGGGTATCTTTGTTGAATCGATCTCCATTTGATCTGACCGGACGTCAAGCATTGGTGACCGGTGGCACGCAAGGTGTCGGAGCAGCGATTGCTAAGTCGCTGGCTCAGGCCGGAGCGGATATTTTGATCTTGGGTTTACGAGATGATTCTTCGGCGCGTGCTACGCTCGATTCGTGTAGCGCCGAGGGTGTCACGGCAAAGCTTCTTGTTCAGGATCTTTCTCTAGCTCCCGATCTTTATCTCAATGACTTAATGGATAGGGTGGAGAGTTTGATGCCCGGCATTGATTTATTGGTCAACAACGCCGGCACTTACATTGATCCACCTTTTCTTGAACTTAGTCCTGAATGTTTCCAACGCACCATGCACCTGAACGTTCATGCTGGATTCTTTTTAACTCAAGCCTTTGCAAGGAATTGGATTGCCAGCGGTGTTAGCGGTCGAGTGCTGTTTACGGGTTCCATTAACGGACTGCTTTCAGAGCCTGATCATACCGCCTATGACACGAGTAAAGGTGCCGTCGCCGCGATGGTGCGTTCGCTTTGTGTGACGCTTGCACCGCATCAAATACGCGTTAATTCCATGGCTCCTGGATTGGTTCGAACTCCATTGACCGACGTTTTGAATACGAATCGTGATCTTGAGCAATGGATGAAATTACACACACCCTCAGGTGAAGTCCCCGACGCAGACGTGTGCGGTGGCGCAGCAGTCTTCTTGCTATCGGACGCAGCGCATCATATCCATGGGCAGACCTTGTATGTTGATGGCGGCATGAGTGCTTGGCAGCAACCCGATGCGCCCGAAGGTTGGACGATCCGTTAGATCGTTTCGTTAGCCAATCATCCTAGGTATCATTCGCGACTAGCTTTTTGTGCGTTGCTTTTTCACCGATCGGAACCTAGCAGCTTTGCTCTAGCCTTGATTGCGGAATGCACCCTGAGGTTAAAACAAGACGGCCCCCAAGCAAAGCAATACAGCAGTCGATGATTCAAGAACACGCGAGATTCAAGAGCGTGCGACGCTTATTCTTTTAGCGAGTTCATTCGAATCAGATTAATTGGGTTTCAAGCCGGCAATTGGCATCCTGACTCGGTACAAACCGGTGCGTGCTGTCACGTACATCGTTTTTCGATCCGATCCTGCGAAGGTGACGTTGGCAGGTTGTTCGGGGAACTGCACCAAGCCAATGGATTTACCACTTGGAGAGAAAATCTCTACTCCAAGGTGCGTGGTGAAGTATAGGTTTCCCTCGACATCCACCACCATGCCGTCGCCACCCGTTCCTGCTTTTCCCTCGGGTTGTGTGAGTGTGCAGAAAGTTCGACCGTTTTCTAATTTGCCGGGGGACACTACATCGTAAACAAGCATTTCAGATTGATGGCTGGGTGCCACGTAGAGTTTCTTACCATCAGGAGACAGGGCAATTCCGTTCGGTGCTGCAATGTGCTCGGTTACACGCGTCACCATCCCGGTCTCTGCGATGTAATAAACAGATTGGATTCCTTGGGGCAGTGGATCCGGAGCACGGAAAAGCGGGTCCGTAAAGTAGATCCCACCTTTTTGGTCGATGACGAGATCGTTTGGTGCATTGAAGCGTTTTCCGTCGAACGAGTCTGCCAAGACCGCAACATCTTTCGTCTTTGTGTTGTAGGAGACGACTTGGCCATCCATCTGACACGCTAGTAGTCGCCCTTTTGAATCAACAAGAATTCCGTTGGTGTGTTTTGAATCATTCGTAAAAAGATTTACATCATCGCTTTCATCTACAACATGAATGGACGCATTGGGTATGTCGCTAAAATATAAATGCCCATCAACACCCCAAGCCGGTCCCTCCGTAAAAGCAAAACCTGTTTTGACGGTTTCAATTTTTCCTGTCGGTTGAATTGAGTCAGCAGCCGGCAAGAATGCGGTGAAAAAGCAGGTAAACAAAGTTGCGGTGATGCCCGCGGCTTGATGGATGGTGTAACGCATGGGTCGCTATCGTCTTGGTTAGGTTGAGCTTTGGGGCTAACAGTATAGGCGTGGTTGAAGATCACGCGACTTGACCGGAATTTATACACCGTTCATCGAAGCGATGCGATCGCGCACTTGTTTCACCAAGAAAAACTTTTGGCACCTTTCTATGCTAGGTGATCCGCTCGCATCCGAGAAAAGAATTTCTGCAGTGGGCGAGGGGATTGGTGCTGATCAATCAATCCAGAGTTTGGCAAAAAGTGTTGGGTGTCATCCGTCCATCCATCCCAGACGATCCCGTGAACGTAGGGTTTTGCCAGTAGCATTGGCAGAATCGGCTCGATGAGTTCAAGCTGCGAAGATGCGGTTAGGTCTGACGAACTGCATTGCTCGGCTGTACCCAGCATCGCCCCGGCAGGGTCGGCACGAAGTGCCAGCGGGTCGTTGGTTCGGTCGCCGGGAGCGCTCAGTTGGATTAGTAGCGGCAAGCCTAGGCCGCTCCAGCGATCCAGATGTTGTGAAAGATCCATTGCAGAGCGGCGCATTGAGCCACCGGATGCGTAGCCCAGCTTGATGTCTAAACCGATGCCCGCCAAACCAAGCCCGCAACGTACCAGTGTTTCTCCAAATTTCAACGCCGGGACTCCAGCGTGATTGTTTCGTAAGTATTCGCCAAACGGTTGGTCAAAGGAGATGATCGCGGGGGTGTCAGGGTCTGCCCCTCGTGCCGTCTGGAGAATCGAAAGACTTAGTCGCATGATTTGTTCATCATTCAAGCAAACAGGACCGGCGTTGTTGATACCGGAGAGGCAGTTCCAAAGCTGTACTGATCCTCTAAGCGAATTGATCGTTCGCTCGACGTAATTGATCGCCGCATGGTGGAGCGAATCAAAGTTAACATCGGTTTGTAGAATCCATTCCGGTAGTAACTCTTTTTCGAAATCAACAAGCGGTCCTGCAATGGTTCTTAGTCCGATTTCCTGAAATTGACTGATGGTGCTGATTGTTTTTGAGAAGTCAAAGTTGCCAGGTGTTTTTTCTATGTCTCGCCAGTTAAAACGCACCGCTGCGGTGTTGAACGTTTGTAAGTAACAATCTCGCATCGGAATTGCATCAGCAATGTTTTCCGTGGTGCTGGCAGGTAGATTCGTGATTGCAGGTAAAACGGAACCTGCAAGTAGAGTGCCTAATTTAGGATCGCGTTGTTTGCGTTGTGCGATGGAGCGTGTTGAGTAGTCCTGCGCGAGAAGATCGAGGGCTTTCTCGAGGTGCGAGATGGCCCGCATCGATTGTTGAGCTGAGTTGAGTGGGTGATGCTTTAGCTTGAGGGCGTTCAAGAAGCAGGAGGTTCCCTCATGAAGATGTTCTTGAAACGCATCGCTCGGCGTAATCCCATAACGTTCCCATTCCGCAGCAAGCGTTCTCGCTCGATAGCAACTACCTCGAGCCAGTTCGATAGCGAGTTGGTAAGACTGTGTCTCAGAGGGGCTAAGGGTGCAGGTGGAAAGAAGTCGAGTCCCAAGATTTTCAACGGGCCATAGGATTTGTAATTTCCCTGAAGACGCAATTTTGATTTTGAGTTTTAGGCCATTCCCATCTTGTTCAGTTTGGGTTTGCCAAGGAGTACCGCCTACTCCACAAAAGTGAGCACTATCCCACACTGAACTAGGCAGGGTTTCACGAATTTCTTTTGGGACTTGTAGTAGGAATTGACCCATGGTTTTTGCGTGGTCAGGGCAAACAGTGGTTATCTTCACGCCGTGAACTGCCAGAGAAAAGACTCGCAACAACGCTTGATGCACTCCCGCGATTGACAGAAGCCTCGTATCCTAATCGTTCTCCTTTCCCCCTGCGACCGTACGCAGGCACTGGATTGGGGGCGAAACCAAAATAGTGAGCAGGTGTAAATGACAGACTCATCCCAAACCGATCAGGCGTTTTTTCAATTTGATTCAAACCGGGCCCTTCTGAGCACCAACTTGCCATTTCCCAAAAGAAGTGGAAAAGTCAGAGACGTCTATGACTTGGGAAACAGTTTGATGATTGTTAGCACTGACCGTATCAGCGCTTTTGATTACATTTTGCCGAGCGGAATACCAGAAAAAGGCCGACTTCTTACAGGGATGAGCGAATACTGGTTTCAACTGCTGGGGGTCAGGCATCATCTAATTAGCACTGCGATTCCTCCATCATTCGAATCACAATTTGATATCGAACCGCTACGCGGGCGCGTCATGTTTACCGAGAAGGCGAGTGTTGTGCCTTTTGAATGCGTGGTGCGTGGTTATCTTGAGGGAAGTGGTCTCAGGGAATACCAAGCCACCGGCGAGATTTGCGGTAATCGATTACCGGAGCAACTGGTCCAATGTGATAAGTTACCAGACCCGATTTTCACGCCCGCGACCAAAGCAGAGGAAGGGCACGATGAGAACGTCTCCCTCGATCGAATGATCCAAGATCTCGGACCTAATCTCGCTGAGAAACTGAAGTCGCTGAGTCTTCGTATCTATCAAACCGCTTGCGACCATGCTTCATCCCGAGGCATTCTTATCGCCGACACGAAATTCGAGTTCGGAATCGTTGATGAAGAAGTCGTTTTGATCGATGAAGTTTTAACTCCAGATAGTTCTCGATTCTGGAGTGCCGAACAATATCAACCAGGGCAAGCGCAGCGGTCTTTTGATAAGCAGTTTGTTCGCGAGTGGCTATCGCAATGTGGCTGGGATATGAATAGCGATCCACCGGAACTGCCCGATGAAATTATCGAGCAGACGGCTGCAAAATATCGAGAAGCGTTTGAGAGACTTGCAGGGTCGTGATTCCCGACCGGTGTACTCTTGAATGCCCGGTCGAAGGTTTTAACCTTCCGTACTGGAGCCGAAATAATTGAACGTTGCAGATCAAGATGCTCAATCTAGTATCGTTCGATCTCTGCAACTTTTGAGTCAAAGAGAAGATCGCTCTAATTCAAGAATCTGGTTTAGAGAGTTGAGTTGATCGTCGGCTTGTTTTCGTTTCAAGTTTTCTCGCAAAATAATGTGGTCTGCGACTCGTAAAAAACGGTCGTACTTCACCTTGCGCTCAGCATCATTGAGTTCTGTGTTTGCTTGTTCCTTTAGCTCGGTGTAGCGATCGTAGCTCTCGTTTTCCTTGATCGCTTGAATGAACTCATCTTGTCGGTTGGTAAGCAATTCAATTGGAGTTGGGTTGAGGAGATTCGATAACTCGGGCCACTTTCGTCGTAAATCTTCTCGGATTTTCATTCGAAGTTTTTCACGTTCTGGTGGCTGTTGAGGTTTTCGTTTTTCTCCCTCTTTTTTTTCCGGATGAAGGAAGTTGTAGGCATCAACCAGCCGATCGTTTCCGTTGAGTTCAAGCTGTTCGGAGAGTCCAGCGAGGATTGCTTTTTCACTCGCGGTTGCCAACTCAAGAACTTGATCATATTCGAGGTCGTTTGGTAAGAGATCCGACTCTCCCTCGCCAAACTCACTGAACTCATCCAAGAAGATGTCGGAGGTTTTAATTGGGAAGTCAATGGTGTCAGCGGTCAGAATAACGTAAGCATGCGCTTCATCGAACGAGATGACTCCGTCTTGATCATAATCAGGTTTCTCAACGGGCTGACCAAGACGATCGGTACCAGTCAAAGCAGCGAAAAAATAACTGCTGTATTCTGCGTAGTTTGCCTCATTGATGTCGGGTGTGCATCCGGCGGCGGGACGATCATGAACGGTTGCAAAAAATCCTACACGTGGTTGCGGCGAAACTCCCTGTTCAGGGTCGGCACCGCGATACATTAATCTTGCAAAACCTCCTGCGTGGCATTGAACCATGATCACGACCACGGTTACTTGGTCGTTCAGCAAATCTAGACTCTCTGACATTTCTTTTACCGATAGCGAGGTGCGACCCCATGTTGCGATGGTCGTATTGTGGGGCTGTTTTTTGTCAGAACTGCCATTGCCGTGTGATGTGACATAGATAAACAGTCGGTCACCGGCTTGAATCTCTCCGCTTTTATCTTTGAACCACTGTTTGAGGTTTTCAGGCTTCGTTGAGTCTCGCACATCAGCGATGTCGTGATTCCGGTAATTAAGTCCAAGGTTTCTTTGCGTTGCAAAAAACTCGGCCATGAGCCGGTTTGGCTCTGGCACACTCATTCGATCCATGACTTGTAAATCAGCACCGGGATCATTCCCGTCAGCAAAATAAATATCATGTTGGATCTCACTGTCGAACCGCTCGCCAAGGATCCGTTGAAAGTACAGAACGTTGCGTTCTAGTGATGCTTGATTCCCCGACGGAAGATATCCACCTCCGATGGTTAGAAAGAAGTTCTTTGCTTGCACTCTTGCGGGCAAAAAAAGGATAAAAGTGATGCCCAGAATCGAATGAATGCAACGGCGAAATGTCTGGTTCATGGTGAACCTCTGCAAGGATGTGGTTGGGATTTCTGAAGCCTCAATCCTCTTGTTCAATCATGGTTGTTCAACAATGGTTCTAAAACGTTGTTGCAACGGTTTGACGGCTTCGGTCAGCGATTTTTACTCAGTCGTAGGTCTGGCTAAAAACGACTGTTGATTGGCTTCCTTGCAGAACACCCGAGAGTATTGCGCTTGAATCCTGTGGTTTGGAAATCGCACTCACAAGGTGTTTTCGGGCTGGCGTGAAGCTAGTTCCGGAACCCCTGCTGTGACGTTAGGGCGATTCAAGAAGTAACCTGCATGCCAGTATGCCCTTGCTCGTGATGGTTTAAAAATCTGAGTAAGGGATTCGCGTCGGTGCTTTGCCACCGTGCAGAAGCATAGCTCACTCTAATCTTGAGACGACCTCGCCTAGCGTACACGGTGGATCGAACTAGCAGGGTAGCCCCGATTTGAGCGGAATACACCAAAGAATTCAGGCAAAATGGAATGTTTTGGCCAAACGAAAGAGTTGCGGCTCCGATCGTTACCGTTTGGTAGATTGCCGAAACCGCTCCATTTAGGGGGCTTTTGCCGAGAAGAAAAAGTAGGGCTGGCAGGACTTGAACCCGCGACCTAGGGATTATGAGTCCCCAGCTCTAACCAACTGAGCTACAGCCCCTTTATTTTGCATACTGTAAGGACTTTTCAATTCTATCGGGAGGTCCTGTCGGGATGAACCAGTGAATTCCTTCTCAATCTGGTGGATTCAAATTCTTTGCCCGAATTCTCGCTATCAATTCGAAGCTTTAGCCGCCGTGCAATTCGGGGGATGAATTCGCCGTTTTGACTGGGCTCACCGCGATAACGGGTGCAATCTCCTTTGTCTGGTGAACAGCGAGGTATTTCGTGGCAACGGTAAGCAGCTTGTCTCCTGGACAGCAACTTTTGACACACTAGGGGCTGAAGGTTTGGGGATTCTGATGATTGAAAGTTCAGGTAGTTGAGTGACCGAAAGATTTAGATACCTAACCAAAAGCCACATCCGATCGTGACGAGATTGGTAAAGAACGCGAGTGTGATCGCGGACCTTGGACGACAGCCTAGCGACAGGCGGTACGCTGCTGCTTCAACGAAAAAGACAGCGACTTCGATGATCGTTATTGGTGCCAGTAATTGTTCGCGCACATGATAGGCAATTGGGTAGGTGAGGAAGTTGACCGCTATGCAGCAGAGAAGGATATAAAGCTGCGGCTCCAATCGTTTCCATCGAATAACAATGTAAGCGGCAACCAACTCTAAGAATACATTCACGACCAAAAGAAACGGAAAAGACTGACTAATCACACTCTCTCCGTATCATTGGCGTCATCACTTTCCATCGAGTCAGAGCGGGCAATCGTCGGATCTTTCGATTGAGTTTTATTCTTCCTCCGAAGCGTCAGCCAGATCACGACGCAACCACAGAAACCCAGAATGCTAATGGCGATTTTCGCTAAGGGGCTAAATTGTTCGTCGGTAGGTTTGCCCAACGCGTCGTATTCAATTTCTTCTACCACTTCGATGATCAGCGATTGATCGTTTACGGCGACAAGCTTGCATCGCGTTTCTATTTTTGATGTGCCGTTAAGGATGGAGAGTGACGTAATGGAATTGACCGGTGGGTGGGCAAATGGAAACTCAAGCGATTCACCGTGATCGAACCGTTCAGGCGGTTGGTAGTCAGATGGGACTGCGTAAATTCGAGTGCCGTACTTGGTCGAAAAAGAAAACGGTTGGCCTACTCGGATTTCCTGAAAACCCGCAAATCCACGAACGGGTGCAGCGATCAGTCGATTTTCTCTCAGTGCCGGTGAATCAACAAAGGTCAGTCGATGTTGGATGCTTTTGTGTCCTGGGAGAATAATATCCGCATGAACGCTTGGATCCACTGTGATGCCCGCGATAAAAATGCAAATCAAACTTGATGTTAGCCGACACAAGTTCGTGGTCGCTTTTCTGCTGCGTATCATTCGAGTGAGGTCGTTGTGCTGTGGTGCAAAATTCCAGTGTAATCGAAATGGGATAAGCCGTTTATTGCAAGGCGACTCAAATCCTACTTGCTGTCGTCGTTCGTATTGGCGATCCTTTTGGCAGTTTAATTAATTCATTCATTTCAGAATCGGATTTTACATTGATGGGTGACCCAGTCGTGATCATCGGCGCAGGTTTGTCGGGCTTAACTGCTGCCAAGGTTCTGCACGAACAGGGCATTGAGGTGGTGTTACTCGAAGCTTCTGATGCGGTGGGTGGTCGAGCCAGAACGGATCTTGTTGACGGTTTTTTACTTGACCGTGGTTTTCAAGTTTTTTTGACTTCGTACCCCGAATCCCTGATTCATCTCGATTACGACTCGCTGAAACTTGGGCGATTTGAGCCAGGTTCCTTGATTTGGCGAGACAATGGAATTCACGCATTGATTGACCCCTGGCGGCGTCCATCCCAGTTGTTCAGGACAGCCTTTTCTCCAATTGGAACCTTGGGGGACAAGCTTCGGATCGCGAGTTTACGAAGAACGGCTTGTCGAGGAAGTTTGGAAAGCGTTTTCGAGAGGCGTGACGAAACATCGCTTCAGATGTTGAAGCAGTTTGGTTTTTCTGAGCAGATGGTTGAACAGTTCCTGAGGCCATTTTTTGGCGGAGTCTTTCTTGATCGGGAATTAGAAACATCGAGCCGGATGCTTCAGTTTGTCTTTCGCATGTTTAGCCACGGAGACGCATCCCTTCCTGCTCAAGGTATGGGAGCGATCGCTCAGCAACTTGCCAGCCATTTGCCCGATGAGACCGTGCGACTCAAATCGCCCCTTGTTGGATTAGATGAGGATTCCGTCGTTTTGGATTCTGGTGAACGATTGTCGTATCGCCGCGTTCTCGTTGCGATGGATCAAGCGAGTGCAAGCAGAGTGATTCCTGAGTTGAATGCCAAACGACCGGATCGCTCGGTCACGACAATTTACTTTGCTGCCGAGCAACCACCGTGTCGCCGAAAAATGTTACTGCTTAACGGGACAGGACATGGTGTGATCAACCACCTGTGCGTGCCGAGTGAAATCGCACCAACCTATGCTCCCGATGGTCAATCATTAATTTCGGTTACGGTTTTGCGTCAAGATTTTCCCATTGATCAATTACAACAGCAAGTAATCTCGGAGGCACGTTCTGTTTTTGGTGAACAGGTCAAGCAGTGGCGTCATCTACGAACAGATCGTATCGAGCATGCTTTGCCTGACCAGTCTTCCCCCGCGTTTAATCCGCCTCGGCATCCCGCACGCTTGCGGCAAAACATTTTTGTCTGCGGGGATTATCGTGCCAACGGTTCCATTAACGGGGCGATGGAGTCAGGAC
>JADHOA010000043.1 GCA_016779185.1 Rubripirellula sp.
CTCGGCTTCATCTCCTTGCCCAAGTTCATCGAGCAAACTCGCAAGATGATAATGAGCTTCGGAATAGTCGTCGTGCAGCTCAATTGCTCCACGAAATGCGGCGAGCGCCAAATCAATCTGACTCGTCTCTTGTAGAACACAGCCAAGCCCCATTCTTGCCTCGACGAAATCAGGATCGGATTCGATTGCAGAATAAAATCTCTCCCGCGCGGCAACGACTTCACCAGAACGATACAGCAACTCACCTAACTGGAAATCGATATCTGGCCGCGGGCCATCTCTCGCCAAAATTGCATGGCAATAATCAACGGCTAAATCAAGGTTTCCCGACTCCTCTGCCTCAAAGGCCGCATCAAGCAGATCATCAGAGAATAATTCATCGGGTGAGCGAAATGGCACGACGTCAGGCGGCTCGTCATAGATGGACAGTTGCGGCGACCCATGCACTGCACGGTCGTTTTGCTCTGGGCCCTCGAGTTGATCCAATGATTCAAAATCAAACCGCAGTTGACCACTTGGCTCCAGCAATCCCTCGCCACCACGTAACAGAATATGGCTACCCTCAACAAGTATCGACAGCTGATCCAGTGGTCTTTTTAGCTCTGGTAGAACCTCCACTAGATCGACCAATCGTTGCTCAATTGCAGTAGGGCTTGCGCCGGATGCAATCCACTGAGCCAAACGGCGCGCTGTGGCAACCTCTTGAAAGTCAAAGTAGGGCAATCGATGAAGGGTTCGCACAGGAGTAATCAAACCTCGACGCTGCCAACGTCGAATCACATGCACCGATACTCCCAACAGATGAGCGAGCATTGCCGGAGTGTGATAGCGACGAACAGATTGCTCGATTTCCACGAGCCCCAACCTCTGCCAAAGGTCCGTCTCATGCACGACCTCTACTTCACCTTTAGCCGCAGCATCGCGCATCGCTTCCGATAACAGATCGGCTTCCGCAAGTGGCGACTCTTCCGCACCGACCACGACCCAATCAAGTTTTGCATCATCATGATCCACAACAATCGCGTCATACGACCTAAGGATATTGGCAGCTTGCTTTTGGTTCATGCCTCCAAATCGTCCAAGCAGAGCTATCCGTCTTCCAGCAACCGATTCCGCATCACCCAACGCCATCCGAGCAGCCAAACTCTCAGCAGCACTCGTGTCGCTTTCTTCAATATCTTCGGTTGGAGTCGACAAGGGTGGCCCCAAAGGATCAGACGGAATGAAAGAAGGAGTTGGACTAAAAGTTGGTGATGCTCGGGGCTAGACCCTCGACCCCTAATTATCCAGATTCCGAGCAAGAGAACGACCGGTCACCTGAAAAAGTTCAAATCAGTGAATTGTCATGATAAACACCAATACCACGGGCCAATGGGGCACCGATGATTTCCGCTACTTCTCACTCATGACCTTGTTAAGTCGTCCCTGATCCATCATCTTCTCGTCAGGCTGTGAGTGAGCGGGGTGATCGCTGGTGGGTTTGTTTCCACTGGAGGAAAGTCCGGGCTCCGAAGGACAGGATGGTCGATAACGTCGACCGGTCGTGAGATTAGGGAAAGTGCAGCAGAAAGTAAACCGCCGAACGGTGGCAATCAGCCCTGCTATAGCGGCCAGCTGGAGTCATGCGTGGTAAGGGTGAAACGGTGTGGTAAGAGCACACCAGCGTTCAAGGTGACTTGAGCGGCTAGGTAAACCCCATCCGGAGCTAGACCAAACAGAGTGGAATTCGAACGCAAGTTCGTCGCAAGGTGGTCCGCCTTGACTGACATTCGGGTAGGTCGCAATTGAGGCGGCGAGCAATCGCCGTGCACAGATAAATGGTCACCCATTCGTTATCAATCGATACGAATGACAGAACCCGGCTTACAAGCTCACTCTCAGCCGTTTTGTTTCTTCAACCGTTCAACCGCACCACGTCTCCTTGTACCGATTTTCTTGGGATGCAGTCGGAGTTGTTATCAATGCTTCAAACATCACGAAATGTTCGACAATGCATTGATCTCTCGATACGATTGTCAGCGGACCAAAAATGACTCGCGGGTATCTGAAGCATCAGTAAAAATGACTAAATTAACAACAGATAAGTCTCGAACAAGTGTGACTTGCGGGACTTGCGGAACACGATTTAATCTCGACGAAACCAATTCGCCTCCCTTCTGTTCTCAACGCTGCAAGCTTGTGGACCTCAAGCGATGGATCGATGAAGAGATTTCGCTTCCCCACGAGGGAGGTTCAGACGATGGCGATGTGGATGAATCCTGACAGGAAGTCCCCTCACATAAAGACCCGAGCGAGGTTGTTTCAGACGATATCGATCGATCCGGAACGAACGTACCTCGGAGAACCGTGAAGCGAAAAACGGGCCTACAAAGCATATTTGTCGTGCCTGAAGGCTTTACAGGTTGTCGAGAAGCGGCGAAAATCGGTCCCTGCCGTTTGACTCGTAGGATTTCGAATCCTTCGGAGTCCTTAGATTTGCATTGAAAATGGAACCTAGACGCAACGGCAAAGCGTTTCAAGGAAGTATCGTCGTTCACGAGTGCATTGAATGAAGGAAGGCATCTGCCATGGTTGATTCGGTCCCTATGACCCGCAACGGTTACAATAAAATCAAAGCCGAGATTGATCGACTCGAAAACCAAGAAATGCCCTTGGTGACAGCTAAAATTGCAGAGGCAAGGGCAGAGGGCGATCTGAAAGAGAACGCTGAGTACCATGCGCAGCGTGAAAACCAAGGAATGCTTCAGGCCAAGATCAATGAGTTGAAAGACAAAATCGCGCGCGCGTCGATTGTTGATCCCTCGACGTTGCCAAAAGACGAAGTTGTCTTTGGATGTACCGTTACCGTGGAAGATCTCGCGTATGGTGACGAAGAGGAATTCACGCTCGTTGGCGCGGGTGAAGAAGATTACAACGCGGGAAAAATCTTGGTCACAAGCCCCTTCGGACAAGGTCTAGTTGGCAATAAAGTCGGCCAAACCGTGGAAATTGAGGCACCAGCAGGGAAACTCAAGTTCAAGATTCTTAAGATCGAATTCAAGGACTAGGATCCCGATCTTGGCTGCGCTAAACGCGTTGAAATGGTCGTACTGCATAAGATTAGTGAATGATGGTTTGCTGCTGACTTGAAGATAAAATGCGGCAGAGGAACCACCTGTGGATGCACAAAACGATCCAGTTCTCAGCAACCTTGAATCGCTGTTGGTTACCTTTCTAAGGATAAATACCGACAAAGCATTGCTGCTGTCACTTTCTACCGAGAACCCCATTGCTCACTGAATCTCCTCAAAGTGGGTCAAGTACCAAGCTGAACACCTTGCAGGCCATTTTTGATACGTTCAAGATCGATTGCCTACTCCGCCGTTTGAGTCTTGAAACGCCTTCACTTGCTAAAAGCCCGATTCGTATTGATGGGAATTGACAACCAGTTAACAAGCCAACATGAGCAAACCAGAATCAATCGAGTCGAATATCGATGGCGAAACAAGTGCTGCTGACCTGTCGTCACAGACCCATACGGACCCATTGAATCAAGAGGGCCCCGGCTGCATGCCTGCAGTACTTGCCAGCGCTGCACTAATGGGAATCGTGGGTTTCATTACCTGCGCGTTGCTGACGTGGGTGATTTTTCAGAAACGAACCGAGTTGGCAATCCGAACGCTACAGGGATCCTTCCGACCGCAGATCGAACAAAGCCTACTCGATCCGTTAACAAAACAAGACGTAATCGAAGAAGTTGATACGTTGGTGGAAAAGATGCAATCGGGCCGGTATGAAGAATGGCAAGCCGGCGAAATCATGCAAAACCTGCAAAAGCTACCGATACTGCAATGGGGAGAACTACAAGCACTTGAACAGTGGATCACGGAAACAAGTGATTTAACCTTGGATGAAAAGCAATCCGCATTAATGGAAATCAAACGCCTTCGGTATGCCGTCAAGGAAGGTAAAGCTCAATACCTTGACTTTGAACAAGTGATGGAACCTATTCGAGAGCCATCATCATCGGGATCCACCGGTCCAATCTTAAAATCGCCTATTACGCGTGACGCAGCACTTGAGGCGGTCAAACGCGCCAAGTTAATTTCCGATCGCTCAGAGATCGAAGCAAGCAGTCATGAGGAAGTGAGCATCCGGCAAATCATGCGTGACGAAATTAAGGCAGGGGAACAAGCACCGGACTAGCAATGTTCCCAGCTGCACAGAAAGATAGTTTCGAGGTGGTTAGTTTCGCACTTGGCCGACCAGTTATGCCCCTTTTGCAAATCTAAAAAAGAGGGAACTGACGATCAATCACGGCCGCATCTCTCTGAAGCTTCAAAGTGTAAAATCTCAACCTCGCGACGCTGCCTTTTATCGGATAGTGAAACACCATGAAAAACAAAAATAAAAAAGTCGTGGTGGTGGGAGCAGGTCCGGGAGGCCTAGCGGCAGCCATGCAACTGGCGCACGCAGGTTGCGATGTAACGATTCTTGAGCGACGCGATCGCGTTGGCGGACGCACCTCGGCAATTGAAAGAAATGGTTTTCGTTTCGACTGCGGCCCAACGTTTTTTCTCTACCCAAGAGTGTTATCGGAAATCTTTCAATCAGTCGGCAGGGATCTTTTCAAAGAGGTTCCCATGACTCGACTCGATCCTCAGTATCGTTTGACCTTTGGTTCTGGCGGAAAACTTGATTGCTCTCCTGACATGACCAAAATGGATGAGCAAATCGGAAGAATGTCTCCCAATGATGTCGGGGCGCTCAAGCGGTACATGGACGACAATCGAGTCAAACTTGAAAAGTTCCGTCCTATCCTTGAATCACCCTTCTCGTCCGCGTTTGATCTTCTCAATCCATCACTGCTATCTGCTGCGCCGCACCTCCATCCCTTTCGATCGCTCGGAGGTGAACTCGAACGATACTTTAGTGACCCGAGATTGGTCATCGCTTTCGCGTTTCAGTCCAAATACCTCGGCATGTCACCATTTCAATGCCCGAGTCTTTTCAGCATCCTCTCTTTTCTTGAATACGAATTCGGTGTTTGGCATCCCACCGGCGGATGCGCTCGCGTGAGTGAACGGATGGCAGAGATTGCAATCGAAATGGGAGTTGAGATCCGGCTCAATGAATCCGTCACTGCAGTCGAAATGAAAGGTAAACGAGTCACACAGCTCACCACAAATCAAGGCAAGTATGAAGCTGATTCATTTGTCATCAATGCCGATTTTGCACACTGGATGGAAAAGTACATCCCAGATCAAAAACGCCGAAAATGGAACAATCGAAACCTCGCTAAAAAAAGGTACTCATGCAGCACCTTCATGCTCTACTTAGGGATCGAAGGAGAATATGATCAGCTTCCCCACCACAATATTCATATCAGTAGGGATTACGAAAAAAATCTGCGTGAAATTGAACAAGAGCATGTTCTAAGCGAAGAACCATCATTCTATGTTCAAAATCCTTGCGTCACCGATTCCTCGCTAGCTCCACCTGGTCATAGTGGTTTATACGTTCTTGTGCCGGTGACTCACCAACACGCCAACGTGAACTGGCAAACAGATTCCGACGCATTCAGAGAAACCACCCTCGACGCGCTCGCGGACATTGGCCTTAATGATATTCGGGACAGAATTCGTTTCGAACATCGGATCACACCAGATGATTGGCAAAAAGACTACGCCATCTATCGTGGTGCGACTTTCAATCTCGCACATAACCTCGGTCAAATGCTGCACCGGCGCCCACGCAATCGTTTTGATGAACTCGACGGAGTTTACCTTGTGGGTGGTGGAACTCATCCAGGAAGCGGCCTACCTGTCATTTATGAATCAAGTCGCATTACGACACGACTACTTTTGAACGACATCCGGTGAGACTTGGCATTCAACTAACTGCGGATGCATATTCTCTTGAAAGAGAACGCGGAGAAACGCAGCGTTTCTGGTCAGAGTAGGAAAGAATGCTGCGGAAAGCCCAAAACCAGATATCGAGAACATAATCAACTTGAGTGACTATTACTTCAGGTTGGTGACTTTTATATCGCGAAACCAAACTTGATTTCCATGATTCTGGAAACCAATCCGACCAGTTTTGGGACGAGTATTAAGTGCTTGCTCAAACTTATTCACAGAACCATCCGGATTCATCCTTGCGGTAACCCACTGACTTAAGTCAATGTCGTTTACTTTCTTGCCGTTGATTTCAACGGTTACATGCTGACCGCGACAAGTGAGACGCAAACGATTCCACTGTCCTACAGGGAGAGCACTATCAACAGATGGCGATTGGCAATCATAGAGCGCCCCGTTTTGCTTTTTTGGATCCATTCTTCCCGCCGCTTCCTCGACACTGGCGTTATCTAACAACTGAATTTCAAAGCCACCCTGAACAGGATTGGCTGGATCTGCTCGAAAGAAAACTCCACTATTGGCTTTTGGTGACAACCTGTACTCGAGGTCAAGAATGAAATCTGAGTAGGTATTGCGAGTCCAAAGATAGCCCATCCCCCGTGTCCGAATCTTTCCGTTCTTTTGGAGCACTTGTTCCATGCGACAAGTTAAAGATTGGTCTTGATCGACAAACCACGCGTTCTCGCGACACTCCCAAAGACCAGACCATTCTCCATGAAACAGCGCGATCGTTGCGGATCCAGAATCTAAAGCAGACGCGTTATCACTAATCGGTAGCAACAATAGGCAAGTTAGCAACGCGTAGCGAGTAAGATTACCGATGAAACTGGTTACACGTCGCAATGCATTTTGATTCATTTTTCCCCAAGGGCACTAGAGTTTTTTGATTGATCGTGCAACTTGAAATTATCTTGATGCCTCGTTACGTCCCGCCGAGTTTTTTTGGCGAGATTCCTGTGAAAAGCCTGGGTCAGATCGACACCACTTTGGTTTGCCAAACAAATCGTTACAAACAAGACGTCAGCCAGTTCATCACCTAGATTACCCGGCACTTGATCCTTCCGGTAAGATTGCTCACCACAAGTCCGAGATATAATCCTTGCGACTTCACCGACTTCTTCAACAAGTTGAGCTAGATTCGTCATCTCGTCGAAATAACGAACACCGATTGTCTTAATCCATTGATCCACGTCTTCTTGAGCTTGCTGCAGCGTGACCGGTTGATCGAAGTCGCAGGGATGGTCCTCTGAAACGCTGGGTACTCCATCATCATTCAAAGTGAACTCCCTTTCAAAAAAGACCATTCGTGAATTATGTAATCGCTATGAGACAATTGCGGGCAATCAGCACGACTTCCTCGGTTTTGGAACAGAAGCAGAAACTCATATTTTTGCTTCTATTGCTTTCCTACGAATAGGCTTTCTTTAGCGTCGGTAGCCAACCGAATGCCGTGCGTGGCCTATCGCCTGACCAGCACATCGCAATCTTAGATAGCAGCAAGCTATTCCGCTAACAGCAAGTAGGTACCACTTTTTCCAGCGACTGCGATGTCAACTTTTTGATCTTGATTTAAATCCGTGGTGACAATCTGCAAACCGCAACCGACATGCCCTTCTTCGATGGTTTGACGATCAAAAGATTTTTGATCAGCATTCCATTGATAAACGTAAAGACAGGGCATTTCCATTCCACCGGGATCACGACCGTTGTGACCGTAGTAGCGTTTGCCAGTAATCAAATCTGGTTTACCATCACCGGTCACATCTGACCATGCCAGCGTATGGGGCTGACTGTAGGTTTTATCTATCGCATGTTCTGCCCACTTGATTTTCCCCTCAGCGTCGCGACCTTGATTTTCCCACCAAAGCAACCCGTAATCGTGACCCTTTCCGTGAATCAAATCCCCGTCACCATCTTGATCAAGATCGACGACGATCATGGGTACGCTGGCATGTAAATCCCAGTCCGCGTGAAAGGTCCACTGCTGATTCCACGGATCACTTGCAGGTTGTTCATACCATCCTTGACCGACTAAGAGATCTGCTTTTCCGTCACCACTGATATCACCGATGGCCATTCCATGTCCATTGCCCTTCGCACCAACCTGATGGGGAACAAGATCGAACATAGCGCCACTTTCAGCAGGCTTATCTCGATCGACTAATCGCCAAATCACAGCAGGCACATCTTTTTTCCAGCTGTTGACGAGCCATTCAGGGCGTCCATCGCCATCAACATCCTGCATCAACTGGCCCTCGTTACTGGTGTTTCCGGTATCGACAAGCAGATGCTGTTTCCACTGTTTTCCTAATCTCAACGATTCTTCGCCAGGATTTTCATACCAATGAACTTCCGTTGGAATAAAAGACCCGGCAATCACGTCAAGACGCCCATCGGCATTCAGATCAAACAGATAGTCCCCGTTGCTCTGAACGTATCCATTCCAATCCTCGATGCTTCGTAACGGACGAGGAGCCCATTCACCACCTTTGTACCAATTGCGACCAGCAACTAGATCCTTGACACCATCACCATCGATATCACCACACGCAATTCCTTCGTTGGCATCAACATGCAACAACTTTGCGACAAATTTAGGTGCAGTCGTTTCCGCAGGCAAATTCACAGAAACCGAAACTGCGAAGACGCAAGAGAGAACTCGTAATACTCGCATGGTGTCCCTTGATAAATACTAAAAAGTAGCAGGTTACGGGTTGAATTGAGATTCCTCCCCTCCGATTCTCAACGACCATTCAAGAGCGTCGTGGCATGTCGGTTGATCGGCATTGAGGTTCTGCCAAAATTTCCGACAACATTATGCTGAGCGAGGAAAGCGAAAATTCTTGGTGTCAGTATATCGTCTCGAAATCGCCTCGTTGTCTTCAATCGGTAAAATATGGCCCGCAGGAATCTCAATCGATCAATCCCCGATCCCTAATCACCAATCGTCATCACCCCAAACGGTTCAGCAAGTGAACGGCACCAATAGACTACGCCTTTATCCATTGAGCGTCATCGCATCAAGCTTCACCCTTACGATGGCTCTTCTAGCTCACACCTCACAAGCCAATGAGGCACCGTCAAAGCCACATATTATTCTTGTCATGGCAGACGATCAGGGATGGGGGCAAACCGGTTACTACAATCATCCGGTCCTTAAAACTCCCCACCTTGACGCAATGGCTAGCGGAGGACTGCGGTTTGACCGTTTTTACGCTGGCGCTCCAGTTTGCTCACCGACCCGAGCCAGCGTTTTAACGGGGCGTGCTAACGATCGAACGGGTGTTGAAAGTCACGGATATGCATTGCGCAGACAAGAAATCACTCTTGCGACCATCCTCAAAAATTCGGGCTATGCTACGGGGCACTTTGGAAAATGGCATCTTAATGGCATTCGAGGCCCTGGCGTTCCAATACTAAAAGAGGACTCTCATGGTCCTCGTCATTTCGGTTTTGATACTTGGGTATCCGTTACAAACTTTTTTGACATGGATCCGATCCTCAGCCGGCAAGGATCATTTGAGGAATTCACCGGCGACTCCTCCGAAATTGCAGTACGGGAAGCCGTGCGTTTTATCGATCGTTTTTATCAACAACAACCAACATTCAGCGTTATCTGGTTTGGTTCGCCGCATGATCCAGCGAAGGCTTCCGTTGAGGATCGCGAAGCATTCTCTCACCTCGATGAAAAATCCCAGCATCACTACGGAGAATTGGTAGCGATGGATCGCAGCATCGGACAACTCTTTTCTGAGCTTGAAAAAAGAAACTTGAAAGAAGAGACATTAGTCTGGTTTTGCAGCGACAACGGTGGACTACCAAAGATTGAGCCAGGAACGGTCGGTAATCTTCGAGGCAATAAAGGAAGCGTCTTCGAAGGAGGATTACGAGTGCCCGGAATCCTCCACTGGCCGATCGCGATCCGCAGTGCACGAGTGTCCCATTATCCGGCAGGCGTCATTGATATTTTACCGACGGTCCTCGACTTGCTTAATCTTGACCACCCTAACATGAATCATGTCTTGGATGGCATCAGTCTAAAACCGCTACTCAACGAAGAGATAGCCACTCGCAACAAACCAATCCCTTTTCGACATCTTCAGCGAGCAGCTTGGGTCGACAATGATTACAAGATCCTGTCGCAGGACATCAAGAAAAAAGTCTTTGCCCTTTACAACCTCAAGAATGATCCATCTGAAACGGAAAACCTTGCACAAGCTGAACCTGAACGACTAAGCAAAATGGTCGCGCAATTTGAACGATGGAATAAAACCGTCGAACGCAGTGTCGCGGGCTTGGATTACGAATCAGGTCGCGTCCTCCCAGGCGATCCGGTGCCTCGATTTTGGACGGAGATGGAATCTTATCAACCTTGGTTCGATGCGTGGAGTAAACGTTGGGAATACGAATCCCGATTGACACCCAAAGGTGGTCGACCGAAGGCATCAAAGAACTAACCGAAACCTACCGAGGTTTTCGCGGGTTGGCTGGCTGAATTTCATCCTCATCAACTAGGTATTGCTCTCGCATTTTCGCCAATTCAATCGTTAACTGCGATTGAACTTGAGCATACTGTGGATTGCCGTAAACACTTGTTAATTCGTTGGGATCCGATTCCAAGTCAAACAATTCCCAATCATCAAGACGCTGACCCTCAAGTGCATAAAAATGGATTAATTTATGGCGTCCATTGGTAATTCCATAATGCCTTGCGACGTTATGAGCACCAGGATTTTCATAGTAATGGTAATAGAACTGCTGTCGCCAATCACTTGGTGTCTTGCCTTTTAAAATCGGCACCAAGCTACGACCCTGCATGTCGCCAGGAATGTCGACTCCCGCGATCGCAAGAAAGGTCTCTGCAAAATCCAAATTAGAAACGATATCGTCGTTCACCGATCCTGATGTCACCTGACCTGGCCAACGCACCATCAGCGGTGTCTTCAGAGACTCTTCATACATCCAGCGTTTGTCGTACCAACCATGCTCTCCAAGATACCAACCTTGGTCGGATGCGTAGATCACCACGGTATTATCTGCTAGCCCCGACTCATCAAGATAATCCAATACCCGACCCACTCCATCGTCAACGCTCTTAACGCAACGCAAATAATCCTTGACGTAACGCTGATACTTCCACTTCACGAGTTCTGTTTCACTCATTTGATCTTTCGCCTTCAAGAAGGCTTCATTTTTGGGACCGTACGCGGCATTCCAGACCTTGATCTGTTCAGCATTCATCGTGCCGTACCCCTGCAGCTTAAGATCACGATCGGTCAAGTGGGCGCGAATGGTCATCTGCTGACGCGAAGCAGCACGTGTGCGACCCGAATAGTCATCCCATAGCGTCTCAGGTTCTGGAATCGTGACGTCATCTAGCCAGTTAAGATACTTGGGACCAGGCATCCAGTTGCGATGCGGAGCTTTATGCTGAAACATCACCATGAAGGGTCGTTTTTCATCTCGCTGATTCTTCAACCAATCCAGCGTTTTATCGGTGATGATGTCGGTGGTGTAACCAGTGTGTGTTCGCGTCACCGGCTTACCGTCTTCACCTCGGGTAATCATCGGTGGATTGTAATATGGCCCCTGTCCTTTTAGGACGTCGTAGTAGTCAAACCCTTGAGGCGTGCTCACAAGGTGCCACTTGCCGACCACCGCGGTCTGATATCCAGTCGCCTGCAAAAGCTTGGGAAAAGTTTGTTGATCGCCGTTGAAACGATCGCGATTCGTTTTGAAACCGTTAAGGTGACTGTATTTTCCAGTCTGAATCACTGCTCGACTTGGACCACAGATTGAATTGGTCACGTAGCATCGATTGAATCGCATCCCTTCATTTGCGATGCGGTCCAAATTCGGAGTGGTGATACGCGAAGGGTCATAAGCGCTGATCGCCTGTTCGCAATGGTCATCTGAAAAAATAAAGACGATGTTTGGGCGTGAATCGGCTGCAGATGCTGACGCGCCCGCCAAACCCTGAATTCCTGCCAATACAATCAGCACGACCACTAAAACGCAAATACGACGAGCCACGATGCATCCTCAGAGACAATCAATCAACGGGAAGCTTCGAACACGAACGGCTTCCTCGATTTCGCATTCTATAATAGCAGGTCTGGTCACCGTCGGAGGACGACTAGAATTTGGTCTTCCGCTAATTAAAGTAGTGTCCAAGCGTATGAGTAGCAGTCGCGGTAGGCGGCCCTAAACTGGCAAAAGTATCTGCGACTCGGCGTCCGTCTAACACTCGGCATTCGAGGCAGCGGCGGGGTCGACACCTTGGATCAACCTAAAACCTTGCTTCAAATCGAGACAGCTCTGCCATAGAGATGCGGCAACAGGCTGATCCCAACCGAATTCAGAAGAAGATAAATTGAAATCACTCGCGAATTCCATCGCGCAACAAAGGATTCCCATGCTCCGAACCATCAGCTCACTTGTTCTTAGCTCCGCAATCTTGATTGCACCCACAGCAGCAATATGGGCAGCTGATGGAAATGGAAAAGGACCGGCTTTCACCGCTGAGCCCGAGAACGACCCGAACTTCCCATTGATGGGCGAATTTGTCGGTGACATTCAATCGGATGCAGAAAGCACCCGACCTCTCGGTTTACAGATTCGCCACATTGGCCATGGCTCCTTCGAAGCCGTATCGTTTCTCGGAGGATTGCCAGGGCAAGAAGGCCACGAATCAAAACCGATGAAAATGATTGGTCAGCGTTCAGAAGATTTCGTCGTTTTATCTGGCGGACCCTGGGCCATCTTTGTCGAGAAAGATCACTGCTTGCTCCTTAATCGCAAAGGTGAACAAGTCGGCAAGCTAAGCCGCATCCATCGCGTCAGCCCAACCCTCGGTGCTCCTGCTCCGGAGAATGCAACCGTTTTATTTGACGGCTCAAATGTTGATCATTTCACGAATGCCCAGATTTCAGAGGACGGGCTGTTGATGGAAGGTGCAGACATCAAACCGATGTTCCAAGATTTCAATCTTCACGTTGAATTCAGAATCCCCTACATGCCGCAAGCACAAGGTCAGTCGCGCGGAAACAGCGGACTTTATCTTCAAAGTCGATATGAATGCCAAGTGCTTGATTCGTTCGCCCTCGAACCAGTCTTTGATGGACTCGGAGCGTTATATCGCTTCAAGGTTCCTGATCTCAACATGGCATTCCCGCCTTTACAATGGCAAACCTATGACATTCACTTCACGGCTCCTCGATGGGCTGCTGATGGCACCAAGATTCGCGATGCTCACATCACCTCTTGGGTGAATGGTGTCAAAGTTCAGGACAACGTCGCTCTCCCAAATAAAACCGGCGCGGGTAAACCCGAGGAGCCGCTCCTGCTGCCAATCCGAATCCAAAATCATGGTGATCCAGTACGCTTTCGTAATGTTTGGATCGTCGATCGTGGTCTAGCAAGCGGTGAGTTCCCTGTTCGACCAAGTCCAGAACAGCTGATCGCAATCGCGAAGGCAGACGAAGCTGCAAAAGACCCGGAATCAAATCAGCCAACCGAAACGACTGAAAAGGAACCCGTAGCGGAATCGCCTGCAGACACTCAAGAGCAACCTAAAACCGAAGCATCATCACCACAGGCAGCCAAGCCGGATGAGAAAACATCGGATGATGCAGGATCCGGGGATGCAGCTGCTGAGTAATCATCGTCAATGATCAGATGAAATTCATGGCGAGTGGCGTTCCCACCACAGTCGGACGTCACTGACACTTACCTGCGGACATTCCCGTCAAACGCTCGACCTTTCCGTCTCTTAATTCGAAACTGCAATCCGCCAAAGCAGCCGCTTCCTCTTGATTGTGGGTAATATGCAGTGTTGTCACTTCATTTAGCTTGGTAATGGATTTAAGAAGATCTTGCATCTCACTACGCGTGTCTGAATCGAGCGCACTCAGGGGTTCATCGAGCAACAAAACCGTTGGGTAAAACGATAACGCTCGACCCAAAGCAACTCTTTGAGATTCGCCACCGCTTAGGCCCGTTATCTTCCGGTCAAGCAGATGCCTAATCCCGAGCTGCTCTGCTAATTGCTGAGATCTATCGGCAATCGATGGCTTGCTCCAATTTCTCAAGCGCAAAGCAAACTCTAGATGACCTCGAACCGTGAACGTAGGGAACAAGGCTAAATCTTGCGGGACGTATCCGACATCGCGGTCCGCTGGCAACCAGTTAGTGACATTTTTTCCGTAAATTGTGATCGTGCCTGATTCAACACGCCGAAGCCCGCAAATGGATTCTAGAATCGTGGTTTTGCCACGACCAGTTTTACCCATCAGGACCGCGTATTGACCTGATTCAATCCGGAAATTCAGGTGGCTGAGGCTAAAATCACCAGCACTCAGAGACAGGTCTTTGATTTCAATCATGACGTTAACCCGGTGCCTAACAGCCGCAGTACCACTAACACGACAACCGCCATCGCAACCATTAGCAAAGAGACCGCAACGGCAGCGTCAAGATTACCAATACTCAGCTCGAGAAAAACTGTCGTCGACAAAACTTCTGTACGCATTCTGGTCGCACCAGCAAACACTAAAATCGGGCCAAATTCTCCGAGAGCTCTTGCCCAAGCGATGGTGGTCGCAGCAATCATCCCACGCCAAGCTTGGGGAAACGCGATCTGCAAAAAGGCTTGACCCCGGGAACACCCCAAAGTCCTTGCAACATCTTCGGCGCGTGGATCAATTTGATCGAAGGTCACTCGCATCGTACGTACCGCAAAAGCGCACGCCACACTGAACTGAGCAAGGACCACCGCTGGCCAACGATACGTAATAGGAAAGCCGACGGTATCTCGCATCCACTTCTCAATTTCCCAGCCAAAAAATGGTTGATGAAAAAGAATCAACAGACTCAGACCCAATACCAATGGCGGTAACACGATTGGAATATCTACAATGGTATCGATGAATGTCCTGCCCGGAAATCGATACCGCGAAAGTAGGTAACCAAGTGGTGTCGCCACCCAGATCGAAAGTAGCGCAGCAACGGTGCACGACAAGATGGTCAGCTGAAATGCAAATTGAATTTCTGGCTTGAGAAGAGCAGTCTTAAATTCTGCAATCGAAGCAAACCGCAAATCGGCCAACAACAACAAGATAATCAGCAAAACAAAGCACGAAGAGATGCCTCCCATGACCACAAAGAATGGCACATCCGATCGCCGCCTCCGGTGACCTTCCCCTCGCTGTTGCGATTTCCCAGACGATACCAAATGGTCAGTCATTCTTTTCCGTATCAGTCACTTGCACCCATCCGAATCCTTCAGCCGTAAACGCCTCTTTGGACTCCGCTTTGCAGATCTGCTCAAAGAGACGACTAGCCGTTTGCCCGTTCTCTGAATGAGGCGAAACCGCATACGGCTGAACCGCAACACTACACTCCAAACCTTGAATTCTTACCGCATCAAGGACATCACCCGATCCAGCAGTGTTACTTAAATAGACCACAGCAGCATCCAAGGCACCTGAACGCATTTGATTGACCAACATATCACCGGTGGGGCTCTGCACGGTGACGTTCTCCATGACTTCTTGCTGAATGCCGCCTTCGCGAAAAGTATTCTGAGTCAGCCAGCCCATCGCACATTGTTTTTCATGTCCGACACCAACCCTCAAACCCTTCTTCGTTAAATCGCTGAGCGTGGCGATCTGATGAGGATTGCCTTTCTGAACGGCTATCACCAACTCATTTTGCGAAACATCAATTGGCGTCGGAAAAAGCTCCGGAACCTGCTCCATAAACTCTTTATCACATGCAAAGTAAGCATCGGGCACCTGACCGGACTTCATTTGCGCAACCAAAATCCCACAACCATTGTATACCGTGTCGATCACAACCCCCTCACGCTTTTCGAACGCTGCAATCGTGTCTTCGATAGCGGGCCGTAACATGGAACCGGCAAATAATCGCAACTGCGGAACGTCACTCCATTGATCCCCTCCCGCAACTCGGAAACCGTATTCGGCGTAACGCTTTAGTCCACGGTCTGCAGCAGACAAGAAACGCGCAAAGTGTAATGCATCGGCAGGTTGCTTGGTGGACCGAATCACACCAACTGAAATTTGCGACAAAGTGGGTATGAGCTCATCAATTTCAACGAACTCGAGATCGGGGTAGGTATGCAGAACCGCGTCGTAAACAATCGCCGCATCCGCACCACCCACGACCACGTCGTTGGCCGCCTCATTTACTGTTGTACGAAAGACGGTGGTTGCAGACTTTAGCGATTCCCACGTACCAGACTGCTGCAGTACTTTTCTTACAACTTTTCCGATCGCAGCGGCATCAGGATCGGCCTGGACCAAACGAATTTCATCTCGCAGTAAATCTTCAAAGTCAAAAATCGCCTTTGGATTCCCTTTCTTGACGGCAATCACTCCCTGCATTTTGGCAATCGGCAAAATCTCAGCCACCAATTCTTTTTCACGTGCCATCAGTAGGAAGCTATCATCCGCGGGCAAGTAAAGGTCACCCACATCACTCAACTCCATCTGCGACAGAAGCGTTTGCGATGGGCCGTATTGCACATCAACCTGCCTTCCGTATTCGGCAGCATAGTCTGAAATCACCTTTTCCATTACCGCTCGATTACTCGCGGCGCAAAAGATCATCAGGGGAGATTCTGCAGCCGCTAGCTGATCACTCTGCAAATCACCTGATTGCCTAAACGGATCAGTGGAACGCCCCAACAGTATCACGAGCAACGCCAACAGAAGAATCGAACCGATTAAGACGTTCGCGATTCGCCACATCTTCGATGTACCTTGGATTTTTGGATATTTCAGTCGTGCGATCATCAACGAGACTGGCCAACACATGACAAAACAATCTGCTGTCAAAGCCACTCACGATCCAGTCTAACCTGACTCATCGACCTCGTGGAATGTCGAGAAGCTGGGGTGCAGCCGATTGGCCTCTCCCGGCTCCCTGACCAATCGAACGAGCAGGAGGCGGCTCATCTCCCTCGGGGAACAATTCGTCTTTCCAATCGCAATCAATCAATAAATCAAAACCTGGATTCTGCTCCTTCACCTGACACGAACATGCGCCGCTGAGAAACAATGTCAAATCGGTCATCAACTGGGGATTCAATTCACTCCCAGGAATCACCTCGAGAGCACGCCCACGACCAAAGACCGGGATCACGAGCGGCTCACCTTTGGACACTTCAAGTGGCCGAATCGACGAGAACAAATCAATCAAAAACGACTCTTTTCCATCATTGCGATCGATCTCCAGATAACTGTACTGAACCAGTAATGGGACCTCAGAGAAAAGTTCTGAACCCGGTAGGCCAATACCTTCGGGTAACTGAATTTGTTTTGCGAGTCGCGGAAGTTCTAAATCCAACCGCTGACGAATTGCTTCATTTTTTTCTTGATCAAGTCCTGTCACCAGCAGCCAAACGACAGCGTCGCCAGCAAGTAACCTTCGTGACATCTCAACCCTAGCCGGTGATCGAAAGAGACTCGCTTGTTCAAGCTCGCTCAAGGGTCCTTTCCATAGTGGAAACTGATTGGTCGATCCAACGCTACCTCTCACCAGAAGGTAGGGCAGATCAGAACTTGAGGTCTTTGACAATCCATTCCAGAGTTTTTTCTGATCATCGTTGGCAGTTTGCAGATCAACAAAGGAAAGAGCACCCAACGATTGCGAAGCAACGACCGTTTCAGAATGCGACAACCCTTGAATTCGACTCGGTAATAACTTCCGCAATTGAATTTCTTCGTCCGTCTGGAGCGGCCCGGAGTGAAACAGAATCATTTCACAAGCATCCGGATTCCAGCGTTCAAGTGCGTACCGAAACACTGGAATATTGCAAGCCAACAGAGCCGAACCAACGGTGGTAAAACACACCAACGCAAGCCAACGATTCGCCATTTCTTTTTACCTCACTGGGTGGCGCGCATGTCACCGGGTCACAGCACCTGAACCAACAACTGTCTTGCGTCGATCAATCCCTGCACCATTCAATTCTGGACAGCCGATTCATCACGGTACGTCGGTACCAAAACACACAACCGACCCGTCAAGTGTGGAGAGAAAAAGGTGACCGCCGGCCCCTGCTAGGCCATCCCATGTGGGAAGATCTTGCAAGGCAACTTCGTTCTCGACTTCGCCGGTATCAATATTCACCGATAGCAAACGTGAACCTTGCTCGCCAAGCAAAGCAACATCTTGTTTAGCAAGTAAATCTTGAACCCGAGGATCACTCTCGCTCAATTGCTTGAACGTCTCTTCTTCGTTAATGATGTCCGGTGGCCCCACGATGAACAAATGATTGCCGGCAAGAACCATCCCGCGGACATAAATCGAAACATCTTCCGTCCATTTGGGATCGACTAAACTATTGGACGTTTGGGCTGCCGGTTTTTTACCACCTTTACCTGCAATGAACTGCAACGCTTTTCCATATTTACCGTCAACTAGTTTTGCATTCTCGACGGTTCCGTTATGACGAAATATTGAATGATCTCGAGCCGTTCCATCATCGAAACTAACCGCCAAAACCGCATCTCCGGCGATCTCTGAACCATCTGAATAACGCAGCTTAACCTGTTCAGATGTGGCCCCGTGGAAATAGAGACGCACCTCGTCGACGATGCCAACAAATT
>JADHOA010000044.1 GCA_016779185.1 Rubripirellula sp.
TCGCCAGCATGCGGGATGATTCTTGCAACTGGGAAACGTCTGGCTGCTCAAAAAAGCCTGGCAGTCCAAGAAAAAAACCGACCAATACATGCAACGACAGACATCCCAAGTCAAACAAAGAACAATGGAATGAAAAAGTCAACGCATCACATAACGACACGCAACGACGATTCAATCGCTCAGGAAAAACTGAGAACACGCGAAAACATTTACCTATTGGTAACCGATCAGCAATCGGTGCAGTAGCAACGCAGGCTGCCGCAAGACACACTCGGGTGCGGAATCATTACAAAACCACCTCAAACTCGTCCACTTAGTTCATTTGACTTGTCGGAACCTTGACCTCAACAAGCATCCCCGGCAAAAAATCGCGTTCTAAATTTCCCAAATTTCGATTATCGAGGATCTTGAAAGCATAGTTTCTTTTCTTGCACTCCTCTTCCAAACGTTCTATGGCGGGACGATGCCCATAAGCTAATAGACAACGACCACCAGGATTCAAGTGCTTAGGCAATCCATCGAGCAGTGATTCCATCAAGCCAAAATTTGGGTCATAGAAGGCATGATCGATCGGCTTTGAAATCTCACCGAGTTCCCAAGGTGGATTTGAAATAATCAAATCAAACTTCTCGGTATCGCCTACCACGCTAAAAGCTTCGGGAGAGTCAGGCGAGACTTGCCGGACATCGATTTTACCGTCCGGAGCAAGCATCGCTGCATTGTACTTAGCATTGGCCACTGCTGCGGGGTTGATGTCGGTCGCAACAACTCTGTTTGCTTCATAGCGAAGAGAGAGTACGGACAATAGCCCAGTCCCTGTACCAATCTCTAAAACATCTCGTCCCTCAACAATGAGTTCCTCCGCAATCAGCTCTCTGAGTGAAATGGTATCGTCTGGCTCCCAGAACACCTCCTCAAACTGAACCACCACTCCATCATCAATTTCATCGATTTCCCAGGTTTGCAACACACGATGTGAGTAGTCAAGATCCTCACGGTACTCAGGTCGACAACCACAAAAAAACAGGATGAGAGTCGAAGCGAGAATCAGGTTGTAAGGCAACCGACAAAACCGTTTTAAGATTTCCACACAATTCATCCAGTAGCATCCCAAAAGCCAATTAAGCTCGATGATTCAAGCAGTGAACACAAAACATTGTAAAACCCCGAGTACAGAATGAACTAGAGAAAACTCATTTGTCGCAAAAACTCCCCATGCACAACTCGACATGACTCTCACTCGACATTGTCACCATAGCACTGACAATCCCTGTATTAGCCGGTTCGCGAAAAACAGCCACAGTCCCACCGCTGCAGAGAACGAGTACGGAATGAGCGTAAGTTACAGAGACAATCGTATTTTGCAGACCCTGTAGCCCCATTTCCTCGCGCGCCGTCAAACAACTTGAGAAGTTGACACGAAAAACGCGAGACGTGCTTTTGCAATCCCATAGGTTACATCACGAAGCAAAACCAATTGGTTGCCAGACATGACACTGTTTAGATCACGAACCACAGACACTCGAGTATGACTAGGCATAGAAAGTCATTGAGTTTCACTTCCTAAAATGCATCGAGCCAGCGAACAAAACAGTCAAAAGAAGTCGCAGCGCCGCAGAACACTAGGGTCTCGTGTGGCAAGAAACGCCCTTCGGAGGCATGTCAGACAAGCCGGCGTGCTTCGTTTAATCTCTACTAAACGAAGCACCAGAGCAACGGGAACCAAGAAACCGCAATACTCTTCAATAAGCGACTATTTTGAGATTCTCGTTTTACAGCAACCACATCAAGGCGTGACTGCTATTCAAGGGCTCGAATGATTCGATGTAGCGATTGAACGCGCCAAAGGGAATTAACGCACACGGCACTTGAACTGGATCGTGACAGCCTCGCCGACTTCAAGCGGTTCCTGCAACGTCCACTGCAATCGAAGCGACTGGGCTTCATTGACATCAGTCTGGAAGTCAACGGACTCCTCACATTCCAAACTATCCGGTACGTACTCGAGTCGGGTGGTCAGGTTATCAACGACCACGACTTCGTTCACTTGCCCATCACCGACGTTCTCAATTCGAATCCCGAACGTCACGATGTCTCCTGGCTTTGCGTCGTCTCGGTCTGCGAATTTGCTAATTTGCAGCCGACCATGTCCGTGTTCAAATTCGTAGATGGTGAAACCGTCCAATGTTTGATCACGAACCAGCGAAGGGATACGTAAGTTTTGAACCGCAACTTCTAGGCATTCATCAAGCTGATAGGTAACAGCTGCATTGGCAAACTGATGGAACAAAGCTTTTTGATCCCCTTGCAAGCGATACGCTTGTTGGGAAGAAAGATTTACCAGAGCCGCCATCACGTTGCTAGCTACATTAACTTGCTGAACAGCATCAACGGGTACGCTTCTTTCTCGATCTCGCATGGCATCAAGCCCACGAGCAACGTCAGCATGTCCGATCTCCACGGAGTCTCGCATCACGAGACCGGGCAGTGGCTGATCCACCTTGACCGTCCCAACAGGACGATCCATTTGTGCTGCACCGACCGCGCGGCCGCCGGCAACCGCACCCGAGACTTGCCTAACAGACCGAAATCGTGGAGCGTACAAGGCAACCTGATTACTTGCTTGAATTTCTACTTTGCCGGCGGCTGTTTTGTAATGAACGATGGTGTCTTCCGGTTGCAGACCTTTGAGTGACTGATCCGTTAGACGTACAACAGTCGAACCAGAATCTCCACCGTCTCGCAGGAATTCTTGAGAGTCATAGAATTGCGATGCTGCGGCGGTAGTCAGACCATTGGATTCGTTGACCCCTGAATCCAATAGCGTCGCGTCTGTTCGACCGACTATCCGCTTCTTTGAAAATAAACGCTGTTTCGTAGACTGACAATCGAAACACGGGCAAGCGGCTTGGTGTCCCACCAACTGCACGTTATCAACCACATCGGCATGGCCTATCGGAACGATTTGTGTTTCAACCGAATCGGATAAGGCAACGGGTGTTTGGCTTGGCTGCATCACGAATGACTGCTGTGAGGCGCAACCAACAACGATGGTAACACTCACCACCAGAGCAACAGAAAAGTAAAGCGATGATCTCATGATGACTTATTTGATCTCACTTGGAATGTTGTCGATGTTCGCCGAGCTTGCCACCGAAGCACCTGGGAACGGCGCCCACTGCGGGTAGCCGAAAAAGAATTCCGGGAGCAGTGATTTCTGTCGAGGTGGAAACAGTGAACCGATACGAACGATCGCAACGGGCCGTCCGTACTCATCAGCCACTGCTAAAGGATCCTGAAACTGGGACACTTCAAATGGAACATTGGTTTTTGATGTCTGTTGCACAGGAATCGCAGTCTGCGGATCTTCCAAATAAATCACCCGCGTCACCATACGACCTGCAATAGCCGTTCTGAAATCCTCCTCATCGAGTTGAATTTCAATCGGATATTGAGTTGCGAGATGTTGCGGTGGATAAGTCCGATCAATCACTTCAACCGTCGGAAACAACTCGACTCCCAAAGCTCCGGGAATCTGGGTAATGTGGAACCGATAGACGGACCCAATCAAAAATCCAGCCTCGAGCCGCTCAGTGGGTAGAGTCATCCCATTGCCCGAGGGCAAGGCAAATTGAACGCCCTTTGGACCTGTGATTGCTACGGGTTGGTAATATCCAACCACCGGACCGCGTCCCAGCAATCTTGTCTGCCCAACGGTCCCCGGGGGATCGCTTGCACGCAACAGAGGGTTGAATGAACCGCGAGGTAGAAAATCACTCGGTTCGCCGCCACAAACGAAACCACCCAACAAGACGACGATCGCCAACAGGCCTGCAGAATAGCGTGCATGGAGAATCGATACTTTTGTCATCTTGAACGAACCGGTCTAAGGAATGAGAGCGGATGTGGTGAAGCCCAAGTTGCAGGCGGATGTACCAAAACGCGGTGAGGTCATTAGATTCCGCACCGCGCTGGATAAGATTGGCTCCCTTGATGAGAACGGCAGGCAGGGATTGGCTGCCCGCACGTTTCTCAGCTCGAAACCTGATGTTACTGAACGCTTTGTCCGGTGAAGCGAACGCGATCAGCGGTGGCCGGGTAGCTGTAGCCCGGAAGTTCGCGAACGTCAATTCGAACCTTCTCGGTCGGGCGAGGCATACGGACAGCTGTGTGATTTCTCATCACGTGCTTCTGAAGGCCTGCAGGTTGACCAAGTGGAAGATGCGGTGGGCCAGGAATTCCGATCGGAGTACCTGACATCGTCATTCCATACTGTGGCATCCCCATACCCGGCATCGCAGTTGCTGCAGTCTGGCAGTGGCCGCAACCATCAGTCATTGCAGGGGCGTAAGGCGCAGGCAGGCCAGCGATCGGCGGAGTCATCATGCTTGCCAAGCTATCGGCGCTCGCACCGGACATTTCAACGTCCTTGTCACCGAGACGGATGATCGCAAGAATCGAACCGCGTCGGTCTGCCTCAACAATCGGATCAATACCTGGATCGAGTCGAGTGCTAACCAGCGTGTCGATACCGGCCAAAGCGGGCCCTTGGAATTCGGGATCTGGAAGATAGATTACTTTGGTAACAAAGTTTCCGGTAACCACCTGATCGAAGTCTTCCTCGGTGAACTCGACCGGAACCGAATTGTGAGCGAGGTAGGCGCCCGTTCTTGGATTGGCGTATGCAAGCTCAACGGTTGGGTACAGTTCGACACCCTCTCGATTAGGGATGTTGGTGAGCTTTAGACGATACAAGCCACCCTGTGGAAAATTCTGACGAGCGGGTGCAACCAGTGGTTCGCTATCGAATCCACCATTGCCGGTTGCATCGTAGCGAACCTGCATGCCATCAGGATTTCGGAAGGTCACCTGAAGCGTCGCTGGAGTGGCAACCGCTGCAGCGTGCCCGGGGGCGGCAGAACCCGAATGCATGTAGTTGACCAAACCAATTTCGCCATCTTGAACCATTCCCGTGGCGATGTCGCTGTTAGCAACCGAAAGTGCCTCGGGTGCAGCAGCGGCAACATGCATCGAAGGAGGAGCGACAGGTCCGCCGAGTACGCCCGGTCCGGGGCCTCCGACGCCTGGGCCAACTTCCATCATACGTTGCTCGGGTGGTAGGTTGTGGCGAACCGGCACACATCCGGTGGCGAGGATCGCCGAGGTCGCAACTAGCGACAAATGAGTGACGATTCGTTTCATCGTTTCCCCCGTTCCTTGGGTTTGCATACTCAATGGGCTACTGATCAAGCCCGAGTGGTGGTCGTGTGATTGCTAGATCCATGTGGACTTCGAAAGGCATCTCGAACTACGATCTCGTCGTTCGAGAACCTCTGACATCTATCCGAGATCCGCTTCGCTTCTTTTTGGAAGAACCGAACAAGACTTACAGACGATTGTCGTAGTTGGTCATCGGCACGTTGAACGTGGAATCTTTGAGAAAATCAGCACGACCGAACCATGAAGATTCATCCTTATAAGCAGTGCAACGCAAATTCGCGGGACGAACGAACCCAAAAACGGGGGACCCTCGATGCTAAAACACCGTTAAACCTAGCTATTTTGAACCAAACAGCCTGGATGAGCATGCTCTCAGTCGCCCTGATGAAAAAGTCTCTCGCTTTTAGCTCAATTTTCTTTTTGATCGTGAGTTCAATAGCTAGCAAAAGCCTTTCGCGAGCGGATGAAGGTGTATCGATCAGTCCGAGGAGCACCTTGGTCACCGAAACAGACCGTTCACTTGCGACGGAGAACTTACCGGAACTTCCCCAAGATAATCCAGCGGACTTAACCGCCGAAATTGCTGTGGATCCAGAAGCAAAGGCAGAAAGAGACGATTCCGAGTTTTTCTCGAAACATCAGCAGCGACACAATCCTCAGGCCGTAACGCTGCTAAAAAGAGTTCTGCAACAGCTTGTCCACGGCCCTGCGTTTCACTGCAAAGTTCGAGAAACGGTCTGGACGAACGAACGAGAAGTCATCGGAGTAGGAACCTATGAACAGGCAGGGCAGGGTACCGGACGTTACCACCTGCAAGTAACCATGCACGACGGAAGTGGACAGCATCGCCTAAAACAAATCAGTGATGGACGCTTAGCATGGACTCGTACAGAAATTGCCTCCGGAATTACCTTGAAGCGAGTCGACGTTGGACGTTTGGAGGAGTGGGTGGGGAAATCAGAAACGAACAGCCTGATTGCACCAAGGTACACCGTTGGTGCCTGGGTCGAGTTACTGACCACCATTTACCGGGATTACAATCTCGATCTCGTTAGTGCGACTCTCGATGGAAAACCGGTTTGGGTGATCAAGGGGGAAATTAGTAGCCGTCGCCGAGTTGAAATCATGAGCCAAGGTGATCGAACAACGTGGCCCATGCTTTTACCGACTCGTGTCCACGTGGCGATTGCCTCCGGCATGGGTAACTCTGTCGAAATTGCCAAGCTACTTCCACTAAGATTTGAGTTTTGGAGCGATCCATTGCAGACCACACTGGTTGAAGGACGCGATGCTGCGGATTCAGGTCCTGCTGAAACGAACAGTCGCCTCATCACTCTGATTGAGCTTTACTCGATCCAGCCGATTATCGCACCTCCGGTTGAACGATTCCGTTTCGAAAACCAGGAAGCCGAGGTCAATTTCATCAACGAGACGGATCGGTATATCCAAATGCACGGGATCCAGCTAACTGAACGTGAAAAAATTAGACTACGAAGATAGTGAGTCGAGACATTCGATTACCGGTGCTCGACTGGCCTCATCGTATGAAGGAATGCAATTGGTGAACGCAAGCGAAACGAGCGCAGCAGTATCCGAAAAACAGATTGCGCAATGGAAAATCTGGGCGCAGTTAGTACGCCTACCAAATGTCTTTACCATCATTGCAGATGTTAGCGCGGCTTTTCTATTCACTGCGTCATCGATTCAGCCGTGGGACCGATTTGTGTGCGTTGTGCTCGGTGGTGTCAGTCTCTACTGGGCGGGAATGATTCTCAACGACGTTTTTGACGCGGAAATTGATGCTCAGCAAAGATCGAAGCGTCCGATTCCTCAAGGATGGATCGATAAACGCCAAGCGAGTATTGGGGGATGGCTGCTGCTAATCCTAGGAATCGGATTGGCGACCGTTAGTGGGTACCTTTCTTCTTCAGACGTACCAACCACCTCGCTCCCATGCCTTCTTTCATTTGCCTTGGCAATCATGATCATCGCCTACAATGGTCCACTCAAACGAACTATCTTTGCCCCAGCCACTATGGGATCCTGTCGTCTTCTTAGTTTTTTATTAGGAGCATCTCCCTGCATCGCTTTGGCGGCGAGTGAATCCAAGCCCCTCGGAGGACTGATTCCGGCAGAGACAGTCGGAATCGCGATTGGCTTTGGAATTTACATCATGGGTGTGACCACCATGGCCCGCAGAGAGGCCACCGGAGGCAGTCGACAGCATCTCGTCGTCGGCGGTCTGATCACTGCGTTGGGGGCGGTCTGCTTAGCCATGGCCCCACAAACCTCTCCGGGAATGATTGCTCCAAGACTTGATACAAAATCCGTTTTCCCCTTGCTGATCAGCATGATCGTGCTGCCGGTACTAATGCGTGCGATTCGAGCGGTGAGAAGCCCATCTCCGCAGCGAATCCAATTCACGATTAAAGCGGGAATCCTCACGATCATCCCCCTTGCTGCCGCTTTCGCAGCCCTAGGTGCAGGTCCAATGTGGGGAATGGCTATCTTTTCACTGGTAGCACCTTCACTCCTTCTCTCCGCTCGTTTCCGAGTCACCTGAGTACCATCACCATTGAAACAACAATCGATCGACTAACACTCGACGACCGATGATCATGGTCTCTTGAGAGTGGTCAAGCTGATTGCCAACAATCTGCTTCACGACTCGAACAACTTGTCAGACCGAGTATCTAGCCAATTCAAACCAAGCTCTCGAAGGGCCGGGAGACCGAGCGATGTGAAACATGGCACTCGTGAAACTCAATTTTTTCTTTGATTGATCAAAAAGTAGTGTGCCGACGTACTGGACATACGTATCATTCAGGTAGCTGATTAATTCCTCTGGGTTGAATCCGAACGATTTAACAGATACCGAGATCGATGAGCATGAGGTTCGCCCGATCCCATCCATGACGGTGATCAAGGGAATGCTCGTTTTTCAGGAAAAGCTCGAAATGTCAGATTGGTTGAAAGATCCGAATGTGCAGCTTGCTGCTGGACTAGCGATTTTATGCATCTTGACCACAGTTGGTTTTTCCCTCGTGTCAAGATTTCGCGACTACGCGGCTCAGGACCGGGATGACACACTCGATGCACTCGCAAACTTGGAAGAAATGCACCTCAAAGGTGACATTAGCGAGGAGGAATTCCGAACTATACAGGCGAAGGCGGAAACGCTTTCAGCGTGTGATCCAGCGATTGATGTTTCAGCCTCCCCGGACGAATCATCAGGTTCATCACATACGGCATAGTTCACCAAATGATCACCTTCCCCGACCAGGATTGGCAACGCCCTGCTTGCTTGATCTCGGTCATCGATCACTTGGCTTCGCTTTGCCGCTTGGCTTGGTCGTTTTGACTAAACCGAAGGGCGAACCAGCTGCCGTCACGCGTCGGAGATATCACATCTCCAAATCCTGAATGCTTGCCTCCCAATTCAATTTGGCATGCTTCGGGAATGCACGGATCGTTTTTTACCCCAAACCACATTTAGCTCGAGCTTTCGAGGAAATGGATGCCCATCCCAGAATCGCATTACCCCTGCGACATTCTTGGGAAAAGTATTCGAGCTGTGGCCCGATAACCAAAAATGAAGAGTTGCTGATCGAATTGAGCCCACCTCTCGCACACACTTGATTGGTCAATGAAACCAGATAAGTGCTCGCCGAGAAACTCTGACGGACCAATTTGCTAGGCAGCTGAATCAGGAGTCGCGTACGTATGCCCTCGAAAGATACCCCCTCCTCCACCACCTCGCGTCGCGGCACTTCGTCGAGCAAGAAAAATGCTTTCTGCTCGTTTTGCAGGAAAAGCTACCGTGATGTTGGCCCCTTAGTAGAAGGTCCAGGTGACGTTTACATTTGCAGTGAGTGCATTGAGCTTTGCCAATCCATTCTGGATCAGGAGCAACGCAGAAGAGGTCCTGAAAAATCGCTTCTTGGTGATATCCCGACTCCGCGGTCCATTGTTGAGCATCTTGATCAATATGTGATCGGCCAGACTGCTGCAAAACGCGTCCTCGCCGTTGCGGTCCACAACCACTACAAGCGTCTGAGCAACGGTTGGGACAACGGTTCAGATGTGGAAATTGAAAAGAGCAATATCTTACTAGCTGGACCAACCGGAAGCGGAAAAACCCTGCTCGCCAGATCGTTGGCTCGAATGCTAAATGTGCCCTTTGCGATCGGAGATGCGACCACACTGACCGAAGCTGGGTACGTTGGCGAGGACGTCGAAAACCTTCTGCTGAAACTTCTTCACGCTGCCGATTTTGACGTCGAACAAGCTCAG
The DNA here is from genome assembly GCA_016779185.1 of Rubripirellula sp. Lineage (GTDB taxonomy): Bacteria > Planctomycetota > Planctomycetia > Pirellulales > Pirellulaceae > Rubripirellula. Next base: position 9,514 of record JADHOA010000044.1, read on the forward strand.
CGGGGGATTCTATACATCGACGAAGTGGATAAGATCGGCAAGACCAGTGCAAACGTTTCCATCACTCGGGATGTTTCGGGTGAAGGTGTCCAGCAGAGTCTGCTCAAGATGCTCGAGGGAACGGTTGCCAACGTTCCTCCCCAGGGTGGACGCAAGCACCCCGAGCAACAATACATCCAACTGGACACAAGCAATATTTTGTTCATCGTCGGCGGCACGTTTGTCGGCATCGAAGAGATCATTCGAAAACGTCTAGGGCACAAAACGCTAGGCTTTGGCGGTCAAAATGTTCGCAATGAACAGAGCGAATCCGAACTCCTTTCTCAGGTTCAAACCGAGGACATCTTACAGTTCGGACTTATCCCTGAACTCGTCGGTCGACTTCCGGTTGTCAGCTACCTGCAACCCTTGGACGAGGAAGGTTTGGTTCGCGTTATGAAAGAACCGCGAAACGCTTTGGTCAAGCAATACCAAGCCCTGTTTCGAATGGAGGAATGCGAACTAGATTTCACCGACGAGGCTCTTCACTACATCGCAAGAAAGGCGTTAGCCAAAAGTGTCGGTGCCAGGGGACTGCGTGGCATCGTTGAAGAAGCCATGCTGGACATCATGTATGACCTTCCCGAGCAGGGGAAAGGCACCATCGTCACAGTGGACGAAAATGTGGTCGCTGGTAAAACCAAAGTCTTTCAAATGCCCACGACCAAAAGCGCGTAAAGATTACTGAAATCAAACTGACTGAATCGCAAGGCTGAGGTTCCTTTTGGACTCTCAGCCTTTTTTTATTCAGCATCACAACCAGAAAGATCGCAAGAGAACCAAGCAAATCACGCGAAGTGCCCGCAATAAAATGCATCAATCTAAGTTGGGTAAGGAGTCTTCTTTTTTGTAGAACTTGGTGATATCGAGAGATGCACGACGCTCTTCTTCCATCAGTTTGATTCGTGATTCTAGTCTCTCCATTCGTCGCATCAATTGTGGAATCGCATCCTGATTCTCACTCGTACGAACTGGCCGAGGGACAACGGGATAGCCTAAATGACGCTGCAACGCACCAAACAGAAAGAGTGGTTCTTTTCGACGATTACCAAATGCAATTCGCCCTTCCTTGCGACCAAACAAAAAGGGGCCTTTACCCTCTAGGCTCTGATTCGCGGCAACCAAACGCTCGGAATACTCCTCGCTTGCGAGAAACAGCAAATCGGCAATCTCCACTAAACCGACTTGAGCGCGGAATTGCAAAATCCACTTCGCCCAATCCTTTGTGAAGATCGGATCAGAACTAATCGCGGTAAGCCCACGATCGTAATGCAACCGGTTGCGACACAGCACTTCAAACTGAAAGAAGAACAGGCCTGGGGCGGTACAGTTTTTCAGTCGGTAGTTAGCTTCTGCCTCAAGTACTTGCAACGCGGTCTGAATGGTAAACCGCCCAGCCTCTTGCTCCGCCTGATGAATCAGGAAAGCCTGAAACGGAGTAAAGTAATGAGACAACTTGCTCATCGCCGGTGACATGAGCCCGGAATGCTTTAATTCGGTTAGTAAGTAATCAATCGCAAGTGGTAATTTGGTTGTCGATAGCAATTCATAGCGGATTTGCTCTAGCAACTCCTGCATTGGCATTTCCTCAGCCGAACGTTCCCGCAACAACTGAAACAGGTAGGCTTGCTCGACGTACTCTGAACGATCAAGAGTGGGTGTAGTCATAATCAACGCGCGAAGAGGAAACGATCAAGATCACCCACAGTTTAGCAACTCTCGCAACCACACCGATGATCGGGGCAAGTGAGAAATGCGAAGCCTGTTTCGATTCAATTTTCGGAATGATCCAACGAGATTGGCGCCGTGATGCCCTCGGTCATAGGCGTCAATGCATCTGAGAGTCATCAGTAAGTAGAAGGGCGAGACATTAACCACGTTCGATGCCTTCAAACCTCCAGCCTCGATCCAACGCCAGAATGCATACTTTAAGAAGCATACTTCACGACGTCGCGTTGCATTCAATCAAGGGTCAAACGCCCGGAATGAGACTGTCTTCTCATCGCAGAATGTGATCTTTTCAACCAAGCAACTCGCGTCCAACCAGACAACTCCACAGTGGTTCAATCGTCAATCAAATCGCTGATTGCTGCCACTGGCTACGATTCAGCTCGGAGCACGTGTGTTAGCCAGAATACCGAGCGAAGACGATGCAAGCGTTATGTCCGCCGAATCCAAAGCTGTTGCTCATGGCATATTCGACTTCCAAATCTGCTGCTTGATTGGGGGTGTAATCAAGATCACAGGCAGGATCGGGGTTGTCCAAATTAATCGTCGGAGGAATCTTGGAATCGACAATTGCTTTACTAAGAATCACAGCCTCGATTCCACCACTGGCACCCAAGGAGTGGCCTAAAGCACTCTTAGTGCTGCTGATTTTTAATTGATGAGCGTGTTCACCAAAGACTCGCTTAATCGCGGTAGTCTCGGCTTTATCACCCAACGGGGTGCTGGTTCCATGGGCGTTCACGTAGTTGATCTGATCCGGCCTAAGTCCAGCATCCTCAATGGCGAGCGTCATTGCTCTGGCTGCTCCATTGCCCTCGGGGTCCGGCGCTGTGATGTGACCCGCGTCACTGGTAGTGCCATACCCCAGCACTTCTGCGTAGATCTTTGCCCCGCGAGCCTTGGCGTGCTCGAGTTCCTCAAACACAAGGATCCCGGCCCCCTCCGCAAGAACAAATCCATCTCGGTCTGCATCAAACGGTCGACTAGCGCGAGCAGGGTCGTCGTTGCGTGTCGATAACGCTTTCATGTTTTGAAAAGCGGCAAGCCCCATTTTAGTGATTGCGGCCTCGGTGCCACCGGTGATGACGAGATCGGTTTCACCAAGACGAACACTTCTCAATGCGTCGCCCATAGCATTGGTCGCACTCGCACACGCAGTTGCAACCGCGTAGTTAGGACCTTTGAGTCCGTGAGCAATCGAGAGATTACCGCCTGCGGCGTTAACCATCATTTTCGGAACAGTGAACGGACTAACTCGATCTGGCCCTTTTGCAATCATTCGCTCGATCTGAGCCTCGATCTCACCAAGGCCACCAATCCCCGAACCGAGGATCACACCACATTGATGTCGATCGGTTTTATCGAAATCCAAGCCCGCATCTTCAATCGCTTTACCGCCTGCGTAGACGGCGAATTGGGTAAAACGATCGAGTCGCTTCGCTTCACGAGGATCAACGGCTCCGGAAAGATCCAATTCTGCAACTTCACCGCCAAAGTGAACCTTGTAGAGACTTGTGTCCATCGTCGTGAGTGTTTGCACACCACTTTCCCCGGCACACAGGCGACTCCAAAAGGTATCCACATCATTACCCAACGGTGTCACGACTCCAACGCCGGTAACGACAATCCTTCGCATCCCTGGTTGTTGCATCACAAAAGCCTTCGGCCAATCCTGTTGGTGATGTCGGTCACAGGACTCGTTGAAAATCCATGTGACGATTCAAAATAAATGCCGCCCAGCAAAACTCAAGCTATCACTAACTCAAGAACCTAGGCGGCAGCATCTACGAAACGGAGTCTTATCGCGTTGTCTAATTCAACTACGCGTCTTCCCCTTTTTCGCTCTCAATAAAAGCTACCGCTTCACCCACTTTCTGGATCTTTTCAGCAGCTTCGTCTGGAATACTGATGTCAAATTCTTCCTCGAGTTCCATCACCAATTCGACGGTATCAAGGGAATCAGCACCCAAGTCATTTACAAATGAGGTGTCCGAGGTGATTTTCTCTTTGTCCACACCGAGTTGTTCGGACACGATTTCGATCACACGTTGTTCGACGGTTCCCATGGGCTTTCTCTATAAATTCTCAGCAACAAATAATGGGTTCGGGGGAGATCATCTCCACCGCGGATCCCGTGATGGTGGTAGCGGTTTCGATCGCGTCGGCGATATGAATCGCGTTGGCAAAAGATAGGTTAAACAAGCAAAACGCGTCAATACACGGATGAGGCTTCGGAGCGAGGATTCCGAGCAAACCGAGGTTTTTCTCGCTCCAACCGATTATCGTATCATGAATTACCCAATCATTCCGCCATCGACGACCAAAGTCTGACCGGAAATATAGCTCGCAGCACCCGAAGCAAGGAACAGAACCGCAGCTGCGACATCCTCAGCTTCCCCGAGCCGCTTAGCAGGAATCCGCTTTTTCGCCTCCTCCAGAATCACATCACCAAGTTCTGCCGTCATTTCGCTAGCAATAAATCCTGGTGCGACGGCATTCACCGTTACCCCTCGACTGATCAGCTCTTTGCTCAGGGTTCGAGTCAAACCGATCATTCCCGCCTTACTTGCGGAGTAGTTTGCTTGGCCAGGATTCCCAATCATCCCCGAAATACTCGCCATATTGATGATTCGACCATACTTCTTGCGCCGCATGATCCCCGCAGCACTTCTGCAACAGACAAAGCAACTAGTGAGATTGGTAGCGATCACATCATCCCACTCCTCATCGGTCATTCCTCGCATCAGTTTGTCGCGAGTGATTCCGGCATTGTTGACAAGAATATCCAAGCGACCATGCTTTGCCGCTGTCCCTTCAATCGCTTCTTTAGCCGCGTTCCGATCGGTAACGTCACAGGCCAATGCCTCTGCTTTCCCCCCCAGAGTCTCAATCTCGCCCACGGTGCCAGCTAATTTTTCAGCATTTCTGGCAACACAAACAACGTGTGCTCCGTTTATCCCCAAAGCGACGGCTACCGCTTTGCCTAGCCCCTGTGAGGCTCCAGTCACAATCGCCACTTGCCCCGTCAAATCCGCCGTCATCGAAAGTTTCATGGTCGCTCTTCTATTGGTGGGTAGTAAACTTCGCTAACAATCTAAGACCGCTGCGTCTGCATGAAAAGATGCCTGAAACGTTGACACTTGATCCTTAAAGAAGGATGGAATCGCGCACGCGGAGGACGTGAAGTTACAAACTAGCCAAGAAATGGCATTTCCCAGCAAAACATCCTGAGAGGGAAAGCGATTAGAAAAAAGACTGGGCTAGTAGCCTATCCTGATCATCGGAAAAAAGATGAATCCAAGCCGAGACAATGACTTCGGTTGCCCCTAGGCTTCGTCACCGAACCCATCTGAGGCAAACTTGCGATTGATACGCTTCAAGGTTCCCCGCAAGACCCGTCCGGTGCCGACTTCTTCGAATTTCTCGATGCCGTCAGCAACCATTTGCCTAATCGATGACTCCCACAGAACGGAGCCAACGACCTGGCGACTCAGCAGTTGCTTGATCTCAGCAGCGGACCGATGAGGTTGTCCATCGACGTTGCTATAGACAGGTAGCTTTGTATCGCTAATCGGCATTTCCTGCAGCGCCTCAACCAACGCATCGACTGCTGGCTCCATCAATGCAGTGTGGAACGCCCCTGCAACACTCAGTGGAACCACTTTCATGGCGCCGGCAGCCTCCGCTGCAGGAATGAGCCGCTGAATAGCCGATAAGTGGCCAGAAACTGCGATATTCCCAGGGCAGAGCAGATTTGCGGGCTGCAAAACCTCGCCATCTTGTTTTGACTGGTCACAGACCAATTGGATTGCTTCAAGCTCCAAACCAATGACACTCGCCATGCCGCTCTGAACCGCATTGGCAGCTGCCTGCATCGCCTGACCTCGTCGCTGAACGAGACGAACTCCGTCTTCGAAGCTCAACCCACCAGCAAAACAAACAGCGGTGTACTCCCCGAGACTCAAACCGGCGGCAGCGGTGATGGAAGCAACTCGTTCTGGCTGAATTTCTCTCAGCGTTTCTGCCGCAGCAATGCCCACAACGAATAATGCAGGCTGACTAAACTCGGTTTCATTGAGCTTTTCGACCGGACCATTGAAACACAAATCCGATAGGCAGTATCCCAGAACTTCTGAAGCTCGGTCGAAGTAGCTTTTGGCTGTGGGGTATTGCTCACACAACCATTTTCCCATCCCGACGGATTGTGCACCCTGACCGGGGAATAGAATACCGACTGAAGTCATAATCAAAGCCTGAAACTAGAGCGACGCTTGCGTGTCGATCCGAGTCAGAAGCTAGCTAATGCGGATGGATACTTCTGAAACCAGAAATGCACTCAAACGACTAAAACTGACTTAGTCTTCTTGATGCTCAACCACGGTGCGACCCTGATAATACCCGCACTTAGGGCAGATCGTATGGGTGGGGACTGCGGTGCTGCATTGAGGGCAGTAGCTTACCTGACGACGCTTGACATGGTCGTGGGAACGTCGCTTGCCGCTTCGGCTGTTGGAGTGTTTTCGCTTAGGGACAGCCATCGCTGTAAATCCAAAGTGATTTAGTGGGTGTTGAAGTAAGTCGCGTATGTTAGGAACCAATGACTGATTTCGTCAACGCACTCCACGCAGGATTCTCAAAAAACCTTGAATCTGAACCGAAAATCCCGATCAATTAGCCCAAAATTGAGCGTCGAAATCAAAAACCACCCCTCGGCAGCACCCCTCGCATTGCGGGCCCGACAAAACGACGGGGAAAGCAAAACGCCGCCGAGGCGTCACAATCATCGCTAATTTGATTCCTCCGCACGTCTCGCCACGGCCACCCCCATTTTGGAGTGCCCCTTGCTCAACAACGCAAACTGGCATTCACACAGTCCTGCCGAGGCCATCAGCTTCTGAAGCTGCTGCGGCGTGAGAACTTCCCCATGACGGGTCGCCAGCTTCAGTCGCAAGGAATCCACTCGATCTGCCAAAGTAGGTTTCCCACCGATTTCGACCAAATCAATGACAACCAAACGTCCTCCAGGCTTCAAATACCTAGCTGCTTTGTTCAAAAACTTTTCACTCTCAATCCCCCCCCCTAAGCCCGAAAGCCTTTGAGCGATTACCACCCAATCGTAGGCTGACTCTACGAGCTGCAAATTAAGTGGATCGCCAGAAATCGTCTGAAAACGATCACCCAATCCGATCGAAGCCGCAGTATTCGAAGCCGCTTCCAATGCGGCAGGATGATCAACCGCCGTCACTTTCGTGTTCGGGTCTCGGTAGGCCATGGCACAAGTCCACACCGCAGAACCACATCCAAGATCAAGAATTTCAGCGACTTGACCGGATGAATCACCCCCAAAATCAAGGACTTCGGCCGCTTCCATTGCTGCTGGCGTGTGGGTCCACTGCGTCGCGGCAAGATGATCGTTGTGCAGCCGATCATCAATCGCTTGGCGAGTTATCTCCCCGCTGGCCAGTCCCGCTAGTTTTTGCCAATGCTCATCAGCAAGATCATGGTCATACTGACACAAAAGATGAGCCGCGCGCGACAACGCATAGTCATCCTGATACTGCTCGACGATTCCGATCGCTACCGCCGCGTCTAATATTTCGGATAAAACGTCGGCATGTAGCTTCCGATCCTCACAAAGCTGCTCAAGCGTGCATTGCTTTTCACGCAATGCATCCACCACGCCAAGTTGACGCAAGGTACGAATGAGATGAGAGGCGGCGTTAATTTTCATCAACTGGTGATAGAGCCCCAAAGTCCGCTCTTGGGCCGCCCTCACAGCCTCTTGCTGCACACCGTCATCGACCCCATGCGAAGCGGAGGAGTCAGTTCCAGCCTTCTCGCTCACACAAGATCCTCCTGATCGATCGCACGCAGCGCGTCAACGACAGCTTTACACCGCGTCATGGTTTTTGCAAAACCATCAAAAGTTAACGATTGATAGCCATCACTCATTGCCTTGCTGGGATCCGGATGAACTTCCACGATGATTCCATCGGCACCAGCAGCACAAGCAGCAACCGCCATATCAGGAACCATGTAGGTATGACCGGTTCCATGGCTAGGGTCAATGATAACCGGCAGATGCGTCTTGCGATGCAAGTAGGTCACGCTAGCCAGCGGTAGCGTGAATCGAGTGTGTCCTTCGAACGTGCGAATCCCTCGCTCACACAACATGACTTGATCATTGCCCTCGTTCAGGATGTATTCGGCAGCGAGCAAGAACTCGTCCATCGTGGAGGAGGCACCACGCTTTAACAACACAGGCTTACCGGAAGCACCGACCGCTTCGAGAAGACGGTAGTTCTGCATGTTTCGAGCACCAATCTGCAGCACATCCGCGTACTTGGCGACCAAATCAACATCTTCGGTGCTCATCACTTCGGTGAAAACGGCCAGATTGGTTTCGTCTCGAGCGGCCGCCAACATTTTCAGACCGTCTTCCTTGAGTCCCTGAAAACTGTAGGGGCTTGTCCTTGGCTTGAACGCACCACCTCGCAGGCCTGTGGCTCCAGCCGCCTTGACGGCGCGAGCAGTCGAAAGAATTTGCTCCTCATTCTCAACACTGCATGGCCCAGCTACGTACCCGACGCTGCCGGCACCGGCAACGAAGTCAAGCACCTTCACTTGAGTTGGCTCCGGCTTCACTTCGCGACTGGCCATTTTGTAGGGTGCCACGATGGGAACCACTGCCGAGACGCCATCGCCGCTCTCAAGTGATTCCTTGAAGTGCTCCCTTTTTTCGCCGATCGCTGCGACAACCGTTCGCTGGGTACCAACAATGACGTTCGCTTTCAGCCCTAGTTCCTCGACCCGTCGCACCGTTGCCTGAATTTGTTCATCACTCGCTCCAGGCTCCATCACTACGATCATTGATTTACTCTTTCATTAAAACCGATTTGGTCCGTGAACCCCACTCGCTGTCACCATTGTCAACCGCGAGAGGAAAACTGTCTAACCCATTTCTACGAACGTGGTGTCCAGAAGAATCAACCACCTCGAACCATCGTGATCCAGTACTTCACAAAGTCCTCAGGTCGCGCTCCAAACGAAGCGACAAACGATTGTTCAAAAGGCTGACCATTTCCCAGAAGACGAATGAGAGAGTCAAAATTTCGGCGTTGAGATCCCATCATCGTCGACACAATCATGCCACCGATCAGGTCCGTATGTTCGGGTGAGAGCTTGCCGTCAAGAAACTGCTTCGCATTCTGCATGGTTGCAAGAGCCGCTGATAGATC
>JADHOA010000045.1 GCA_016779185.1 Rubripirellula sp.
GTTGCTTGACAGGCCGCCATGATTTTCAACTATCACGTGAATGTTTTCCTGTTCGCCGATCTCACATAGACTTCTCAGCCCGTCGGCCGCGAGTTTCACTTGCTCGTCCCAAGAGCCGCCACTTCTCGCATTAACACGAATGGCATGACAGCCTAGTGCGTTGGCAGCGTCAATCCACTTTCGATGATTTTCAACCGCCGTCTTTCGCTTGCTTTCATCGGGATCTCCGAGGTTACCTTCGTTATCACACATAATCAGTACGCTCGTCACAGACAGGTCATCGGCTCTCTTTTTCATCTCAGCCAAGTAGTCTTTGTCAGTAGCCTTATCCATGAAAAACTGATTCACATATTCGATCGCGCCGATGCCGTGATCGCTTGCTACCTTTGCAAAGTCAAGGTTGTCAATTTTTCCACTCTTTAGTTCTCGTACTAGAGTCCACTGCGCGAGCGATATCTGAAATGCTTCTCTCTCTCGACGAAAGATTCCTCCGGCACGAAGTTGCGAGTTGGATGCCAAGAGTAAGCTGCCAAGGGTGAGGCCGTTCTGTCCGAGGAAGGTTCTGCGATTTTGAGTTTTGGTTTTTCTAATCATGATTGAAGTGATTGGCTGTGGCAAAAATGGTGGAGTGAAGAAAGGTGTTGACAGTTCTCAAAAAAGATTCGCGTCTAGCATTTCCAGATGGTAGCGGAATCACTCAAACGATGTAGTCAATTTTAATTAAGACTTGCACACTGTGTGCGGGCGTGATCAACGAGAGACTTGCGCTGCGGCTTGTCTTCTGGTTTCAGCTATTCATCGTTGTCTGCTGGATTTGAGTTTTGTGGCATCTCTATTTCGTAGCTGGGATGCAATCGATGTGTCCAGCCTGGAAAGTAGAGTTGTTTGGTTTGGCTCGACGGTGTGTGCTTGGGGGGGACGGGGAACGAGCTGGGATTGGTTCGTTCCTGCAGGCACTGATCGGTGAAGCAGTGGAGAAACGCAAGTAGATCTTCGATTTCAGCCTTGCTGAGTTGAAGGTTACCAAGGTCCGAACGATTGACAGTCTTCGGAAAGTCGGTCGTCTTCCAGCGACTTTGGGGCGTATCGCGAGAATTGTAAAACTCAATGACTTCGCGCAGTGTTTTAAGTGATCCGTTATGCATGTAGGGTGCCGTCAACACAACATTTCGAAGAGAAGGAGATCGAAATTGCCCGATCTCTTCGGTGTTGCCAGTATGTTCCCCAAGTCCCCTGTCGGGGGCTCCATCTGAGGGGACTCCTAGATTGTCATACCCAAAATCACTCAGTAGCGGTCGTTCCCAGTGATTCGCGGACAGGGGATGACAGCTGTTGCACTTACCTTTTTCAAGGTAAATCTTCATGCCTCGTTTTTCTGCGTCGCTAAGAATCAACTCATTGCCATCGTGATAGGCATCAAGTTTTGAATCAAAGGGTCGAAACATTGGGCTTCGTAAAAACTCAACCAAAGAGAGGTAGGCTTGATAGGTGACGACGGAATCAGAATTCCAGTGTTTGGTTCCCACCAAATTTTTTAGCTTCTCGGAGTAGTCGGACTGCCGTAATCGCCTAGCAAGTTCTTGTTCATCCTTGAGATTCATTTCGTTTCCATGAAAAAATGGCTTTTGCACCTGCTCGAAAAGATCTCTAGCACGTCCGTCCCAAAACAAACCTCCTTCGTAGGCGTAGATTTCGTCACCATCTGCTGTAAAGAATTCATCGTAGGCAAACGACGGAATCAGTGCGGCGTACATGAGAGACGGCGCATTGCGAGTACCGAATCGATTCATCACGGCACCTGCAGATTGAGGCCGAGGGTCTGCAAACGCATGCCTGGGATCGTGGCAGTTGACGCACGCGAGTCCTTCGGGTTGGGAGAGCGTTTTGTCTAAGAAAATGCTTTGGCCAATTTCGGCGAGAACAGCAATCTTTTGCGAAGTCTCGGGATCCACTTCCTTGGACTTTACGGCAGTGGACCATTGCAAAAATAGAACTGCAACGATGCTGCTGCTGATCGCAAGTCGATGGAAAAAACGCTTTAGCGCCGGTTGCTTAGTGCAATGGTTGCTCAATGGAGATTCCACTTCTTTTCTACTTTCACCGAAAATCAGGGTTTTAATCGTCCGGAGTTATCTTGAGTCGAGCATTCGTTTCATCGTTTCATGCGAAAATCATGAACGATGATGCTGTGTCGGTTGTGAGGTTGAATGATACACCATACTAGGGCACCGTAAGAATGCTTGCGATCGTCATGCACCGGTTGGCTAGGCTCGCAAAGTTATGCAGTGATGCAGTTCGACAACAGCCGAGATCAAGAAAGGTGAAGCCGCGGCGAGTTGGTGATTTTCGAGGGCGTTCGTTGGGGCCTCTTGAGTGAACATCGCAAGGGAACCTCCGGTTGACTTATCTCACAAGGGAAGCAAGCCAAATGCGACTTTAATCTTTCACGTATTTGGAAAGTTACCCGAAGTAACTCGATGGTTTGCAGAGTGATTCGTTTTGCTACTCTGCTTTTTTTGCCACCAAAGCGGTGCGCGTCATGCAAGCTGGAAAGTGCTTTAGACTCATCTTTTTTTGAGTCACGGTGCAACCTTCATCGCGCAAGATCTCCATCATCCTTGCAATCGGGATGTTCTCGTAATGGTATCGTTTGCAGACATACTTTCCCAAGAGTGTTTCGCACATCTCGAGGTTCAGCAGGTAGCCCCCTGGACTCAATAGTTTGGTGAGTGTGCGAAGGCTTTTTTCTGGGTCATCGGCGTAACCTAGTACAGCTCCAACGCAAATCAACTGGAACGTCCCCTCTTCGAGATGGATGGCGTTCTGCTCTAAGGACTGGACTTGTTCAGGGGAACTGATATTGGCAATCCCCACCGTCATGGATGCTTCATGGACTCCTCGTCGTTTTGCCTTAATAAGCGCAGCGTCGAGGAAGTTTGGTTCTAGGTCAGTCGAGAGAAGCGTCGTATTGATTGCCGATTGCAAAAAGTGGATACCGATCGTCCCTGAGCCGCATCCATTATCCAGAATTTTGCCATTGCTAACTGGAGGTATTTCACAGGTCCTTAAAAATCGCTCAACACTCGCTTCAAATCCAAACACACGCATAAACAGATCGTAGTTGTGACTGTTTTTATAGAGTTTGGGACTAAGCATTGAATAATGACGTGGTAGTTCGCAGTGTTAGGAACAGGCAGTGACAGTCGGATGTGCGAAAGTTTGTACGTTATGGGCATTGCCCCATTGGATTCTTGATCGCTGAATTCTTGATCGTTTTGAACCGCTCGATACCCTCGGCTGAAGCGGGGTGCCAGCTTTGGGTTTTGCAACCGAGCGAGTTTTACAGGGAAAGAGCGGTCATTTGTAGGTTAGATTGAGCCGGTGCCGGTATCCCCGTTGGTTTTATCCTGAAATTCATCCATCTGGATTAGCGGCGAGACTGACTCGGGCGACCGCCGAAAAGCGATTTTCAAGGAATTTTGGGCATCTGACGATCGAATGGTAGAGCTCATCGAGTGTTCGTGTTGGGTTTCCAAATAAAAAACGCTGCAGCCAAAAAACTGCAGCGTCAGGGTGGTTTCTGAATTTGAAGCCTTATCGCGTTTTTACTGACCGATAGACTCTTGAATGGTTTCTCGTGAAGCACGAGTGCCCAGTGCTCCCCACAAACCATAGGGGCTCGCAGCACCAGGCTCGCTGCCTGGAGTGCCGGACCACGCGGGCATTGCGTCGCTTCCTCGCTCAATGGGAGGTAGTGTCGAATCACCAGCATCGATGCTGTCGGTAATGAAGACAACCGCTCCATCACCCATCAGAATGTGCGCACCCCCTTGATGGCGGCTAGTCGCAGAGAATACACCTTCTGAGTAGTCCCCGGTGCCAATCATGCAGCTAGGGCTGTTGGGAGGCAGGATGGTGTTGAACGATGCATAGGGAAGACGAAAGTCTGCCCAGCGACATCCACGACATTGGTCACTGCCTGATCCATACATGGTTGCTGAAACCGCATAGAAGGTAGGGCGGTCAGGATCAATGTGGGTACCGGTCTTGCAGAGACTTGGATTTGATTGAAGACTTGTGACGCTATAGGGGTCATTGTTGGCGAACCCTCTCACCCAGTCACCTTTGACTTCGCGGTTGCCTAGTGAAGTTGCGATTTCGCCTGCCATCACGGTGTTGGCAAGTCCATCAAGAACGTCACGGAATTTGCTCGCTCGACGATTCCAGAACATCCCTCGGCAAGCTGCGCGGGAACGAGTGGCCATCCAATCGAGATTCGTGCGTCCGTTGGCTTTGTCGTTGTTGAAGAAGCCCCATTCGCTTGTTCCGCCATACTCAACACGGTCCATCGCATCGCCAACACTGGCGGCGTAGTTGTTGCGTCCATGAGCTGGTAGTCCATAGCCTGGATCGCTAGGACATCGGTAGGTTGGGATTTCCGTTTCCCATGGTGCGTACTGACGAGTCCAGGGACAGGGACCCATCGCTGGCCACATCGGAATTCCGTTGTAGACGAGAGTACCAGGGTTCGTATAGCCAGGGGTGACTTCAGTGCTTTGGTTCGAGATCTTCTCCCACAACGCTTGTTGTTCGACAAACGGTGTGATCGGAACTAGCCAGCTGAGAAATAGACGGTTGCCATCATACGTGACATTGCCCGCCATTGATCGTGTGGTTCCGGTGCCGTTTTGCGGAAGTTGTTTAAAGGAGCTGTGGTAATTGTGTACCGCAAGTCCGATTTGCTTGAAGTTATTGCTGCAAGACATACGCCTTGCCGCTTCGCGAGCTGCCTGAACTGCCGGTAGAAGAAGGCCGACTAAGATACCAATGATGGCGATTACCACTAGAAGCTCTACTAGTGTGAATGCCAAACGATTTGATCGCATGGATTTGTTTCCCTCATGAAACATTGTGAATAAGACATTCACCCGACTGAAACACATTGCGATTCGTGTTGGTCCTTGGCTGGATGGCGGACGGTTTCTATCGATCGACGAGTTGTGATCGATCAATAAAACGTCACGGTGACTCGAGCCAAATCAGCTATTGAAATCACTCTCAAATCGCCTGCTTAGAAAGACGTAATGGCTTACTCGCAATTTCGGGCTGACGTATTAAAGGCAATGTTTCGAAAAAAGTTGCGATCTTATCTATCCAATTTGTTTGTCAGATTAAACGCGGCTTTTTCGTCAAGTCGTTTTGCAATCTAAGTCGTCTTTTAAGAAAAGTCGCAGTGCAATCAGTTAGCAAAAGAGTTTTTTTATTGTGGAGAAGACGTGCGGTTTCTTGTGCTTTTTGGAAATCACATCGCTTTGCTCCTCGCGAGCAAATTTCTGCAATTCCTGTTGTTGGATTTTGCTTCACTTGTTATTCGCTCGCGCATTGCTTTTGAGACGCATGTTACTTGACTTTGCATCAACTTCGTACGAGACGCTTTGGTGACGGAGATGATGTAGGTGTTGGGTTTATTTTTTTGGTGTTCGGATAACAAGAGTTCGTATTTCCGTCATCTCTTCGATGGCATAGCGAACTCCTTCTCTCCCAATCCCGCTGTCTTTAATTCCCCCGTAAGGCATATGGTCAACTCTCCATGATGGGACGTCACCGATGATGACACCCCCGACCTCAAGTGCATCCCAAGCTTTTTGTGCTTTGTAAAGATCTCGGGTGAAGACGCCTGCTTGTAAACCAAACTCACTGTCGTTTGTTTCGTCAATCGCGTCATTGAAATCACTGAACTTGCTGAGTGTCGCGAGCGGTCCAAAGGCTTCCTTGGCGTAGACCGATGCCGTTCTCGGGACATTTTCCATAAGCGTCGGCTGCATCATGGCCCCAGACCTTTCACCGCCACAAAGGACGATACCACCCATCTCTTTCGCCTCCTCAATCCAGATGCTTAGCCGTTCTGCCTCTGTTTCCGAAATCATGGGACCAATGAATGTGGAGTCATTTTTGGGGTCACCGATGACTAAGCCTTCGGCTTCTTGGATTAAGTTGTGTTTCATCTCATCGTAAATACTTTCATGGATTAGAATGCGCTGCACACCGATGCAGCTTTGACCAGATTGGTAGAATGCTCCGATGATCAACCGATTCGTTGCATCTTTTAGGTCGGTGTCTTGGTCCACGATGCAGGCTGCGTTTCCTCCCAGTTCCAGAAGGACTTTCTTTTTGCCCGCTTGGTTTTTCAGTTGCCAACCCACTTCGGGTGAGCCCGTGAAGCTGAGCAGTTGCACCCTTGGGTCAACTGTTAGCTGAGTTCCTGCGGAACGATTGCAGGGCAAAATTGAGAAGCCGCCCTTGGGGATATCTGTTTCGGCAAGTATTTCACCAATTAGTAAGGCGCTGATCGGTGTATTGCTCGCGGGCTTAAGAACAAAAGGGCATCCAGCAGCGATTGCCGGAGCGATTTTGTGGGCCACCAAGTTCAGTGGGAAGTTAAAAGGAGTGATAAAAGAGCAGACTCCCACCGGAACGCGCTGATACATGCCGCGATAACCGCTCGCGCGAGGAGAAATTTCTAAGTTCAAAACCTCGCCGCCGATACGAACCGATTCCTCCGCGGCGATTTCAAAGGTATCAATCAGTCGATGGACTTCACCTCTCGCGTCACGAATTGGCTTACCCGCTTCGACGCATAGGCACATCGAAAGTTCGTCAAACCGTTCTCGGAACCTCTTGGTGCAGTGATTAAGGATTGACTTGCGATGAAAAGGTGCCAAGTCTCGCATTGTCTGCTTGGCCGCATGTGCGGCGCTGATGGCATCTTGGATGGTTTGACTGGTTGCGATGGATACGTGCGAGATAACTTCTTGATTGTATTTGTCGGTGACTGCAAGTCGCTCTGGTGAACTCGTTGCGACTCCGGCCAGGTAGTAGGGGTAGTGCTGTTCAAACATCGATTCGGTTCATTCAAAGCAGGAGTTGTTTTGTGAGACCAGTATTTTCGAGTCTGCATTTTGGCAAACTACCGGTAAGTGATGACGGGCTCGATGAGCCGACGATTATTCGGGGTTGATTGCCGTCAAATATTTACGGATCGAGTCGCTTGATTTGATCTTGCCAGTTGTGTCTTGGTCGACTCCTGATAACGGTCCTGTATGAACGCTCAGTGGGAGTATCGGTATGAACACTAAGTGCGAGTGTCATGTCGCGAGTCTTTCAGTGCAAGAATGATTATGGAGCCGTCGCATGGAGACTCGTTGCGGGGATGATCGTCGCGTTAGGGAAACCCGTTTTCCACTCGGTCGAGATATGGGTTGCTCCATAAAAGTCTTCTGAATCAAGAAATCTCTCTGGTGTCTTCGCGAGTTTGTTTTTTGTGTCAACGTAGACCCTAATGACATAGGTTCCCGGTGGAAGCGTTGGTTCGTTTTCTTCCCCCGGATTCAGATTGCTCTCTCCGTCACGCGGTTCGTTATCGGTTTTGTTATAAGCGTTGCTCGATTTCAACGGGTGTGTTGGACTAGGTTGTCCAATTTTGTGAAGCGGACCGTTGACAAAATGCCGAGGAGTGACAATTCCCTGCGTGAATGCAATTGGATCGTTTGGCTGGTCATCTAAATGGACGAAGATCTGAACAGGAGTACCTGTGGGGATCCTCTGGGGGATTTCCGAGATACGAATGATCTTTTCAGTTGGTATCCATCGATCCGTTGGAAGTTGGTCGACGAACTTGTAGTTTCCCTGAACAACATCCGCATAATCCTCGATCCAGCGTCGAATCGATTTATAAGATTGATCATGCTCAAACATCTTTAAGCCTCCCGCGTGAGAGACTGGAATCACCGACGACGGAGCAGGAAGCGTCCCATCGTCCAGCTTGGCAGGGATTTTCGATAGTGGTTTCAAGAGGATCAGGCTGTCACCGGGTGATTCAAGGTGAAGCAAAGGAAGTTGGTTGGCACGAACTTTTCTACTTGATGAAATCCAGCGATCCATGGTCGCGGTCGGGGATTTTTCAAAGAGATTCATTCTCGCTCCGTATTGACGGACCAATTCTTGATGACGTTGTTTGGCCTTTTGATGCTGAGGATTTTCGGGGTTGATTTCGAACGGAGTGTGGCACGGAAAACATCTCATTCGTTGTGACCACACTTCACGAGTGAATGACTCGATTAGGCGATCTTTTCGAGTATGACGTACGACTTCGATCGGATGCCTGGGGCCGACTTGATTGTCGGATAGGAGGCTGTCGTCCGTGTCTCCCGGTCGGGTGGCATCTTTCGCGTCTGGGTTTTCTTCGCAGCTTTTGATGATCCAGTATTCAAACGCCTCGTATTCCGCCTGTCTTGTCTTGGCATGTAGTCTTTCGGCGGTGAGGTTTGGGTCTTTTTCACCCATTTGGATCAGGGAAAGGATTTTTGATTTAGTGGGATTGTTGCGATCGATCAGTCCAGCGTTTAGCAGAGCAGTGAAAGTCTCGGTGTGACTCGGCAAGATGTAGTCCTTGAGATCCACCGAAGCGAGATGACACTGGACGCAGCTAGAAGGTTTGCTACTACGAAAAATCGGCATAATGCGTTGTTGGAAAACATCTGCAGCAGCATCCTGCTGAGTGAATTCGTTTGCTCGTAGAGCTGTTGCTGACAGTGCAAGGCTTACCGCGAACAAAGCGAGAATGTGGGGTACCGAAGTCGGCACGCGGTAAAATACATTCGAGACGATGAATGCTTTCATGATCCAAGATTTCAACAAACGAGGCGGGGTAGATACTGCGTTGATTTGTCCCAACTTTAGCTACCACCCAAGTTTATCAGAACGGTGCTGACGCTCGAGGTAATCCTTTTGGTGCGTCAACATTTTCAGAACCACTCAAAATGTTTTGACTCTGGATGATCTCGGTTTGCGGTTTTCAATTTTGGTTTTCGTGTCTGCGAGCAGATTTCTGGCACGACGTGAGTGCAGACACTTTTTTCTCGACCTTGTTTCCGCAACACGGTTTCGCAAGGGCGATCAGCAAACGGCACCCTTCAGGGCAGCACGGTGCATTTCGGTCTTCAGTGTTGAGTCAACTTTGACCTTGCCGGGGCTTGGCATTTGAAATCTCGCAGAAACCACGAAAAAACTGGATTGAAATATCGTTATATGGCGATATGTTGACAGCTTAGCCGTTTAAGGGAGTAGAAATGTCGCAAGAAAGCCAAGCCAACGCCGAGCAGCCACCGGTCGAACAGTCACCAGTTGAAAAGCCGGTCGGAGATGTAGAGGCTTTTAAGGATGCAGCGGAATGTTTACGAACACTCGCTCACCCAGTTCGCCTGCGAGTGGTGCAGCTTTTGTTGCACGGGAGATACACCGTTGGTGAGCTCGCTTCGGATTGCGAGATACCTGATAACGTCGCCTCCGAACATCTGCGACTGCTTCAGCGATGTGGTTTTCTCGACAGCGAAAGAGACGGAAGACGTGTTTATTATCGAGTGGCGGAACCGCATTTGAATCAACTGATGGCTTGTATTGAAGGGCGTTTTCTTGGAGTGAATCGAGAGTTAGATTCGGACGACTAGTTTGACATAGAACCCAAATGATTGACCGACATCGGTCATCGAATATTTCACTTTATTGCAATTAAAAGATACGGCTTCAATCGTACGATGGCCGTCTATTTTCAACGGTCCAAATGGGAATAAAGGTAAAAAGATGCGCACGATTACCCCGCAAGCACTATCGGAGAAATCTCGTGATCAAGCGATTGAGTTGATCGATGTAAGGACCCCGGTTGAGTTTCAAGAGGTACACATCGACGGCGCCAAAAACATTCCGTTGGATTCCCTCGACGTCAAAGCTCTTTTGGAATCCCGCGGCGATTCGTGCAGTGATCCGATCTACGTGATTTGCCGTTCTGGGATGCGAGGCGGCAAAGCGTGTGACAAGTTCCTCGCCGCCGGTTTTCAGGAAGTTGTCAACGTTGACGGCGGGGTGATGGCTTGGGAAGCAGCTAATTTTCCTGTGATCCGAGGAAAGAAGGTGATGTCACTTGAAAGGCAAGTTCGAATCGCCGCGGGTTTCCTCGTATTCTCTGGAGCCGTTTTGGGGCATTTTGTTCACGAGGGATTCTTTGGGGTTCCCGCATTTGTCGGGGCAGGCCTGATGTTTGCGGGTATCACTAATTCCTGTGCGATGGGAATGCTGATCGCAAAAATGCCTTGGAACCAAGTAAAGACCTGCAACGCGGCTGCCTGAGAAAAGTGTATCGAGGTGTTTTGCGGTTGTGGGGCCTCCGTTGATTGAATGGTGTCTGTCAAGTCTTTGGTTCACTGAGGAAGGCTTGCTGGAAATTGATTGGATAATTTGCGAAGGTTTGCAGCCAATTAACCATCTGCCCAGTCGCGTTTCCATGACGAATCGCGGTCCATCTACCCTCGTCCAATGTGCGAGCTTGTTTTAGGATGACGCTTGTCATCCACGGATCGGTTGTGATTTTGCCGCGCCAATGTGGGGTTACGAGCGAATGAATTGGATTGGAGTGGGGAAGTTAGATGTCAGATACGATTGTGATCTTTGGTGCCTCCGGAGATTTGACGAGTCGCAAGCTGATCCCAGCGCTCTATCAATTATTTCGCAAGGGACGTCTTCCTGGTGATGCCAGCGTTGTCGGTGTTTCTCGCAGCAGCTACTCGCATGATGAGTGGCGAGAAATGCTCTGCGAATCGACCAAGAATTTTCTTGGTAATCACTTCGATCCAAGTTCGTGGTCTAAATTTTCCCAGAGGATTTTCTATCATCCCGGGGATGTCACCGACAGCGAATCTTTTAACTCGCTGCGAGCCTTGCTATCAGCGATTGAAGCCAGCAGTGGCGTTTCGCGACTTTATTACTTGTCGACCATGCCGCAGTTATATGCGGAAGCGATTCGGCAATTAGGTGCTGCGGGATTGGCTGATGATCGAGATGGTCCAAGGCGAGTGATTATTGAAAAACCTTTTGGCACCGACTTCAAAACAGCACAGCAACTCAACGCTTCGATACACGAAGTCTTTCGTGAAGATCAGATCTATCGCATCGATCATTATCTCGGCAAGGAAACGGTGCAGAATATTTTTGCGTTGCGTTTTGCGAACAGCATCTTTGAACCATTATGGAATCGCCGCTACGTTGATCATGTTCAAATCACCGTTGCGGAGGAAGTGCTCGTTGGACGTCGCGGCGGGTACTATGACGAATCCGGTGTGCTGCGAGATATGTTTCAAAATCACTTGCTTCAGCTTTTGATGATTACGGCCATGGAGCCGCCTGCTCGTTACGATGCGAGTTTGGTTCGAGATGAAAAAGTAAAAGTGCTTCACTGTATCCGAAAGATGTCGGGTGGTGATTTTGCTGCTCAAACTTTTCGGGGTCAGTATGATGGCTACCTAAAAGAAAAGGGGGTTCCTGCGGGTAGTCAGACGGCGACCTATGCTGCCATCAAGCTTTACTGCGATAACTGGCGTTGGAAGGATGTGCCCTTCTATTTAAGAAGTGGCAAAGGCATGTCATGCCGAACCACGCAGATTGTGATTCAATTTAAGCAGGTACCTCACATTCTTTTTGGATCCAAGACTCGCGTACCCGTTGGAAACCGACTGGTGATTCAAGTCCAACCTGCCGAAGGGATTCAAATGCACTTTGAAACCAAGGTGCCCGACTCCGACATGAAGACACGAACCAGTACCTTGGACTTCAGCTTCCAAGACCACTCTGGCGAGAACGACTTACCCGATGCTTACCAGCGTTTGCTCTTAGACGCCATCAATGGCGACGCGAGTCTTTTTGCTCGCAGCGACGAAGTGGAATTAGCTTGGGGAATCATTGATCCCGTGATTGCGGCTTGGAACAGCCCCGCAGCTCCAGAACTCTTCAGTTATCAAACGGGGAATTGGGGCCCGGTGGAGATTGGGGAATGGATGCACAATCAAGGACGCGAGTGGTTTGACGTCTGTCCCGTTATTCGATAGCCCAGATTCAATCGCCCCTTCTGGTTCAATCGCTCCGTCTAAAACCATCGAGCGACACTTACCCCGTTCCGACTGGCTGTGGTGGATAAAAACTTGAGGCACTCGGAACTTCTATTAGGGTAGTGGTGTTAGAACGAATACCGCGAGCCAATGTGAGTGCATCGTTGCGGTCGAATCGATTAGACGGCAACGTTTTGTATTTTGGTTACTCCCCATTGTTCAGTCCTGTGTCACGCATGCGAGCCTTAGGCTGAATTTTGTGGGTTGGAGTTGCTGAAAAAGATGCAACGCAGTTGGTTCTCCTTGTCTTGCTTACTGTTCGGTCAACAATGTTGGGTGTGTGACGAGTGGCATAACTTGCTTGGTGTGGCATTGTCGGAATCCGCGAAAATATGCGGCGTGATGAATGGCATTCCCACGTCACCTATCCTTTTTTTGAAAGAAAGTTCAATGAAACTCTACCGACCCTTTGCTGCTTATTTACTGAGTTCACGTCACGCTCTGCTCCTCGCGGGAGTCGTGGCGACCTCATCTTTTGCGTGTGCCGATGACGATCAGCGTCCGGATGGCCGAAGAGGAGGTAAAGAAGTGCGAGTTGAAGGTGACCTTGGTCCACGTGCTGGTGGCCCTCCTTCGGGAAGAGGTCCTGGTGGTCAAGGGCGGCCAGGATTTGGTCCCGGTCCTCAAGGTCCCGGTTCTCAAGGTCCCGGTTCTCAGGGACGCGGTCCCCAAGGCTTCGGACCAGGCGGCCCCGGACCAAGCGGCCCCGGACCAGGCGGTCCCCGAGGTGCTGGTCCTGCTGCTGGTCGTCCGGACGCGGGCGGATTTGGTCCCATGGCATGGCGATCAGGAATGAACCCTGAAATGATGCTTCGAATGATTCCTGTGATTGGCGTTTTGGATGCTGATAAAGACGGGAGCATTTCAGCCAAGGAGATCTCTGAAGCCTCTGCAGCATTGAAGAAACTTGATCGTAATGGCGACGGCAATCTAACCACCGATGAGCTGCGACCAAGCATGGCACAGCGCGGTGAGATGGCTGCTCGCCGCCCCGGTGGCGTTGAAGGTCAGGCACCGAATCAGCCAGGACCGGAGGGTCGCGGGCCAAAAGGGCCTGTGGCTGGAGGCGATCGATCAGTTGTCGGGCGTGGCGAAATGATGAGTAGAATGTTCGAGCAACGCGATGCGAACAAAGACGGCCAATTACGTGGTGACGAAATTCCCGAGCAAATGGCAGCCCGCCTCGATCGAATTGATCAAAATGGAGACGGAGCAATTTCTCGAGATGAACTAAGGGAAATGATGGGACGAATGCAGCAAGCAGGTCCAGACGGAGCTCGTCCTGGGCGTGGTCCAGCAGGTGCCGGTGGTCGTCCGGATGGCCGAGGCCCTCGTCCAGGAGGAGAAGTTCCACGTCGTCCAGAATCAAGGGATTAGTCTTCTCGGTTGGGATGCACTTGGCCCCACCCTTGATCATTCGATGTTCCGAACGACTCATTTATCACAGTCAACGGTTCGATCGTCTTCCTTTTATCGCAGGTAATGTTTGAAAAAGCATTGGCCTGCGTTTTTTTTGTGCCCGATAGGTGAGCTGATCGGCCTTATTGTGCAAGCCGTTCGGTTTGCTGTATTTGTTAGGAATTTGATCCACGATCGATCTAGAGGACGTTCATGAGGAGCGAATGATCGAAATGACCGGTACGCTAGTCTCAAAGATTGAATCGCAAAACACCCAAAAAGTGGACATGGGACATGCACCCCAGTAAACTGATGCCTTGGTGAATGGGACGCTAAGCACCTCGTTTGCGCCACGATTCTTTGGGTGTTGGGAAAGTGCCTGTTGGCGTGGATGGCAGAATCACCAGGTGAGCGATGGTTCCATTCTCTGAGTTTGATACTGTGCGTGGTGAAGTTGTTGGCAGTTTGATTTCTGTTGTTTGTCATTCGCTTCCAATGCATCACTCTTGCGTTGCGCAAGGATGCAAAAATGATTGAGTTGGGTTGCCGTTTGACTCCTCTTTAGGTGGACCGTTGGTTTTATTGAAAAGTAAATCCGTACCAGTTCGAGATCGTCTCACATTGAATTCGATGATGTGGGTTGCGTTAGGGTTGCTTTTTTTCGCAGAACCACAGATTCGCGATGCTTGTGCTACTGATTCAGTTGGGATCAGAGACGTTGCAGCCGTCAATTTTCAAAACGACGTGATGCCAATCTTGACAAAAGCGGGCTGTAATGCGGGCGTCTGTCATGCCAAAGCGGGCGGTGGTCAAAACGGTTTTGAATTGTCGTTGCTGGGTTTTGAGCCGAGGGAAGATTACGAGCATCTTGTGAACGAGGGTCGTGGTAGGCGACTTTTTCCTGCAGCTCCTGATCAGAGTTTGCTTTTACTAAAAGCGGCTGCAGTCGTTCCTCATGGTGGCGGGGTTCGGATCGAGAAAGGATCCAAAGAGTATCAAGTGCTGCGTGACTGGATTAAGCAGGGGACGAAGTGGGACTCTGGCACGAACGCTTCCCTCGAGCGAATTGAGGTACTTCCGGCAAAAGGAACTTTACCTCGCGAAGGCTTGCAGCAGCTTACCGCTATGGCTCATTACAGTGACGGGAGCTCCCGAAATGTTACAGATTTAGCTCTGTTTGAGTCCAACCAAGTGGCGTTAGCCTCGGTTGATGAATCAGGAATGGTTTCAGCGAGTGATCTCCCAGGTAACGTCTCCATCATGGTGCGGTATCAAGGACAAGTCGCAGTGTATCTCGGGTCAATACCGTTGGGGGTTCAGGTTGATTCGGAAGTGCCACGAGGAAACTTCATCGATGACTACGTCTTCGAAAACCTAGAAATGCTTGGTATCCCTTCATCGCCACTATGTGATGACACAACATTTATTCGAAGAGTTACGTTGGACATTGCTGGACGATTGCCCACACCTGAAGAGTTAGAGCGATTTCTTGCCGACCAATCGCCGAATCGTCGCGAAGCGTGTATTGATGATTTGTTGAAGAGTCCTCAATACGCTGATTATTTCGCGAACAAATGGACCGCTCTGCTCAAGAATCGACGCGATGAAGCCAGTGACATCACCTCTAATTTCGCTTTCCATGCTTGGATACGAGATAGTTTGCTGGCCAATGTGCCCTACGATCAACTGGTGCGAGAATTACTCGCTGCCACGGGCACCGTGATCGGCAACCCTGCAGTTGCCTGGTACAAACGAGTCAAAGAGCCCAAGCAACAGATGGAGGATGTTGCACAGTTGTTTTTGGGTGTACGAATGCAGTGTGCTCAGTGTCATCATCATCCATTCGAGAGGTGGAGTCAGGATGACTATTATGGACTGACTGCATTTTTTACTCGTGTAGGTCGCAAGCCAACTGGAACGCGGGGTGAGGATATGATTTTTCATCAGCGTGGAATTGCAGAAGCCGAGAACTTGAAAACAGGGACAACGGTGCGTCCGATGGCGCTTGGGGATCAAGTCGGTCAGATTCGAGCGGAGGAAGACCCACGATTAAAACTTGCGAACTGGCTTGCGCTGCCAGAGAATCCTTTCTTTGCGAAGTCATTGGTGAACCGCTACTGGAAACATTTTCTGAGTCGCGGATTGATCGAGCCCGAGGATGATATTCGGGATACGAATCCACCATCGAATCCCGAGTTGCTCAATGCACTTGCCGATTCTTTTGTTGAAAGTGGTTACGACCTAAAGCAACTGGTGAAAACAATCACCATGTCGTCGTCCTACCAGTTGAGCTCGATTCCGAACGAGTACAACCAGGTCGATCTCCAGAACTACTCTCGGTATTATCCCAAGCGATTACAGGCGGAGGTGTTGTTGGATTCGATCGACGATCTGACTGGTGGGAAAACGGACTTCGCCAATCTGCCCCCAGGGACTCGTGCGATCGCGTTACCAGACAATAGTTACAATCGCTCGTCAGAGTTCTTAAAGGTTTTTGGCCGACCTGAAAATCAGAGCGTCTGCGAATGTGAGCGAGTGGAGACTGCCAGTCTTGCTCAAAGTTTACACCTCATCAATGCGTCGGATGTCCGTTCAAAGCTATCTTCGGCAGAGGGTACCGCAAAGCGATTGTCAGATCAGACGACGGACTTGTCAGAGCAGATCCATGAGGTGTACCGAAAAGCATTTTCGCGCGACGCAACCGAAGCGGAAATCGCAGTGGCAACCTCGTACTTTCAGGAATCCAGGTTCGATGCTTCGGGTAATGCGATCAGTGAATCTGTCGCGAGACGAGAAAACTTTCAGGATCTACTCTGGGCGATCATGAATACGAAGGAGTTCTTGTTCAATCATTGAGTGATTTTGTCGGGGATCGATGCCGAGGCGTTTTGCAAGGCTTGATAATCCGGTGTCTTCTTGATGTTACGAAGTTTGTTTTCCAGCCCGTTGCGGTCGGAGACGATCTAACCATGAGCGGCCACCATGAATGAGTCTTCGATTAGGTGGGGCTTTACCCTAAAGAGAGAGAGAGAGTTTTGGTTGTCTGTTCTGTGGGCAAGATAAGATAGAAAGTTTGATGGAAAAGAAAAATTTCACGAATGCGCCTGTCCTGATTCATGAATCGCGATTGCCTGTTATTGGATGGGTCTCGCTTTGCTTGTCTGGGTTTCTCGTGGGGTGTGGTTTATTGATTTCGCCGGTAGAACTGCAGGCCCAGTCGGTGATTCTTCCTATGCCACGTTTGACAACCACGATGCCAATGGGTGGTCAGATAGGTACCACGGTTGAACTACAAATTGCAGGTCAGTATCTCGACGGTCCTCGTCATTTGATGTTTTCTGACCCAAGGTTGAAGGTTGAAAATGTTGTTGATGACAGTGGCAACCTGATCGATGATCGATTCTTGGTGACGATTCCTGAGAACTGTGAGACGGGGCTCGTCGAAGCGAGAGTGCATACTCGGTTGGGGATTTCTTCCCCGCGTGCCTTCTCACTATCTAGTTTGCCGGAAATCACTCAGCTAAAACCCGCGACCTCTCTCGAAGACGCACTGCTGCTGAATGTTCCGTCGGTGTGTAACGCATCCATGCCTGCTCGCTCCATTTGTTATTACCAAATCGACTGTGAACAGGGACAGCGGTTGCTGATTGAATGTGCGGCAAAGGAGATTGAGTCAAAACTCAATGCGGTGTTGATCGTCGCCGATGATCAGGGACGTGATCTGGTTGTGCAGCGCCGAGGTGATCGAATTGATTTCACGGCTCCTCACGCTGGACGGTTCTATATCAAGATCCATGAGTTGACTTTCAAGGGCGGTGCAGAGTTTTTCTTTCGATTGAAATTGCAGGAGGCAAGTGAATCGACACTGGCTACGGCATCCGATGGAGTGCTTGCGGTTAACGCTTTTTCGTGGCCACCAAATGGCCTGATCGACATCGCCCCGCTGACCGAACAAGAGCCGAATGACGATTATTCCCAACCGCAGGTTGTTCAATTGCCCTGCGATTTGAGCGGCACCTTTGCTAAGGCCGCCGATGTGGATCTGTTTCAGTTTGAGGGGAAGAAAGGCGATTCATGGTGGGTGGAAGTTGGTTCTGAACGTCTAGGGCGACCAACGGACGTTGCCGTTCTAATCCAGCGTGTCGTCTCTTCGGACGATGGTTCTCGCTACGAAGATGTCGTGGAGCTGAACGACATTGCCAGTCCAGTTAAAGTCTCTACGAATCATTACGCCTACGATGGACCACCTTATAACGCAGGTTCGCCTGACGTTTTAGGAGAAGTGACACTACCAGAGGACGGGACTTACGTCGTTCGTCTCGTTGATCTTTTTGGTGGTACAAGGGACGACCCAAGGAATCTATACCGCCTCATCATTCGCCGTGCACAACCTGATTTTTCGGTGGTTGGTTGGGCAATGCATATGGAATTGAGGAATGGAGATCGAAATGCGGTCTCTAAACCGATCGCTCTACGCAATGGGTCGACCATGCCATTGGAAATTGTGGTTCTGCGACGAGATGGATTCAACGGGCCGATTGAGTTGTTTCTTGAGAACCTTCCTGACGGTGTGACGGCAACGGGACTTCATCTGGCCGAAGGAGAGAATCATGGGATGCTTTTGGTGACGGCAGATGAAGGCGCACCAGCTGGTTTTAAGGAGTCTAAGTTTTTCGCGCGAGCTGAAATCAATGGCGAGGTTGTCGAGCGAATCGGCCGACTCGCATCAATGGCTTGGCCCGTGCAGGATCATTGGCAAGAGATACCTGAACCCAGGTTGTTGCAATCCGTGATTGTGTCGGTGAGCGGTGAAGAAGTTGCCCCCCTCTCGATTCAGCCGGCGGAAAAGAAAACGTGGGATGTCGTTGAAGGTGGTAAATTGAC